>CANQQI010000008.1 GCA_947625945.1 uncultured Oscillospiraceae bacterium
TTGCTCATCAAATTCAACTACTAAGATACGCCCCATATGATCACCTAAATTAGTTAAAAGTTCCAGAGTGAATTTAATTTCATTTCATTAATATTATATCTCTGCCCTGCAAATTCGTCAATTACTTAAAAAGGACGCTTCTATAGCATTAAAGAGCGTGCCGCCCCAACAGTCCCCTACCTAGGCCGCGCATTATCAGGTTCGCCCATATGTATAGCCCCCTTATAGATGAGGGGAAATCGCGTAATGGTTCTTTAAATTTAGCCGCCCCGTTCCAAAGACGGAGCTCCGGAACGGGGCGGCTCGCGAGGGAAGGAAACCAGGAGGTGATTTGGAAAGGTTATTCGGTCATCCCAGATCCTTGGGATCGATGGTAAAGTCCCCGGTGAGCTGGTCGCTGACCGCGGTGACATAGTGGAGCTTCAACGGGTCGCCCTCGGCGGTGGCCTCCACACCCTTGGAGTTGGTCAGCGTGAGTACGCCGCCTTCAAAGGTGTAAGTACCGGCATCCTCTACGCTGTAGGACTCAAATTTGAATACATAGGTTCCGTCGGAATTGAAGGTCATAGTAGTGGCGCCGTCGTCACTGGTCACGGTGACGCCCTCGGTCGGAGCGGACGCCTCACCACCGGCGGGAAGATCCTTGGGATCGATGGTGAAGTCCCCGGTGAGCTGGTCGCTGACCGCGGTGACATAGTGGAGCTTCAACGGATCGCCCTCGGCGGTGGCCTCCGCACCCTTGGAGTTGGTCAGCGTGAGCACGCCGCCTTCAAAGGTGTAAGTACCGGCATCCTCTACGCTGTAGGACTCAAATTTGAATACATAGGTTCCGTCGGAATTGAAGGTCATAGTAGTGGCGCCGTCGTCACTGGTCACGGTGACGCCCTCGGTCGGAGCGGACGCCTCACCACCGGCGGGAAGATCCTTGGGATCGATGGTGAAGTCCCCGGTGAGCTGGTCGCTGACCGCGGTGACATAGTGGAGCTTCAACGGATCGCCCTCGGCGGTGGCCTCCGCGCCATTGGAATTGGTCAGCGTGAGCACGCCGCCTTCAAAGGTGTACGTGCCGGCGTCTTCTACGCCGTAGGACTCAAATTTGAATACATAGGTCCCGTCGGAGTTAAAGGTCAGCGTAGTGGCGCCATCGTCACTGGTCACGGTGACACCGTCGGTCGGGGCTGTTTGGGCAGGCTGGGTCTCGTCCTGGGCAGGCTGGGTGGTGGTGTCAGTGGGCTCGTCGCTCTGGTCACCCTTGCCGCCGATGGGATTGGGAGCCGCCGCGCCGGTAGTGAGCATCATCCGGCTGGCCGCGGTATCGTCCAGGCTGACAGTACGGGCAGCGCCGAACTGCACCCAGAAATCCGCCTGCTCGGTCATGACTCCGCCAGGCAGCTCGACAGGCCAGGAAGCGATCGTGTCAGTATCGTAGGACATATTGTAACCGCCCACATCGGAATAGCCATTATAGACGATCCGGGTCGCCTCGCTGAGCTGGCAGGGCGTATAGCCGTCGGCGGAGGTGCCCTTGGTGTAGGTGCCGTAGGCGTTGACAACGGTATTGGACAGGAGCATACTGTAGCCGCAGCTGGCGGTAGAGGTCGTCAACTTATAGGTGCCGTCCTCATACAGCGTCAACTCATATTCCACAAAGTCGTTGTCACCCATGCTGTTTCCGGCAGCCTCGCCGTAGACATAGACGCCGATGACGTTGGCCCCACCGGCACTGGAGGAGCCGCCCTTCACCAGGAACATGACCAAGACACCGGCGGCCAGGCCGATCACCAGGGCGGCAACCGTCAGGATTGCTACGATTTTCTTTTTCACAATGCCATCTCCTTCTTCCTGTTTTGCAGTTTTCGGTTTCGATTTCAGAGTTATCACCAGGCGCAGCGTCGTCCAGACCAAGAGGATCGCGGCGCCGCCAAATACAAGAATATTCAGAATGATCAGAGCGACCTGCCATGCGGGCATGGATGCGTGCCCAGCCTTTTCCATGGCGTTGGTGGTGGACACCGCGTAAATAATATTTTTCGCGGCCCGCTGGACATTGGCCATCACGGCGGCATTGCCGGTCCAGTCGGTGACGGTGCCGTCAATTTCCGCATAGGCATTGAGCTGCCAATAGTTTTTGTTGGTGTTGAGCCACAAGTCTGTGCCGGCGGCCAGACCGGAAACCATATCCTGATAGAACATGGCGGGAACGGAGGCCTGGTCTGTGATGACGCAGCCCTCAAAGCCCCATTCCTCCCGCAGCACATTGGTCATCAGACCCTTGTGGGAGCCGGACCAGGTGGCGCCCAGCCGGTTCATGGCTGCCATCGCGCCGTTGGAGTCGCCCTCGGTAACGGTGTACTCAAAGCCCTTCAGGAAGATCTCTCGGATCGCCTGCTCATTGGCAAAGAAAGCGGCGCCGTAGCGGTTGCTCTCCTGGTCATTCAGGGCAAAGTGCTTCATATAGGTAAGCACGCCCTTGCTCCGGGTGCCGCGCACCTCGGCGGCGCTGATCTTACCAGAAAGGAAGCCGTCCTCGGAAAAATACTCGAAATTCCGCCCGCTGTAGGGAGAACGATGAATGTTCACACCGGGGGCATACCAGCCAGCCACGCCGGTGGCCACGGAGTCGTCGCCCACGCTCTCGCCCAGCCGCTGGATCAGCTCGGTATTCCAAGTGCTGGCCATCACTACTTCGACAGGATAGGCCGTGGCGCTTTGGCCACCCACCAGAGTCCCGGAAATACCAGAGGGGCCGTCCTTGTCCTGGGTGGCGGGAAGGCCGATGGCATCCATCTGAATGGTAGCATAGCCGCCCAAACGGACAAGCCGCATTGCCTGGTCCGGAGTCAGGCGCTCCACCAGCTCCTGCCAGTCTTCATCACTGTAGTCGGTTCCGGCCAGGTCGGAGACTGTTTTGTCGCTGTCCTGCTCAAACGCGGGCATGGACTCCCCACCGGAACCGATCACCGACACGTCCCGCTTCCATAGCAGGTCCTTCAGCAGCGTTTCAGGCGCCTCCCAGGAGCCGTTTTGGTAAGTCGTGGGCCAAGTGCCGGTCCAATCGCTTCTGGATAGATAAGTAAAGTTTCCGTCATAGTAACGGATGTCCACATCGTCAAACTGGTTGACGATGGCCGTACCGGTGGCAAGGGAGACCGAATAAACGGCGTTGTCCTGACTGCTGACCGTGGTTTTCCAGGTCATGGCCGGATTGCCCTCGGCAGTCATCCCTTGGGAGACCGTATAGCCCTTGGCGGATAGAATATTATTCACCGCGTCATGCGCATCGTGCCCGGCAGTGAGATAGTAGTCGCCGGCATCCAGGATGTAGGTCCCCGCGCCCTTGGCGTCATAGGACTTCATCAGCTCCTTGGGCACGGTGATAGTAACGTCTTCGCTGTCGCCTGGCTCCAGCACCTCCGTTTTGGCAAAGCCTGCCAGGGTCACAGCGGCCTTCTCGATCCCGTTTTCCCGGTCATAGTCGGTATAGGGAGACTGGAGGTAAATCTCTACCACATCCTTGCCCGCCTGGCTTCCGGTGTTGGTGACGGTGACGGACACCTCAAAAGCGTCCTCCTTTTCCTCCACCTGGAAATCGGACCAACTGAACGTGGTATAGGACAGGCCGTAACCGAAGGGGAATTGGACCGTGGCGGCGTAGTCATAGTCCCCGGCGTTGCCTTGGCCCATGACCGTGTCCTCATACCTGGTCTCATAGTACCGGTAGCCCACATAGATGCCCTCGGCATAGACCAGATATTTGTTCCCATTTCCGACAGTGCTGTTGGTAATGGTGTAATCGCCCAGATTCGCCGCCGACGGGGCGCTGAGCGAGTCATAGGCATAGGTGTCCACCAGCTTGCCGGAGGGATTCACCGTACCGGCAAGCGCCTCGCCGATCGCGTAGATGCCCGTCTGGCCCACGCCACCGCACCAGAGGACGGCCTTGACGTTGGCATATGCAGGATCATCCAGGAAGCCCAGCTCCACTGGGTTGTTGCTGTTGAGCAGCAGGACCACATTGTCAAAGCTGCCGCAGGCCATGGAGAGCATCGCCAGCTCTTCCGGGTCCAGCTCCAAATACAGCGAGCCGGTCTCCAGCGGTGTGGTGGGGATGTCCGCGCTTTCGCCGCCGCTGCGGCCAATACAGACTACCGCCGCGTCGCCAAAGGAAGAGAAGCTGCTCTTGACGTCATCGGTGTACACCGATACCGGCACTTCGTTCACGGCAAAGACGCCCGCACCAGTCTCGTCGGGGGTCGTCTTCCGGTAGCCCTTGCCCGGACCGGTGGCGTAAAAGTCCCACAAGGTGGGATTTACGGAAAAGCCGGCGGCTTCCAGTGCCTGCTTCAGATTCGCGGCCTTGGAAGTATCCACCGCGCCGGAACCGGCACCGCCATAGACAAAGTCGACGCTGTCCTGGCCGAAGACAGACACCTTCGCCCCGGAGGCGAGGGGCAAACCGCCCTCATTTTTCAGCAGCACCATGCCCTCCTGCTCGATTTCCTGGCACAGTGCCTCCGATTCCTTGCTGGAAACCGTTCCGGAACCGCTCAAATAGACGGTAATGAGCTCCCGGTATGCATCGGCGAAATAATTGCCCACCAGCATGGCGGCAATCAGCACCAGGCATACAACGTAGATCACCACCGCTTTGGCGGTACGGATCGGTTTCAGCATCCCGTTTTTCTTCTTATCCATTTGCATCTGCTCCTTTCTAGAATGGCCCGCGGCTGCGATCCATCAAAAATATATCGGTAAGCGGTCTGGGCGGACTTGCCTTTACCGCCTCCCTGCTCATTCCCCGCTGGAAAACTCCTGGAGCCTCCAGCACGCCGACCAGCGGATCTCCGGCATATCAGCGTGGATAGTCACTGGCAGCCACACATAGCCTGCTACGGAGGTGTCGGCCGTTTCCAGCACATTCGCTTCCAGCATTTCCTGCCGTTCCGCCGGTGTGGCATGATACCGGTCCGGAGCGTCCTTTTCGGCAATGACCCGGGTAAACAGATCCGCGATCCGGGCATCCACCGGATAGCCGGGAAGCCAGCGATCCGCCATGGCGATCAGCAGGCCGCTGCCCTCTACCCGGAATACCTTACAGATCTGACTGTTGAAGGAGGCGTTGGTCTCGTCCTCCGGGTGTGGATTCCCGATGTGTTCAAAGGGTATATCCCAGGCATCCGAAACGGCGGCGGCGCTTTGGTTCGGCACATAGCCGGTCATGCCGCTGGTGAGCATATATTTTCTTCCGCCCCGCTCAAAGAGCGCCGGGGCCTCCCGGGTAAAGGGCGGGTGCAAATTCGGATAGCTTTTCGCAACCTCCCTGCCGGCATGGAGATAATCCTCCGTCAGCTCCATGCAGAGCATGGAACGGTGGTCCGCGTCGAAGTAGAGATACCCCTTCCCGGTTTTCTCATCGGAGACCAGGTCAAAATCCCCTGCCTTGTGGCCGCCGGGATTATAGAGGTTCTCCACCATCCGGTAGGGACCTAAAAGCCGGTCCGCCTGCCACACGGTGAAAGCCGCCTCCGGCCCGGAGAGCTTGATCCAGCAGACATACTTCCCGGTGGCGGGACACTTGAGAATGTGGGGCCGGTCCACCCGCTTTGCCGGGAACAGTGCGGCATTGGGATCGTCCAGCACTGGGGGGATGAGGAATCCCCGGTCCTCCCAATTATATAGATCTGTGGAAGCGTAGACCTTGATCCCCCAGGTCCAGACGCCGTTCTTTCCGTCGGTATGCTCCTTGTTTTCCCCATACCAATAGTAGACGCCGTCCTCGAAATATACCGCGCCGCCATGGGCTTGGATCGGTTCGCCCTTGGTATCCAGCCAGGGCTGACCGGGGTAAAACGCGTCTTGCGTATGGGACGCCGTTTTTGCCTTGGGTTTGCTCTGATCCTGACGGTCCAGTTCCTGAAAGCGCTGGATCAGTGCCCGCTCTGCCGGGCTGATCCGGTTTTCCGGGGTGTTGAGCTTCTCCAACTCCCTGCCCAGAGATTCCAGGAGCTGCTCTCCCTGCGGGACCCTGGCATATCGCACCAGCTGCTCCAAGGATAAGGAACCGGCCTGGGGGTTGGCCGCTACCATTTTCCTCATACCGGGAAGAAACCGGTCAAACAGCGCGGCTCCGGCGGGGTCTTCCAGAAGAGCGGAGAGCTTCATGTTGACACTATAAACCATCGCTTTATCTCACTTCCTGATCTGCTGCAAGGCGGCGTTGAGGGATCTTACCATCTCCGCCGGTACCGCGCCGCCGGCCTGCTTGATCAGGCTCTCCAGGGGCAGCCCCGCCATCATACGCTGAAGGTTGGCATTCCCGGAGGCGCTTTTGGCTACATCGCCCCGGCTGGCGGTCATGCGCTCCATCATCTTTCCCAAGATCGCGGCGGAGCGGGGATTCTGCATCAGCTCACCCATGGTATCCTTGACAGAATAGCAGTCGGGGTCATAGTCCGCTTTATCGAACCAGTTGACGACCTCCGCTTTCCGGAAAAGATACGCCCTGTTGGGCTCCGCCGTGCGGCGCAGGATGATCTGATCCCGGCACTCTCCGGCGACGGCCTCAATTTGATGCTCGCCGGTAATGGGGACGGTAAAGGTGAAAACGGTTTGCCCCGCAATGGAGCCGATCTCATTCCCGTCCACAAAGAGCGCCACGGAGGGCTGGTTGGAATAAACCTTGACCTGGGTAACCCCTTCCGCCCGGTCAGCGTATCGCCGCCCGCAGATATGTACGAACGGCTCTTGGCTCCATGCCGCCTTGTACAGGTAAAACGTGTCCTTTCGCAGCTTTCGGTCAAAGGTCACCAGGCCCTTCTGGTTGATGCCCTTTTTTCCACCCTCATCCCGGCCGTCGGCGGCGAAGTCGAACAGATTCCACACATAGGTAGCCCAAAGATAGGGCCGCTCCCGGATCACCTTCAGCAGGTGCTCATGGTAGAGGCACTGGTACTCCTCGCTGTAGTCTCCCCGCTCGGGCGTGGAGGAATGGAATTGGGGATTAGCGTCGGCGCCGTACTCAGAGAAGCCGATGACCCGTCCGGGGAATTTAGCATGGAATTCATCGAAGAATCGGTCGTTCTGCTCCAATTCTCCCAGATACCAGCCAAAGTACAGATTGTAGCTTCCGATATCGGGAATATCAATAAGCGGGCTGTCGGTCTCCAGCATGAACACATGGGCCATGGTGGTGGGCCGGGTGGCATCCAGCCGATGGCAGAGATCGTTGAGCAGCCGGTGGTTCTCCATCAAGTCCTCTGTCGCCTCGCCGGATGCCGTGATCTCATTGGAAAGTCCCCAGCACACAATGGAGGGATGATTATAATTTTGCACGATCAGCTCCCGCATCTGACTGAGGGTGTTCTCCCGGCCGTTCGGCATATGCTCCGTGATATAAGGGATCTCCGCCCAGACGATGATTCCGTATTCGTCGCACAGATCGTAAAACTCCTGGGCGTGCTGGTAATGGGCCAGCCGCACGGTATTGGCACCAATCTCCCGGATGATTTCCAGGTCTTCCCGGTGCTCGGCCATGGTGAGCGCGTTGCCCATACCCTGCCGATCCTGATGGCGGGACACCCCGCGGAGGGGGTAGGGCCGACCGTTGAGGAAAAAGCCCTTCTCCCGGTCAAAGCGGATTTCCCGACAGCCGAACCGGGTACTGGTCTCATCGCCGCTTTCCAGCTTCGCGGTGGCAGTATACAGGTACGGGTCCTGCACCCCGTCCCAAAGCCGGACGTTCTCCAGCACAAACTCCGCGCTGGCGTAGCCGTCCACAGAGGGAACGGTCCTGTGCTTTCCATCTACCGTGATCTCCACATCGCCGCCATTTTGCCAGGTCTCCACCATGACGGTGGCGGAGCGACGCGCCAGGTCTACGACGGACGTGGCCTTGATGCCCGGCGTGCCGTCCTTTTCCAGTTCAAAGTGCCGTTCCGGGACAACGATCAGCTTCACATCCCGGTACAACCCGCCATAGAAGGTAAAGTCCGCCTTCTGGGGGTATACCCGGCGATTTTCTCCATTGTCTACCGTCACTTCCAGCAGATTTTCCTGTCGCAACGCATCGGTCATCTCCGCCCGGAAGGTGGAGTAGCCGCCCTCATGATGGGCAAGAGGGACACCGTTGAGCGTCACATCCGCGGTCATAGCCGCGCCGCTGAATTCAATATAGACCCGCTCTCCATCCTTCAGCAGAGGCTTGGGGAAGGATTTGGTATACACCGCGGCGCCGCGCCAGTAGTCATTGCCCCCATCCTGACCATCCACGGCATTCCAGGTGTGGGGCAGAGTGACGGAAACAGGCGCCTCCCCAGGCTTGGCAAAGGACCAGTTTCCGTTAAAATCAATGCTTTTTCGCATAGGCTCCTCCTTACTTACTTGTCAGGACCGTATTCCCCCGCACCAAGCGCAGGACTCGGGCAGCGCTGCACCGCAGGTCCTCCATGCGGACTGCGCCGGAGTCGACGCCCTTTTTCAGCGCCTCCACCTGATCCGGCCGGCCGGGGCAGATGAGGTCGCATTGCGCGGCGGGCGCTTTCTGCGCGTCGCCGCTGAGCGCTTTGCAGCAGTCGGTCCGGTCTGCCTTCATGGCATCCCAGTCGCTCATAACCAGGCCACGGAAGCCCCATTCGTTTCGCAGCACTTTCACCAGCAGATCGTAATTATTGGGGCAGTATATACCATTGACCTTGTTATAGGCAGCCATCACCGTCATGGGTGCGCTTTCCTTCACTGCAATCTCAAAGCCCCGCAGATACAGTTCCCGCAACGTCCGCTCCGTCATATTGGAGGAGGAGAAATTGCGCTGCAGCTCACAGCTGTTGGCGGCGAAGTGCTTCACGCTCATGCCCTTGCCGGGATGGGACTGAACGCCCCGGACGATGGCAGCGGCCATCTTGCCAGACACCAGCGGGTCCTCAGAGTAATACTCGAAGGTTCGCCCGCACAAGGGGTTGCGGTGGATGTTCATGCCGGGGGCCAGCCAGACCGTAACGCCAAAAGCTTCCATTTCCGCGCCAACGGCGTCTCCCACCGCTTCCAGAAGCGCGGGATCGAAGCTCTGGGCCAAAAGCTGGCTGCAGGGCCATGCGGTGGCGTACTGATAGTGAACGGTTCCATCCTCCGGTCGGGCCATCTGGCTCTTCAGCGCCATGCCGGCAAAGCCAAACAGATACCGGCGGTATGCCTCCAGTGTCTCCGGCACCCGGGCAGCTTTTACGGAGCCATCCGGGAGCTCTACCACCTGGCTCGTCAGATTCAGCCCCGCGGGGCCGTCGGATAGAATGGCGTTGGGAATGCCCAGGGTTTCATACAGCTCCGGCGTGGTGGTGCCGGAGGCGCCCATGGCTGTAACCTGGAGTTGCTTGTTGCCGGTGCCGCCGCCCACCACCAGAGTGGCCAACTGCTCGACAGTCATGGCCTCCACCAGCGGGTCGGACGGTTCCTCTGGGGTTTCATAGGTGTGCCGGATCGGCTCGGGAAGGTATTCGTCCAGAGCCCATACCGGCAGGCCGGACACATCCTCGGCAGGCCGGGCAGGAGGAACGATTTCTTTTATCTCATGCAAAGGCGGGCAGACGGAAACGCATTGCTCCAGCACCGCCTCCGCGCCAAGGGTCAGCGCGGCCACAGGCACAGCCGCATCGGAGGCGTTGCCCAAACGCAGAATGTATTTTCCGGACCAAAGGACCCAGACGGCCTTCTCCTCGTCATAGCAGGCCAGGTTCTTCATGGGTACGGTCAGTAGGACCTCCTTGCACGCACCGGGAGCCAAATCTTCCGTTTTGGAAAAGGCTACCAGTCGCTGACGCTCAGCCCCGGTCTGGCCAAAGGGAACGGAGGCGTAGAGCTGAACCACCTCCCGGCCAGGTACCTTCCCTACATTCTTAACCGACGCGTGGATCTTCAGCGCCCCTGTTTCAACAGATATATCACACAGAGCGATCTGAAACGCGGTATAGCTCAGACCGTATCCAAACGCATATCGAGGCTTCACTCCGAAGGTATCAAAGAAGCGGTAACCTACATAGATCCCCTCGTTATACTCCTGGTTATATTCATCGCCGCCCAGATAGGAATAAGTCTCGTTGGAGGGCAGGTCCTCGAACCTGTAGGCCCAGGAGGTGGCCAGTTTTCCGGAGAAATTCACCTTCCCGGACAGCACATCCGCCAGGGCGTTGCCTCCCTCCTCTCCCCCTTGGACAAAGTAGACCAAGGCGCTGACATGAAGGGTATCCAGGAAGCTCACGTCGATCACACCGCCGGCATTGATCACAACGATCAAATTCTTGTACGCGCCAGAAACAAATTCCAGATTTTCCCTTTCCACATCGTCCAGACGGTAGTCGCCCTGCACGTCTTTTCGGTCATTTCCTTCACCGGCCTGCCGGGCCAGGACATAGACCACCGTATCGCAACCAGAGGCCGCCACGTCTTCCGCTGTCACCGGGATGCCGGTGGGATGCCGGAAGGGCGGGATCTCATGCAGAATCCGGTAAAACTCCCGGACCCCCGCCACCTTTTTCTCCATTTCCTGCCGGTACGCCTCGTAGGTATCGGCATAAAACCGGTCGAATCGATCCAGCCAGCCCGTGGTCGTGATCTCAAATCCCGCGTTTTCCAGTCCCTGGGCAATGGTGACGGAGTATCGCTCCCGCACGGCGCCGGAACCGGTCCCGCCCTTGACGGTCATTCTGGCCCCTGAACCATATAGCGCGATTTTTTGATCCTTCAGCGGCAGGACACCGTCATTTTCCAGCAGCACAAAGCCCTCCGCCGCAGCTCTGCGGGCCAGCGCACGGTTTCTCAGCTCCATCGGGGACGGCTCTCGGTTTGTACCGCCCATAATGATCGTTTTCATGGCAGCTCCTCCATTTATAATCATGCCGTTGTGGGCGACAGCTGTCTGCCGCCGCCCGCATTTTTGCCTCACAATGTGTGGTTATTTGCTGTTCTTTTTATTTTCCCGGATGGCCTTTTTTGCGGTCTTCATTGCCTTGTGGGCAGCTTTCAGCTCGGCCTTTGCCTTTTTTTCCGCCCGTTTGGCCAGTACCTTCTGGTTTTCGGCCTCAAAGTCCAGGCCCTTCTTTTCACATTTCTCTTTCAGCTCCCGGACGCGGATCTCCTCCGCCATGCGGTCGGCCTCCTCCCGCTCCCGGCGCTCCAGCTCGTCAGCGGGGATATACTCAATACCCAAGGCGGCGCATTCGGCCACCTTCCGGTCTTGAAGCTCTCGAGACACCTGGGGAAGATGCTTTTCAATGTCGAACAGGAAGAAGAAGATCACGAACACCAGGATGCCGATAAGGATGTAGCTGCCCTGATAGGCGAAGTTGATCCAGCCGGTGGCAGCCGCGGGCTGGTCTGCATACAGGGCAATATCGCCGTTCATGCCAATCTGCTGGGGCTGCATATAACCGCTGGCCATCAGGCCTAGGTTGAAGATGCCCTGGGCAATGCCGACGGCAAACATCATGGACGCGCTGGAGAAGCCGCCGGTAAGCCCGTCGCTGCGGACCTTGGTTTTCCACTCCACATGGTCAATGACATCGCCCATGTAGGAGGTAATGACGTAAGAAAACGAGATATTGCCAATGGCGGCCAGTGCCGTGCCGATCATAATCATCATACGGCTGCCGGCGTTCATGTAGGCAAATATGGAGCCGAAGACTGTAATGATTGCGCCGCCCCAGATCACCTTCCGGCGGCCCAGCTTTTTCATCAGCGGCAGGAGCAGCAGAATGCCCGGGCCCATGGGGGACAGCGCGATCATCTGGAAGCTGGCCTGGATCGCGCCAACCTCACCGTAAGCGTTGCCCCGGACGACCCATCCGGAGTAGTAGATCAGGGAGATGTTCCGCATATTGGTCAGAATCTCCGTGACCAGCAGCAGGATGATAAACATCACCCAGTATTTGTCTACAATGCAGGCCTTCAGCTGCTGGAACATGGTTGCCTCGGTGTGAGGGGCAGAAGGCGCGGTAGCATTGGAATCCTCGATCCCCACCTGATTGCGGCGCTCCTCCGTGACCCGCTCTCGGGTGTAGAAATACTGCACGAAGGCCAGAGGCACGCTCAGCAGGGCAAAGGCGGACATGGTCACAAAGTAACCCTGGGCGTTATTGCCGTGCATGGCCGAGCATACAGCGGACAGAATCATGGGGAACAGGATGGACACAAGACCCGTGCCCACATTCGCGGTGATGCGGGCCGCCATGGCGTTGTTCTTCCGCTGGTTCACATTTCGGGTGGACAAGGCGGCGGACAACTCCTTGGACATATTCCACATGGTGTAGGCCACGCAGTAATAGAGGTTGTAGCTGACGATCACCCAAATGGCTTGGGCCATGGTTCCTTGGAATGGCATCCAGAACATCAGAATAATGCTGATGGCCACCAGCGGAGCGGAGATGATCATCCATGGCCGGACCTTGCCCTGGCGGCAGGTGGTCATGTCGATGAGCTTGCTCATGATGAGGTTCGTCACTGCGTCCAGCAGTTTGGACACCACGGGGAACAGGACCATAAACGTGGCGATCCAGGCCGCCCGGTCCACCGTAAATCCCAGGATGTCGGTGAGGTACTGGTTGAAGTAGCTGTTGACGATGGACTGGCCAATGAGCATTCCGTAGGGACCTAAAACGTAGCCCAACCACATCTCTTTGGCAGTGGTGTTGGCGGAAGTGATGCGCGAGTCCCATTTGTGGCTGGCAAAGGCCCCGGACAGCAATCCGCGTTTTTCTTTTGCCGCGTTCATTTTGGTTCCTCCCTTTGTTGTTATTCAATTCGCTTTATGGAATCGGTATTATGTTTCTACTGCGCTGGAGCGGAATGAATGAATTGCTCCGGCGCACAGATCCATGATCAGCCCGGTCACAGCCTCCGGCTCGTCAGTCATCCCGTCCCGCACCCATCTGCTGAGAATCGCTCCGCTGCCAAACGACAGATAATCATAGACCAGCCGCTCCCGACCCTGCGGGTGGATCGTAAGGAGCCTTTGAAAGAGTGGATAGCACTGCTGAAAGCAGGCGGAGAATATTTTGGCGGAGAACGCCGGATCTGCATTGTCCGAGGCCAACACCATGAACCGCCGGCCATCGTTACGCAGATAGACCAACAGCTCCATCAAAAGCGGCTTGACCTGGGCGGTACCGCCAAAGGCCCCGCAGACTTTTGTGATGAACTGCCGCTCCAGCTTCTCCAGCAAGTCCGGAATATCCAGATAGTGCTTGTAAAAGGTGGAACGGTTGATGCCGGCACCCGCGCACAACTGCGTAACCGTAATGGCGGAGACCGGCTTCTCACGCAAGAGGGACAGAAAGGTTTCCTCCACCATATGCTTCGTGTAGTTCACGCGGGCATCGTTGGAATTCATGATTATCTCCTTCTTTGGCAACAAAGCCGCCCATTGTGTCGATTATGTAACAAATGTCGGACCATTGACGGTTGCGTTCTTCAGGGGGCAACGGTATAATAGTTGCCAAGAAATAGTCGGCACAGGCGGTTTGGGGGAGAGAAAAATGAAAAAGGAGTTTCCTTTCGGGTCTGTTCTGGATTCCCGGACGGACCCTGAGCAGGTCACACGGCGGGAGCAGATCTTTGGCTATTTCGTCGGGCCCTGCCTCGTTTACAGCGTCTACAACGCCGTGGCGGGTCACTATCTGACCCAGTTTTATACAGACGTGCTGGGGCTTGCCGGGGCGTTTTTGACCATGATGCCGCTGCTATCCAAACTTTTCAGCGGCGCTGTAAGCATTTTGATCGGTCGGCTTATTGACCGCACGCGGACCCGCCATGGCAAGGCGCGGCCGTGGATACTCCTGTCCGGGTTTCTCATCGCCCTGTGCGGCATACTGCTGTACACGGTGCCGGCCCAGTCTTTTCAGGCAAAACTCATTTGGGTGGTGGTCAGCTACAATCTCTTTTTTTCCCTGGCCTTTTCCACCTATTCTCTGGGGCATTCGCTGATGGTGCCCTTGTCCACCAGGGACGCTAAAAAGCGGGACAGCCTCGCCATGCTGACCTCCACCGGCACCTCCATGCTGCCCGGCATGATCTCTACCATCGTCATGCCCGTGCTGGTGAGGACTATCGGCGTCGGCCCTGCGGCTCAAAGCCGGTGGCTGACCGTGATGGGCTGCATTTCAATCGTTGCCATTCCCGCGGCGCTGGTCGAATTTTGGTTCACTCGGGAACGTGTAGCCGCCCAGGAAAGCACCGGGCAGCCCCAGGCCGTTTCCTTCCGAAAACAGGTTGGTGCCTGCTTTCATGACAAATATTGGATCATGGTAGTCGTTTTTACGGCTGTGCTGCATCTGTGCAACGGCCTGACCACAAGCTCCATGCTGTATTACTGCAACTGGGTCCTGGGAAACAGCGTGGATTCCGGCGCGGCAAAGCAGCTTTTGGTTAATGTGGTCGGCCAAGGCCCTATGGGATTTGGCATAGCGTTGCTGTGGCCGCTGGTGCGAAAGTACGGCAAGCGGCGGGTGACCATTGCCGGATTTTCGGTTGCCTCCCTGGGCAGCCTGGGCGTGCTGCTGGCAGGAGACCGGCTGCCTCTGGTGCTGGCGGCGCTTTTTGTAAAGTCTGTGGGCTCTCTGCCGACTTATGTAATGGCGGCTCTGCTGGCAGAGGCGCTGGACCACATCGAGCTGAAAAACGGTTTCCGGGCCGACGGTTTTTCCGCCTCCGTGGCCTCGATCACCCAGACCACCATAATGGGGCTGAGCCAAACCGTTCTGCTTTTAGGGATTACCCTTTTCGGCTATATTTCCCCGGTCGCCACAGAGCAGAGCATTGTCCAGCCGGAGGCCGTGCGGGCCTTTTTCTCAACCTGCTTCGCAGGGTTTCCCCTTGTGGGCTATGCCGTCTGCGCCGGGATCATGGTGTTTTACGACATCGGTGAAAAAGTGTCGGAGACGGCTCCATGAGCCCTGACGGGCGGCGGTCCTATTTCCCGGCGGATTCCCGCCGGGAAATAGGACATCGATTCCTTTATTTTACTTTCTTTGCCTTTTTGGCGGCCTTCTTGGCTTCCTTAGCTGCCCGCTTGGCCAGCACTTTCTGGTTTTCAGCCTCAAAGTCCAGGCCCTTCTTGGCGCATTTTTCCTTCAGTTCTTTAATCCGGTTTTCCTCGGCCTCCTGCGCCTGCAGCGCCCGCTCCTGCTTTTCCAGCACGGACTGGGGGATGTACTCGATGCCCTGGGCTTCGCATTCCTTGCGCTTCTTTTCCTCCAAGGACCGCTGTACAGTGGGCATATCCCGCTCGATCTTAAAGAAGAACGCGAAAAGGATGAAGAACAGCACACCGGTGAGCATATTGGCGCCCTGATAAGAGAAGTTGATCCAGTTGGTGGCTGCCTGGGTCTGATCCGCATACAGAAGGATCTGATCCCCGTCATTGTTGATGAAGGAGCCAACCACTTCCGGCTGGACGTACTTTGTAACGACCAGACCCAGATTGAACAGCGCCTGGCCTATGCCCTTGGAGAACATCTCCGCGAAGCCGACCACAGCCGCCGTCAGGCCCTCTACCCGCACGCCCCGGGAGTACTCCACATGGTCGATGGCATCGCCCACGAAAGTGAGCATGGAGTAGATCAGCGCCATAGCGCCGATGGAGTAAATGGCAGTGCCGCCATAGATCGCACCGGTCTGCCCTACGCTCAGAAATGCGGCAAACGCGCCTACCGCCGCAAAAACCGACCCGACAACGATGACCTTGGTGCGGCCGAACTTTTTGAACAGCGGCAGCAGCAGGAGCAATCCGGGGCCCATGGGCGCCATGGAGATCATGGTGAATTTTGCCTGAATGGATGCGTATTCGCCGTAGGCGTTGCCATTGACCACCCAGCCGCTGTAATAGACCTGGGCGACGCTTCGCATGGCGTTGAGTACCTGATAGATCAGGATCATCAGGATCAGCATGATCCAGTATTTATCCCGAATGCACGCCTTGAACTGCTCGACAAAGGAGGCTTCCTTCACCAGTGTCTGGCCCTGGGGCTGGCCGGTCACACCGTACTGATTGCGGCGCTCCTCGGTGATCCGCTCCCGGGTGAAGAAGTACTGCACGAAGGTCAGCGGTACGGCGATGCAGCACATCACCGCCATGCAGACCAGATATCCATCCCGGGTGTTGCCTACCATGCCGCTGATGGCGGTAAGAATGGTGGGGAACAGGATAGAAATAATGCCGGTGCCGATATTTTTCGTGATCTGGCCGGCCATGGAGTTGTTTTTCCGCTGCTGGAAATTCCGGGTAGACAGCGCAGCGGTCAACTCATAAGACATATACCACATGGTATAGCCCACGGAGTAGAACAGATTGTAGGCCACAATGATCCAAATCGCCATGACCACCGGGTTGGAAAACGGAATCCAGAACAGCATCATCAGGCTGACGACCATGATGGGCAAGCTCAGGATCAGCCAGGGGCGGAGCTTACCCTGGCGGCAGGTGGTGTTATCCAGGACCTTGGCCATCAAAACATTGGTGATGGCATCCAGGATCTTGGAGAACAGGGGGAACAGGACCATAAAAGTGCCGATCCAGAGCCCCATACTGGAGGTGAAGCCCAGAACGTCGGTCAGATACTGGTTGAAGTAACTGTTGACGATGGATTGCAGCAGCATGGCTCCGAAGGGACCGGCCACATAGCCCAGCCACAGCTCTTTTTTGCCTACGTTGGCGGATGTAATGCGGGTGTTCCAGAAGCTGCCCCGAAAGGCATTTTCAAGAAGCCCATTTTTGGTTTTCGTCGGTTCTGACATAATGCTCTCCTTCCTTTTTCTTTTCTTATTGTAAGATCCGGTTAGATTTTGGAGCTTACAAGCTTATGATACCGCGCCGCGATTCTTTTGAAAATTCAAAATTTAGTTATTCTATTCATTAATTAGATAAATTAAAAAACAGAACGATTTTACAAATAATTAAGCAAATATGTGGATATCATGCTTTTTCGTATCCCTTACAGCTGATTTGTTCACCTACCCGCCCGCCAAAGACAGTCGAGATTCATTCCAACTCTTGACCAAGACAGACGTCTATCCTTCTTTACAATTCTGGAAAGGCATTGGAGGTTGTTGCCATGATTGAGCAGTTTTTTATCACCGGAGCAACAGGCTTTTTGGGCAGTACATTGACCAAAGCGCTCGTTGACAGAGGAAAAAAGGTAGTTGGCCTGCGGCAGCCACAGGACCAAAGCAAACTGCTTTCTGGGGTGGAGTATCGGACCGGAGATATCACGGAGCCCGATACGCTTGGAGATTTCCTGGCGGGTGCCGATGGCCAGTCGGCGGTCCTCATCCATTGCGCAGGGCTGGTCTCCATTGGGTCGGGGCAAGAGGAGCGGGTCCGGAAGGTCAATGTGGAAGGAACAAAAAACCTTGTTGACCTGGCAATGCGGAACAATATCGGCAGGTTCATCTATGTTAGTTCCGTTCACGCCATTCGTGAGCAGCCGGACGGCATGGTAATCCGGGAGACCTTGCATTTTTCCCCGGATGAGATCATCGGTTCTTACGGAAAAAGCAAAGCAGAGGCGACCGCCTATGTGCTGAATGCCTCGATGCACGGTCTAAATGCGACGGTCGTGCATCCTTCCGGAATGATCGGTCCCGGAGATCTGACCGGCGGCTATATGACGGAAACGATCCGGGCGTTTTTGAAAGGCGGCTTTCCGGTCGCGATCGAGGGGGGATATGACTTTGCGGATGTACGGGATGTAGCGGAGGGGATTATTCAATGCGTAGAACACGGAAAATCGGGAGAGACTTACATTCTGTCCAACCGGTATATTACCGTGAAAGAGATTTTTGAATGCCTCAGCGCATTCAAAGGGACCCCCCGGGCATACAAAACCATTCCTTTGAAACCTTTGATCCTATTTGCGCCGCTGCTTGAGTGGGCAGCGAAAAAGCTGGGGCTTCCAAAGCTGCTTACGCCGTATTCCCTTTATACCTTGGGTAGCAACGGGCACTTCAGCCATGAAAAGGCGGACAGAGAGCTTGGCTATTCAGTGCGTCCCCTGGAGCAGACCTTGATCGATACGGCAAAATGGCTGGTAAACGGTACTCCGTAAAAATCTAAACATTCGCATGTTGCACATTACTTGGAGGTATTTGAAATGAAAGGCAAAAAAGAAAAAACCAAAATGAGGTTCAGATGGTGGCAGATCATAATGATCATTTTGGCTGCGGTCATCACATTTATGGTTGTCGCTGGTGTCATTGGTTACAGCATCTCTCGTGCCCGGCGGGGAAATATCTATGTCTATACCCAGGAGGTGCGGCAGATCAAGGACCCGGAGGGATTCGGTACCGTGGAGGTCTTTACAATGCCCTTAGACCCTGCGGTCCCGGTGGATCGAGCCTGCTACACGCCTTCCGGCAGAGTCCTTTTAAGTTATGACGAAGGCCAAGACACCGTGATCTGTACCATGAACGATGACGGCACCGCCTGTTTAGAGCTGTTCCGCGGAAAGGTGCCAGGAAAATACCGGCTGATGCTTTGCCAGGACAATGCTAGGGTGCTTCTGGGCGATGCCATGCTGGAGTGCCCTGAAGGACAAACGCTGGATACCTGTGCCCCAGGCGCCGCCATATTGATTCCCGTGGAGTTTCCCGCTGCATTTGCTGACGATCCCGCTGTGACCAGCAAATGGACGGAGATCATTTTTTCACCTGACGGCCAATATATCGCTTG
The DNA here is from genome assembly GCA_947625945.1 of uncultured Oscillospiraceae bacterium. Lineage (GTDB taxonomy): Bacteria > Bacillota > Clostridia > Oscillospirales > Oscillospiraceae > Faecousia. The sequence goes on from CANQQI010000008.1 coordinate 18,710, forward strand.
GACCATCCGACGCAGTGACTGCGGAGCTGCTAACGCCATTGGACGGCTGGTGCGCTATGATGACCGCTATGTAATCGAGGACGCCAAATACATCAGCGCCATGAATGCATATTCCCCGGACCCGGAGCATGATGGCCAGCTTCTTTACAGTCCTGTTATCGGCGGCGAGGTCAAGCAATTTGTCCACGGTGGGGCAGCAATTTCCTTAGTGGGCGCTGATCCCTGCGGTATGGGAGATTCTGTCATACAAGATATTGCCACCGGCGAGGTCCTTCAGGTGACCCACTGCCCAGGTTATGACGAAACGACCCTGCTGTCCCCTGACGAGAAGCTGGGTATTGTCATGACCAGCCGCTTTTCTAAGTCTTCCGATCTGGCCGTGCTGGGCCTGGTTCCCAGGCCCTACGGTGACCCACTTCACAACATCATGGCTCAGATCTATATGTATAGCATCACAGGTGTTCGCAACTCGCGCCAGGGCAATATCGGTCCGGCGCTCATCGATATGGCACGTTCCATGGAGGAGCCCGGCTATGTCGGAGTGGATCTTAGCGACCCGGAGGGGAACTGGGTGTACCACTCTCCCATGTCCTGGAAGAATGACAGTACGCGCGCAATGTGGATGGAGCGGCAGCGAAATGGAAACGGCATCCGCATCCAGATCGTCTCGCTGCCGGAATACCAGCCCGGTCCTCCGGTGGCGACGGTGGAAACGCCCCAGGCTGGTGATTACGGCGATACCTCGATCGGAGATCCCACTGTTCACGGCAGGATTCCGGGTAAGGTTTCCGGGTATGCGGAGATCACCAAGGAGAGCGGGTTTCTGGGCGTAACGACTGTGACGGTCACCTATGAGAATTACAGCGACGACGGCAGGTATTATTTCAACGGCACGGAGCGCTCCAGCGGTTCCGTCATAACGGCTACCAGCTACACTTCCCATATCCGCGTGACCAATGCGGACGGAAAGGAGCTTGGCGGCATGGATGTGGAGCTTCGTTTTAGTGCGGCATACCGGCTTTCTTCCATATTTAAGGGTGCCACGCCAGAGCTGGATCTGAGCCAAAGCTCCGGTACCGCCACATGGGACACGGTCACGGAAGATATTTCCGTTCTTGCCCCGTGACAGGTAAATAGAACGAACCCCGGTAAAAGCGGCACATTTCCTGCTTTTACCGGGGCTTTCTATAACAGATTCTTTCTCCACCAAAATCGGTGCTTCCGCAGACGCCAGGGGTGATAGACTGGACCGTTACCTGCTTTTAATGGTTCTTCCTCTTGGCCTTCTGTGCTTCTTTCTTTGCGCGTTTGCTCAAAACCTTATTGTTCTCCGTCTCAAAGTCCAGGCCTTTCCGGGCACAACGCTCTTTTAACTCCCGGATACGGGTCTCCTCCGCCAGGCGCTCCTGCTCTGCAATTTCCAGACGTTCCTGTTCGTCAGCCGGAATGTACTCGATACCCAAGGCGGCGCACTCCGCGACCTTTCGTTCCTGAAGCTCTTTTGAAACTTTTGGAAGATACTTTTCCAAATCGAATATGAAGAAAAACACGACAAACATCATCACACCAATGATGATATAGCTCCCTTGATATGCAAAATTGATCCATGTCGTAGCGGCGGCCGTTTGATCTGCATACAGCGGGATGTTATCTGTGGAAATCCCGATCTGCTGAGGCTGTGTATAGCCTGACAACATCAGTCCCAAATTGAATAGGCCCTGCGCGATTCCGACGCCGATCATCATGCCCGCACTGGTAAATCCACCTGTCAGGCCGTCACAACGGACACCTGTTTTCCATTCCACATGGTCAATGACGTCTCCCATATAAGAGGTGATCACATACGCGACACCGATGTTGCCGATGCCGCCCAATGCGGTGCCTATGTAAATCATCATTCTGCTTCCTGCATTCATAAACGCGAACACGGAGCCCAGCGCAACAAGGATCGATCCGCCCCAAATACAGGTGCGCCGTCCAAATTTCTTCATAAGCGGCAGCAGCAGCAAGATGCCGGGTCCCATAGGCGACAGTGCGATCATTTGAAAGCTCGCCTGAATGGTAGCAAACTGACCATAGGCATTGCCCTGCACGACCCATCCGGAATAATAGACCAGGGAAATGTTTCTCATATTTGCCAAGATCTGCTGGACGATCATGACCAGAACAAAACTGATCCAGTACTTGTCCTGGACACATGCCTTGAGCTGTTCCAGCAGAGACGCTTCCCGTTGCGATTCGGTAAGCAGTGACTTTCCAGTTGAATCTTTGATACCGGTCATATTCCGGCGTTCTTCTGTCACCCGCTCACGGGTATAGAAATACTGAACAAAAGCCAACGGAATCGCCAGGAGCGCAATTGCCGACATACATACGAAGTAGCCCTTTGCGTTATCACCGTTTACAGCCGCCGTTGCAGCGGAAAGTACCATTGGGAACAGGATCGATGCCAAACCGGTCCCAACATTCAGCGTAATCCGGTCCGCCATGGCATTGTTCTTCCGCTGATTCACATTTCTTGTAGACAGTGCGGAGGACAGCTCCTTGGACATATTCCACATGGTGTAGGCGACACAGTAGTATAGGTTATAGGAAATAACGACCCATACCGCCTGCACAACCGGATTACTTACCGGAATCCAGAACATGAGAATAATACTGATCGCAACAATCGGCGCGGAAATAATCATCCATGGCCGGACCTTGCCCTGACGGCAGGTGGTATGGTCGATGACCCAGCACATGACCAAATTTGTTATGGCATCTAAAATTTTGGAAATTACCGGGAAAAGCACCATGAATGTGGCGATCCATGCTGCCCGATCAACTGTAAACCCGATAATGTCTGTAAGATACTGGTTAAAATAACTGTTTACAACAGATTGGCCCAGCAGCATTCCGTATGGTCCGATGACATAGCCCAACCACATTTCTTTTTTAGTCGTGTTGGCGGATGTGATCCGAGAGTTCCATTTCGGACTGCTGAAGGCATTCGCAAGCAGTCCACGTCTTTCTTTTACAGCATTCATGGTTCTCCTCCTTACTTTGAAATTATCCGATTAAGCAAGCCGGATTATCGTGGGTCATGATGTACACCTGCCTATGATTGAATCCCCGGTCTAGCATCGCATCCATAAACATCATCAGGCTCTCCACAGGATATTCAGCCCGAATCTGCCCACGGTCTGTGGAGAGAAATACATTCTCAGCACCCAACTCCCGAATTGTAAGGGCCATATAATCCGCTGAAACAAGATTGTGCCCAATATCCAGCCAGAGTTTTTCGACCATCGCGCCTTTTTTGACAAAGGCCTTTTGGACTTCTATGGGCAGACTCGTACAATTCCAATCTGGGTGGGTCAAGACGCACTTCACTCCCATGTCGCAGGCTGCATAGATCACTGCCGCGGATTCCCCAAGACTGATATGACCCGTGGCCACCACAGCGCCGTACTGCTTAATTAACTCCAGGATCTCATATACTTCGGGCTTTAGAGTCCCATCTTCATTCAACACTCTGATTCCGGAGGCAGCCTGCTTGCCCCCGACGGCAGCTACATACTCGATATGGTTGTGTGCCTGGATCGTTGGCATCCAAACCATTTTCGCCCCAAGCCGCAGGCTGGTCTCAACGGCCTGTGGGTTTAAGCCGCCCACAGAGCTGTTTAGGACGATAGAGCCATATGCTTTGGTATTGAACTTACCGCAGCTGTTTACCAACGCCGCTCTTGCGGCAGTGGAACCACTGTGATTTTTAAGCATGACGCCTGCCATCCCGTAATCATTCGCCATGGCTGTTAATTCAAAGTCATTGACAATTCGCGGTAAAGTGTCCGGCGCTGTGTGGGTATGCAGGTCATACGCGCCTGCCATCAATTCCAAGACGGCTTCATGCTGGGGTTGGTACATATCCGTTTCTCCTCCCTATGAACAATAATAGACCTTATTTTATTTCATACGTCCTTCGGGCAATGCCCAGCTCCTCATCGGTGGGGATCACCCGCACGCAGACTGCGGAATCCGGCGTGGAGATCACCGCCATTCCTTGGCAGCCTTCGTTTTTTGCTTTGTCCAACCGGACACCCAGGGGGGCCAATTTTTCGCAGACCATTTTCCGGATCAGCGGGGCGTGTTCCCCGATCCCGGCGGTGAACACCAGATCGTCCAGCCGCCCCAGGTCCAGATAAAAAGCACCGATATAGTGAACGATGCCGGATACGAACACGTCGATGGCCAATTTGGCCCGGGCATTTCCGGCGGCGGCAGCCTCCTGAATATAGCGCAGGTCGCCGCTGACCCCGGAGAGCCCTAAAAGACCGCCCTTTTTCTGGAAGCCATCCATAATTTCTTCTTCGGTGAGACCTTGACTGCGCAGGAAAGACACCATGCTGGCGTCCATGTCGCCTACCCGGTTGGCGTGGATCAGGCCAGACTCCAGAGACATCCCGAAGCTGGTATCCACGCTTTTCCCATTCAGGATCGCGCAGACGGAGCAGCTTCCGCCCAAGTGGCAGGAAATGGCGGCATATTCCCGCTTTTCTCCGTTGAGGACATCGGCGATATAACTGTGAGACGCGCTGTGATAGCCAAGACGCTGCACGCCGTACTTTTCGTACCATTCGTAGGGAACGCCGAAAAGCCGCCGCTCCAAGGGGATGTCCCGGTGAAAAGCGGTTTCGAAGGCGCCGACGAACCGAGCGTGGGGCAGCGCCTCCCGCATCACTTCGATAGCCTTGATATAGGCGGCGTTGTGTACCGGCGCCAGGGGCAGCCAGTCCCGCATTCCCCGCAAAACCGGCTCGTCGATCTCATGGACACCGAAAAAGCCCTTTGACAAGGTCGCTTTGAAGCCCACCCGTTCGATCTCCTCTACACGGGAAAGAACTGCTCCTTCGCCCTCTGTCAAGCATCCCAGGAACCGCCGGATTCCGGTCTGATAGTCAGGGATATCCTGACCGGTAAGGGTATAATCGATACCGGACGCGTAGCTTTGAAAGCCAAAGATGGCGTCATTCCGGCTGCCGACCCGCTCTGTCCAGCCCCGGGCCAGCACCCGGGCCTCCGGCATCTCATAGAGCTTGAATTTCAGGGAGGTGCTGCCCACGTTGCAAACCAGAATTTTCATCTCAGTCCAGCCCTCCCAGTACCGCCAAAATCTCCTGCATTTCCCGGTCTCCGCCGGCAACGGGCTTCCAGTCCACCTGCACGGTTTGATAGCCCTGCTTTTCCAGCGCCTCGGCAAAGAGTTTCGGCCCCACATTCACCGTTATCAATTCCGAACGGAACAGGCTCAAAATTTTATCACAATTCATGTTGATCCCTCTCTTGCTTCTGACGGATGATCTCACCGGCCAGCATGGCCGCCCGGCGGTTGGTTTTGCATACCAGCACCCCAGCATCCTCCAGCTTTTTCCTCTGATCATTTACATTTTGAAAATCTGCGTCAGTACCTAAAACGGACGCGACAAACACGATTTGCCGTCCCGCGGCTGCCGTCTGAGCCTGGGCTTTTCGGATATCGTCCAGCACGAATCCCACCGGGTCCATGTGCCCCGGGGGCGTCAGAATAAAGTCCAGCAGGATGACCGCCGTCTCCGGATCGGCCGCCTCCCGCAGAATCGCAGGCCGGCGGACGCCGGGATCGATGGCCGGATGGGGCCGCCCCCGGGTAAACTCCTCCTCGCCATAGTCTACGCAGGCGTTGCAAACGCTTCTGTGGGAATCTGGCAACCGCCACTGCTCTTTCAGAGGGCAGTTGGAATAAACCGGACCGATTCCCTCCACCAGGGTGTGCATGGCCTCGTCCATGAAGGTGCCTCCGCTGAAGGCGCCCCGGACATACTTCTGCTCCCTTGCCAAGCATGGCACGACCTGTGCCGCCCGCTCCCGGATCTGAGCCTCCGTTTCTAAAGGATAGTCTTTTCCAATCAGCCGGAGGCATTTTTGCGCACAGTCATCCAGGTCTGCCGCCCAGATAGCGCCGGTCCGTTCCACAGCCGCCCGGTCGCTGCTCATAAACATGGCTACCACCGGCTTTTTGCACCGGGAAACCCGGTCCAGAATGGCCGGTTCCACCTGATTGCCGATGCGGCGGGCAATGAGGGCAATATAGGCCGTCTCCGGATCTGCCTCCAGAGCGTCGATGCCCATGAGCATCATGATACCGCCCACCTCATTTTTCAGATCGTTGCCGCCGGTGCCGATGGTCTGCGAAACGCCGCTGCCGGCCTCGTGCAAAATGGCTGCCACATGCTGGATGCCCACGCCGGAGGCTCCACAAATTCCAAAGGGGCCCCGATTGTTCACGCTTGCCAGCACCAGCGCCGCGCCATTGATATTGGCAACGCCGCAGTCCGGTCCCATGCACAGCAGGCCCTTTTCCCGGGCCAGCTCCTTCATCTCCCGCTCCTGGGAAAGCGGAACATTATTGCTGAATACCACGCAGTGCAGTCCGGCGTTCAGTGCCTTTTTGACCTCCGCCAAGGCATACTCCCCGGGCACGGCAACGGAACACAGGTTTGCTCTGGGGCAGGCTTCCACCGCCGCCTTGATGGAGGGGTAGGCTTTCGGCAGGTCCTCCCCTTCCCCGTTTTCCTCCTGCTTTGGCGCCAGATTGGCCTCCACCGCCGCCACGGCGGCGTCAAAAGCCGCCTGGGATTCCGCTCGGGCCGCCACCACATAGCAGCTACCGTCGCAGCCCTTGATTTCCTCAGTCAACAGGCAGATGTCCGCAAGGATGTCCTTAAACGGCTCTGTTGCCATGCCGGCATAGCCGATTTCCAAGCCTGGCTGCTCGTTGAGAATGCTGGCGGCCAGCAGCGTTTCCAGAGAATCGATATATCTGCCTCGCTCTACTTTCGTATAGTTGTTCATATCCTATCCTCCTCACATCCGCGCCGGTGTAAGCCGGAGCGCCTCCCGGTAGATTCCACGCAACGCATCCTTGAAGCATTCCATAGGCAGCTCCGCCGCTCCGGCGCCACCCTGCCCGCCGCGCTTCAGAGCGGAACCTCCGTGGCTGATAGGCAGAATGTTATAGCCCACCACCTTGCGGGCATCCAGACCCACCGGAAAGCCTCGGAAGTCATCCCAGGGAATGGGGGCAAAGGTATGCTCCCCCAGGGATACCGCCCGGGCCTTTTCCGTCCGGTCCCGCGCCTCGGCGATATTGGAGCCGGTCATCCGCATATAGGCCGGACCAGCGATGGCGGACATCCCACCCAAGCCGTAGACCTCCGTGACGCAGCTGTCCCCCAGGTAGCCCAGCAGATCCGCCTCTGTATAGGACGGATTCAGGAATGTGCCCTTGATTACAGGCGCCGGGGCGGTGTACCACCGATTTCCGGTCCCCGCAAGCTGAATGCCAAATTCCACGCCGTTGCCGCCCATGCCTGCCAGAACCGTGGACAGGGGCACCTGCTTCATGGTTGCGGTCAGGCTCTCCACGCCTGCCATCATGGGATGCAGGAAGAATCGGTCGTTGGCGGCGAAATGCCGAATCATGGCGTCCCGCTCCGAATCCTCCTGGTCCAGCATCCAGGGAATGACCTGTAGCGCCAGATACATGGATGCCGCCGGTTGGCGATTGTGATTTTCGTCGCCCATGCCGGCGGTCTTTGCCAGCACAGTCACCAAATCGATTCCACCGGCAGCCCGAACCGCCCTGCCCAGAGCGGGACCGTAGTGATCCCGGAACCAGCATAGGTCTCGCTCCACATCTTCGTCATAAAAGCCCCAGCGCAGGCATTTGGGATTGGGGCCGGGGTGAATGGGGGCGTAGCCCCTTCCGCCGAAAACCCGGTCCTGGGCGATCATCACCGGCATACTGGCGGACACCACCATGCTGGCGGCGCAGCCGCACTGATGGTCCTGGGCAGGTTCCACGGTGATTTCTCCCCGCAGGACCATCTGCCAGGCCTCTTCCGAGGTCGTGGCCAGTTTTTCATGAACGGCCGCGCCGCAAACCGCGGTACGGATGGGCGTGGTGAGCCGCTCCACAGGAAGGGGTGGGCCAGGCACGAGAATCCTGGTCCGGGTCATCCCGGGGATGACCTCCAACGCCGGCCGGACATCGATCCATACCGGCCGGCCCTTGAGGAGGATCTCCATCACTCGGTCATTGGCAGCGTTGACTTGTTGCTCGATGGTCATCATTTTCCGTCCTTTCTATCGGTTCTCAGCATCGTGCGCATGGCGTTCAAACGTCTTTCCAGAACAGCGGGCGCAGGCGGAGCGCCGGTCTCCACGTCAAAGCCATGATAGGAACCGGGGATCAGATTCACTTCCACCGGCACACCCGCCTGGCCCAGCCTTTGCCCGTAGGCAACCGCCTCATCCCGCAAAATATCCAATTCCTGGGGCTCCACATAGGCCGGGGGCAGTCCCGTCAAATTCTTGCGGCGCATTGGAACCGCGTAGGTTCCCTCCCCCGGGTCCTTCCTGAGGTATTCCTTCCACATAAATCTGTTGGAGCTGGCGGACCAGGCAGCGTTAGGATATGCCGCCGCGGAGGGATAACGCTCAAAGTGGTCGTCCAGCGCCGGATAGATCAACACCTGTCCGGCAAGCTCCCCTTCACCACGATCCGTCAGGCACTGGGCCAGCCCAGCGGCAAGGGTTCCTCCGGCGCTCTCCCCGTAGAGAAGGCTTCTCCCGGGCATGGCCTGCCAAACCTCCAGGCAGTCCTGAAAGGGCGCGGGATAGGGATCTTGCGGCAGCAGCCGGTATTCCGGCAGAAACACCCGTATCCGGAGCCGCTGGGCATATAGAGCCGCAAGGGCCAGAGAGCCGGTCTGTACCGGCAGCAGGAACCCGCCGCCGTGGCAGTAGAGCATTTCCGGAAGCGCCTCCTCGCCTACCGGCGCCAGAACAAAGCATTCCGTCGATCCGATTTTCGTGCGGTCCAGCGTGACTCCGGCAGGCGGCGTCCAGGCCCGGGCGCCGGCCCGGAGATTTCCCGCCAGTGCCCGGATCACCGGCGTCAGCTTGGGATTCCCAAAATCGATGGCCGGGAGCCGCCCCGGGGGATGTGTCCAGCCTTCCATGGGACATTTCCTCCTGATCTGATGTTTTTCTTATTGTATCGGTAAAACGGAAACCGTGATAGCTAATAATTTGTGTTTTTATTTTTGAATTTGCTTATTTTGTTTTTTTCGCTATTTTTTAGTTATAATATTGAATTTAAGAATAGAAAGAAACGGGGAATCCTGGTATGATAGGCGTGAAAAAGAGCCCATAAGGAGGAACTGCAAATGAAAATCGGAATGATCGGCCTGGGCATTATGGGAAAGCCCATGGCGATGAATCTGCTCCGGGCAGGCTATGACCTGACCGTTTCCAGCGCCAACCGGGCCGCTTCGGAGCTGGCGGCGGCGGGGGCCAAGACCGCCGACAATCAGCAGATCGGGCGGACCTGCGATCTGGTTCTGACCATGCTCCCCAATTCTCCCCAGGTCCGGCAGGTCATGCTGGGCGAGGACGGCGTGGGAGCCCAGATGAAGCCCGGTTCGACCTATATCGACATGAGTTCCATCGACCCCATGACCTCCAAGCAGGTCGCCGCCGCCCTGGCGGAACGGGGGGTGGAAATGTTGGACGCCCCCGTCTCCGGCGGGGAGCCCAAGGCCATCGAGGGCACGCTGGCCTTCATGGTCGGCGGCAAGCAGGAGGTCTTCGACCGGTGCAAGCCGGTGCTTCTGGCCATGGGTGCCTCCGTGGTGCGCTGCGGCGAGGTGGGCGCCGGAAATACCGCCAAGCTGGCCAACCAGATCATCGTGGCCTGCAACATCCAGGCGGTGGCGGAGGCCCTGACTCTGGCCCAGAAGGCGGGGGTAGATCCGGCGGTGGTCTTTGACGCCATCAAGGGCGGTCTGGCCGGTTCCACGGTACTCAGCGCCAAAGCGCCCATGATGCTCTCCGGTAACGACCGGCCGGGCTTCAAGATCGACCTGCATATCAAAGACCTGAATAACGCCCTGGACTGCGCCCACGCGGTGGGTGCGCCAGTGCCCATGACCGCCCAGGTGCAGGAGGTGTTGCAATGGTTGCACCACCATGAGGGCGGCCAGAAGGACCACAGCGCCATCGCCCAGTACTATGAAGCCCTTGCCGGCATTCAACTGGGAAGATAGTATTTTCCGCCCGGCTCACGCCGGGCGGCAGCCCTACAGCTAAAATTGGAGGCGCGGAACATGCCAAAAATTCAAAAGGTCGTGACAACGGTCTGGTACAACCGGGAGAATATGTCCGCTTTGCGCCGGGTCTTTCCTCAGGCATCGTTTTGCTATGTAGATTTTTATGACAAGGAAAAACTGGCCCGGGAAGCCAAGAATGCGGACGTCGCTATTTTGATGGGGGATGTGGACCCCTGCCTGCTGGGGGAAAATACACTAAAATGGATTCACTGCGACCACGCCGGGCTAAACGGCTCTGCCCGCCCGGAGGTCTTTGAGAAAGGAATCCCGGTCACCGGGTCTGCGGGCCGCAGCGCCCCGGTGTTGGCGGAACACTGCATTTATTTCATGCTGCAAAGCTGCTACCACACACGGGCACTTTTGGAGGCCCAGGACGCGCGGCATTGGGGCGTGGCCGGGTCAGAGCAGTGGCGGGGACTCTACGGTCGAACGGCGGGGATCATCGGCATGGGGCACAATGGCCAGGCGCTGGCCCAACGGCTCCACGCCCTGGGCATGAAGCTGATTACCTACAATCGATCGCCGGTCCTAGGCTTTGATTATGTGTATAAAAAGCTGACCGCCGCCAATGGAGATCCCTTAGAACCGCTTTTGGCGGAGTCGGATTTTGTGATTCTTTGCGTCGCCCTGAATGACGAGACCTTCCACCTCATGAACGCGAAAACCTTTGCCCAGATGAAGCCGGGAGCGTTCCTGGTCAATATGGCCCGGGGCGGCGTGGTCTGCACGGAGGATTTGATCCAGGCTCTGAAAGACGGCAGGCTCGGCGGCGCGGGATTAGACGTTTTTGAAACCCAGCCTCTGGAGCCGGACAGCCCGCTCTGGTCCATGCCGGAGGTCTATATCACGCCCCACTGCACCCCTCAGGTGCAGGACCGGGCAGCCAGAAGCATCGAGATCATCCGGGAAAACGCCCGCCGCTTTGAGGCGGGGCAGCCGCTACTGAATCAGCTTCGGCCATCGGACGCCATGACGGAAGGAAAGGCGGAGGGCGGCTGGGCCCGGATGATGAATACCAAGCTAACCAAGGAACAGATCGAAAAAATGGACCTGGAAAAATATCTTGGGAAGCGGGGATGGAAGGACCCCTCCGAGTGGATGTAACCTCCTAAAAATAGAAGCACACCGCATCTTCGACCGGATCTCCGGCGAAGATGCGGTGCGCTTTTTTCACAAACGGGGTCACTGGATCACGATTGCTTCATAAGAATTTAAAACATCCAGCCGAATCTCCAGATCGCCATCGTCATCCCGGCAGGAGATTTGGCCCCCGGACAGGGTGCGGACACTGTGCCCCGCCAGTCCGGGCAGGCGCAGATGAAGATCGCCGATAGGGACCGGCGGGAAATAGTGGCCGTCAAAGCAGCCGCTCTCGTTGACAAGCTGAACGACGGCGCAGCCTTCCTTCTTGGCCAGGGTCAGCTCCACCATGGCGGATACGCCGGGCACCAATTCCGGGAGCCCGCACAGTCCGAACAGGAGATCCTGCATGAAATTGAGGGTGTTCTGCCAGCCCTCTCGGTAATAGAGGCTGCCCAGCAGCGCCGGAACGTAGATTCCCCTGCCCGCGCCGTAAGGATGGACAGCAACTCCAGGCTGGTCGCAGGAGGGCACCGGATAGCACCGTTCCGGCGGGCCGTAGGGATGCTCCGGAATCAGACGCAGATAGGTTTTTGCCTCCGGCGCAAACGCTACCATTCGGAAGTCTCCGCCGATCGCGATGACCGGCGCATCCGCACAGCGGGCAAATACTGCCCGGTCTGCCTCGGAAACCTCCAGTGCGGTGGACATCAGTCCCTTTTGACGCGCGCCGACCGCCGTTATTCCCAGGCATTTCAGCGCAATGGCATTACCCGCAATGCCGGTGTCGCCGGTGGCCAGCACCGTTCCGCCGTTTTCCGCGAAAGCATCCAGCAACTCAGCCTGACCGGCGCTGAGGGGCCGGACATCCCCCAGCAGCACCACCGATTTGCCGTCCAGCGCTTGGGCAGTCAGCTCCTGTAGCTTGCAGGTATCGAAGGGGACGTGGCTCTGGGTCAGGCTGTGGACCCAGCCGTATACCTCCGGGTCCTCCCGGCTCATACCGCCCTTCTCCACCACCAGCACCGAAGCCGCCGAGCGCAGTCCAGCGTATACCTCTTCATTCCGCTTATGAAAGGCAAAAACCTTTTGGACCCGTTCATAGCCTGAGACATCCCGATGGTTGTCCAGTCTGCCCATGATGTAATAGCTCAGTCCGCCGCCGTTCGCCAGGCTCTGCCATAGCCGCAGCTCCGTGAGCGCCGGTGAAACGGAAGTGTCCCGATAGCGGAAGCCGACGAAATCCACACAGGCATTGTCCACGATCTGCCGCCGGCCGCCGGAGCGGGCGTTTGCCGAGGAACAGTACACCCATGCGCCCCGACCGATGTCCGTATTGCATTCCGTCCGCAGGTAATCAAAGCCGTTGACGGCCACCTCCGGATTGATGTCTCTGATGAAGCGCATCTGTCGGGCTTTATTGATGGCAATCTGCTTGGACTGGAAGCCCACATAGCGCATAAATCCCGGGTCCCGGAGCCCTGCCGCCGGAGGTTCCAGCCCAGTCTGCTCCCGATACAGCCTTTTGCAGGTATCGCACATACATGGGCCGTATAAGGTCCCGTCATAGCCGGTCACAAATGCCCCGCTCATATTAAAGAAAATGCCGTCAAAAGGCAGGGCGGTCAATAATTCTTTTACAATGTCGTACAGGACCTGACGCTGGTAGGCGCTGTTGGGGCACACCTGAATATCACCGTTACAGTCAAACACCTTGCCTTCCGCGCTGCGGTAGAGCCAGTCGGGATGTCGGTCCGCAATGGGGTGGCGGATCTTTGAAAAATCCGTCCGGGCGATGACCCGAATCCCGGCTTTGTGGCACGCGTCCAGCAGACTTTTCAGACTGTCGCCGTGTAAATGCGCACTTTGGGTATGGTCAGGAATCGCCGTAAAATAGCTGGCAACGATTCCGGCGGCATTCACCATCACTACGGTTGCGTCGAACTTCTGTAGATCCCGAACAAAGCGTTCCGCATCCAGGTCCTCCATATCCTGTTCCCGCAAATTGGTCTGGATCATGCGCCAAGGATGATTTTCCCACCAATGGCTCATAGAAAAGCCCCCTTTCACTACTTGTATCATATCACGCAATTCCGTATTGGTATATATTGATATTAGCGAAATATTTCTTAAATTAGCGCTCAATTACGGTTGTGTAAAAAGATTATATACAATAGCGAAAAAACATGATATATTATTTATAATAAGCAGAGATATGGAGGTGCCGGTAAAATGTCCATCCTGTCCCAACCCATCGACGAGCGGATCGCGTGCCTGCGAGAACTGCTGGAGTGTAACGGGAATCTGTTCAGCTGGACCTACGATCCAGAGGGGACCCTCCTGGATGCCAGCAGCGAGGAGCTGGTCCTTAACACGCTGTTTTCCTCCACCGGGAGTATGCAATATATGCTGGAATACAGCCGGAGCAATCATGCGCCGCTGATTCTCAGTATCCCTTACAACCTGGTATGGAGCGCGGTATTTGAAACAAAGGACGATGAAGTCACCCGCATCCATGTATTCGGGCCCTTCTCCACCAGGGAGACGCTGTCAACGGAGATTCGGCGCGCCATCGCCCGGGCACAAGTGCCCCGGGCCTGGCTGCCAAAGCTGATGCGGAATTTGGAACGCATTCCCACGGTCATGGTTAATCAGCTCTTTCAGTACACCCTGATGCTGCACTACTGCGTGGCAGGCGAACGGCTCAGTACCGGCGACATCCACTTTCAGCGTGCGGAGCTTGCCAGCCAAAAGACAGCCGACCATCCAAAGGGCGACCGGATGCAGACCTATATGGCGGAACGAGCGCTGCTGAAAATGGTGCGGGAGGGAGATCCAAACTATAAAGCGGCGCTGTCTCAGGCATCTTCCATCAGCGGCGGCGTGGGGATTCAAAGCAGCGATTCTCTGACCCAGGCAAAAATCTCTGCCTCGGTATTCACCTCCCTCTGCACCCGGGCGGCTATTGAAGGCGGTATTTCACCCGAAGCGGCCTACTCCCGTGGGGATGCCTATATTCAAGATCTCATTGAATGCCATACCATGACTGATGTGGTGTTCGTCAATCACAAAATGTATGAAGACTTCATCATGCTGGTTCGCAAAAGCCGCATCAATCCCCACTGGTCCAAGCAGATTCAAAGCTGCTGCGATTATATCGAGCTTCATTCCGAAGAAAAACTCACCCTTTCCTTCTTGGCAGGGCGGATCGGTTACGCGAATTACTACCTGTCCAGAAAATTCAAGGAGGAAACCGGCGTCAGCATCAACACCTATATCAAGATCGTGCGGGTGGAACGCGCCAAAATGCTCTTGACCACCACCCAGCTGAGTATTCAGGAGATCAGTGAGCGTCTTTGCTTTGGCACCCGCAGCTTTTTCGATGATACCTTCAAAAAAATAACAGGCGTAGCCCCTGCTGCTTACCGGGCGCAGAATCAGAAGCTATAAGGGACGAAATATCTCGGTTTGTCCACAAAAACACAGCCACCTGCAACCGGTGGCTGTGCTTGTCAAGAATCCTCTCTATAAACTCAAACTAGTAAAAACAGGGATTTCTTTGTAAATTATGGAAAAAACAAGGTATTTTGGCAAAACGGAGTATGGCGCCGAGGGAATCGCTCCTTATGAATCCCACATTCTTCACCAGTGTGGGTTTATGCCCAGGGGTTCTCCGTGGGATAGGGCAGGCTCTTGGGCTGGTTGTAGGAGATGTCCTGGATGCCCAGGAATTTGAACACCTCAAACAGGGCCTTGCCGTA
>CANQQI010000009.1 GCA_947625945.1 uncultured Oscillospiraceae bacterium
TTTGCCGTCTCGCGATCCACCTTCCCATCTTCTCTTTTTTTATTTTCCCTCTTGACTTCTAATAGTTAGTCTTTCGTATTCATAAGGAGAGTGTACCGGGAAAAAGTCTACGAAGCGTCAATCGTACAAATATTTTTTAGGTGGTTGTTCGGAAAAAACAAAGCCGATGATCTGTGAGGTGTCTCAGCAGTCCATCGGCTCTGATTCGTTTGAGGAAAGAGGAACGCTTAGTGTGTCAGCCGTTTTTTGCAGTAGGAAATCTTTCCGCAATGTGGGCATTTCAGCTTGCGTTTCGTAATGGTATGCGGCCCGGCAATATAGGCGGCGGCACTCGGCTCGAATCTTTCTCCGCACTTCGGGCATTCAAAGGTTCCCACCGACAGATCAAGCGCAACCGCCACGGCGATCCCGCCCGCAATTACCACTAAGGCGATCCCAATCAGCAGGACGCGCAGCCACGTTTCCATCTCCAACGCGCCGGACAGTAGGATTAGGGTTGTGCCGGATAAAATCGTTAGGAGGACAACCACTACCGAAAGCACGATCTTTTTCCTGCTTTCTTCTTTTTCTTTTACCAAATTCATCATATTCGCCTCCGCTTTTTCTTTGTATTCGGAGGCGGTCAGGCGCTGTCCGGAGAGCAATTCATTGACATTGATGTGAAGGCATTCGCACAGCGGCAGCATAAGCGACACCTCCGGCAGTCCGTTTCCTCTTTCCCATTTGCTCACGGTCTTGTCGCTGATGCCGAGCAGATCGGCAAGCTGCCGTTGGGTATAAGACTGTTCCTTTCGCATCTGGGCAATAAATTTTCCGATTTTGATCTGATCCATTACCGTCGCCTCCTGTTTTCGAGATCGTATTTTTATCTTTATTAAAGCTGTTTCTTGTTAATTACCGGAATGCTAACCGCAACGCATACGATACACAAGGCAGTGGCGACAACAACAGCTTTTATATATGCGCCTGTCCCCTCAGCACCGATCAAAAGTGAGCCTGCGTCCATCAGCACGGCGGGAGAGTACGCCTTTGCTTTCGGTATCACGCCCCATAAATACGACAACAGCACCGTCCCACCGGCACACAGGATAACTTCCGTATTATTCTGCAACAACGACGAGAACATAATAATAAGGCATATTACCCATACGCCGAACAGCCACCAGATAGCAATCGAGAAAAACAGGTTTTGCGCAATATCATTATCCCAAAAATAAGCGTTGTAACCATAGGTAATGGCAAAGCAAAGTCCGTAGCCGAATGTCCATGCCGACAGTAACAGCACAGTTTTTGCCAGCACAATCTTGTATCTTGGCAAGCCCTTTGTCAGCACAAGCAGTAATGTCCCCGATTTGTATTCTTTGGTAAATATATCGCTGAAGATCAGTACATAAGCGATTAGAGCCATAGGGATGTTCTTGAAAAACTGTGTCCATGAAGTCATTGCGTCCACTTGAATATTTGTGACGAGCAATCCGCTTTCTGCCATGGCATCAGAAAGCATTTCCATCATCCACGGTGTCAGTTTTGCAATCGCTGGATTCATCATGCCAAACAGCACAAACAGCAGCATGAGGATAATGAGCTTACCTGTCCGTGCAACTTCCAGATATTCTTTTTTAAGAAAGCTAAGCAGAGGTTTCATGTTGTCACCTCCAAAAACAGCGATTCAAGCGTTGGCTCGATTCGTTCCATTCTCTGTATCGACATTCTATTTTCAGCGACATATTGCATGATGGAAAAGAAACGATCTTCGCCTCCATGAAAAACAAGCACAGTTTGTTCTGTGCGCTTAAGATCACCAAATGCTTTTATAAGCGTATCGGCAGCCCCTTTTTTCTCTGTTTCGATGATAAATCCGTCAGAGGCCCGTTTGTTTCGCAGCTGCGCAATGGTTCCCTGCATGGCAATTTTACCATTATGCAAAAAGGCGGCTTCGGTACAGATGCGCTCTACATCTGAAAGAATGTGTGTAGAGAAAAGCACCGTGGTCTGCTGCCTTGCCGCAAGAAGTATATCTAAAATTTCCTTGCGCCCGGCGGGGTCAAGCGCTGATGTCGGTTCGTCACAGATCAGAAGTTTTGGGCGGTTTAGAAGCGCCTGGGCGATTCCCAGCCGTTGTTTCATGCCCCTTGAAAATCCTTTGATACGGCGGCACTCCTGTCCAAGTCCGACCAGATCCAACAGTTCTTTACTTCTCGCCGCAATGTCAGCTTTGTTCATCCCGCAGACCTCTCCGCAGAGAGTCAGGTATTCAGTCGGTGTCATATATGAATAAAATTCCGGCACATCGGGCAGATAGCCGATGTACCTATTGGTGCCGGTCTGCCCAAAATGCACCTTTTCACCCATGACATGGATTTCGCCACTGTCAGATCTGAGAAACCCCAGGATCGCTTTCATCGTTGTTGTTTTTCCTGCGCCGTTTTTACCGATAAAACCGAAAATGCTGTGTTCCGGTACGGACAGATCAAGCCCACAAAGCACTTCTTTACTGCCAAATTTCTTTTTTAGGTTTTGTATCGTCAGTACATCCATGTTAGTCCTCCTTGCCGAGCAGGAAGTACAGGATCGGGCCGATAAACTCCATGCCGATAATCGTAACAACAAGCCACAAAGTGCGATTGCCTCTTTTATAATTCTTATGGGTCAGAATGTGATGAAGCGTGTAACCCAACAGAGCAAACTCTGCGATTGCCAGCGGGATCAAAAATGGAAGAAATCCCATAATCTTATCCATTCTAATTTCCCTCCTTTCTGCCTTTCTACGAGGCAGAATAGCATGGATCGCCGCATATTCACACACACGAAGCGTAGAGTTGCGTCAAAATATGGACTCTACACACCGTGGATACGAACAGCAAGAACAAAATCGCTGTGCGATGGCCTGCCAGGGCAGTGGCACAGCGATTTTGTTCCTTGCCGGTTTGTCGCGTTGTTGACCAACTTGACGATTTTTTCATCAAGTCTTTATTTTATGCGCTGGGCAGGAATTGCGATCCTCGCTCCGATTTTGGGTTCCGCGCCGAGGTTGAGCGTGGGGGCAATGGCTGTTGCTTTGTTGTAGCCGTAGTGTTCAAAGTCATAGCTTTGAACCGCTTTCAGCACCTGCCCGATAACCTTGCCGAAATCATCGGGATCATCATAAGGCTCGCTTTGAAAATAGAGCATAACGCATTCGGGAAGCTCCGCCACCCTGTACCCCTCCGGCAGAGGCTTTTCATAGTCCAGCGGCACTTCGACCCCCGCCGCGATTTTGCTGATCCCTTTCTCTTGCAGGGCTGCCGGCAGCTCCATCAATGCCGCCGTGTCCATCTTTTCGGTTATACTGCCCAGCAGTCCCTCCCAATCGCAGCCAACCTCCTCGCAATAGGAAAAGTAGTCGGTTGCCGTCTTTGAAGTCAGATAAATGAGTTTTCTTTTCGGTCTGTCCACGGGTGTGACCGTACAAATCGCTGCTGTGTCCATTGTCTGTCCCTCTTTCATCATAAAATAATGGTTTGCAGGGTGCTGTGTGAAGATCGGAATTGCGATCTGGCGCTTGCGGTACTCCTTCGGCGTGATGGAAAAACGCTTGGCAAACGCTCTCGTGTAGCCCTCGTGAGACTGATAGTGGCTGTCGAAGGCCGCGTCGAGGACAGAGCCTCCGGCGCTCAGTAACCTTTCAGTGCTTTCGCTCAATACGACCGCGTTGATGTATTCCCGAAGCGTGGTTTTCATATACTTCTCAAAGAATCTGTCCAGCTGACGGCGGGAATATCCGACTGCTTTGCACACCGCTTCAAGGCAAAACCCATCGTCACTGTGATGCGCTTTGATGTATTCCTGCGCCATAACGACCGCTTTCAAATCATTCATCTTGCACCCTTGTATTATGATAGCACCGTATCCGTTTTCTTTCTTGACAAATCTGGACAACCACCTGAAAGGCCAGAATTGCTAAACTACTTGATGGTGTTACAAAAATCTATAATCTCGTTTTTTCTATCCGCGACGGCCTCTCTGTATTCCACTGAACACAATCCAAGATGGCCGCAGCAAGTAATTTCCAAATGGCCGTAGAAGTGTTCTATGCTCTCAATGATTCGATTACACTCCCTCATGCTGGGGCCTGTTCTCAGTGCTATGGAGTATCCCTTTTTGCCGGCGCTTATGGCTGCGTGGGGTTCATGGGTATTGCACCAAGGCGTGCATCTGTCAATAAAAGCCTTAAACTGGCCCGGTATATCCGCCCAATAGGACGGCGAAACGCATACAACAATATCCGCCCACTCAAACAGGCTGAGAACCAAATCCACATCATCCTGCTGTACGCATTTTGCCGTAGCGTGGCACGTTCTGCACCCTTTACAGAAATTTATGTGAAAATCATCAATGCAGACATTTTTGACGGTATTTCTCTCCCCAAGGCATTCCGCAACGATATGTGCTATTTCGGCGGTCGCGCCGTTTCTGACAGGACTGCAATTCATAACCAACGCATTCATGCTCTATCCCCCTTAGAATTGCTGCTTTAGCTGTTTCAAAATCTGTTTGCCAAACGGGTATGTAGCGATTATTCTTTTTTTCTGAATCCCAGCCAAAGTACATATCTCTCACTTTCAAATACCAATTTATAATGATTGGATAAACCTCTCTATCTCGTGATTAACAGCTTCCGGATTATCAACATTGGAGTTATGTGCCGCGTTTTTAATCATTACAAGCGGGAATCCGGTGTTTTTTGCCCATACTCTGTTATAGCTTTGCACTTTTCCGGTTTTATCCTTATCACCTAATAGGATTAAGACCGGGCATTTTATATCCAAATTGATATTATCATTCAAAAAACCAGCAAATCCGATCCCCATTAAATGACACAATTCCTTTTTCGTATAAGGGGAAAGCATGGATACCATATTCTCATACCCATTCTTTGTTACGGACACTTGCTTTGCAATCGCCTTTTTCATAGCTCTAAATGGGTATAGGTACGCCATCCACTCAATCTGGCGCAGCCACCATTTATCTGATTTGGAATAATACCTATCTCCGTATGGAGTCGTGTCTATTGCTACAAATGCTGAAACCATAGTTGGGTATCGTGAAATAAACGATTGCGCAATGTATCCGCCCATTGACTGACCCACAAAGATGGCAACATTGATTTTATGCGCATCAAGGATCTGCTTCAAGGCGTCAACTGCATTTGGATAGGTAAATTCTTTGTATGGCCTTGATTTTCCGTGCGCCGGCGCGTCCCATACCACGATATTGTAATGCCCGCTGAAGTAGTCACACTGTTTATCAAACATAGTGTGGTCTGCCGTTAAACCGTGTAAGAAAACAATGGTTTTTTTTTCGTCTCGTTCCAAGAATCCGACAGCCAATAATATACTTTTCCTCGTTCCGTATCAATATGATTTTCTATCATTTTTCCTCCTTGTAATACCACTTCAAATATTTCCTCACATTTCCTCTTTCAACAGCGAATACATCTTCATATCCAGCACTTTTCCTTTTTTCACAGCATTGCTCCGTAGCGTTCCCTCAAAGGTAAACCCCGACTTTTCCAACACCCGGCAGGAAGCTGCGTTATGAGCGAACGGTTCCGCATAGATGCGAAGAATATCAGTATTATCAAATACATACCGGCAAAGTTGCTTCACCGCCTCAGTCATAATGCCATGACCCCAGTACGGCTCTGCAATATAGTAGCCCATTTCAGCGGTCAGCCGATGAATGTTTGCTTGCCGAAAAGCGCCGATGCTGCCAATCACCTTTCCGTCCAACGTAACGGCAAATGCAAAGGTATCGTTTTCGTTGTCGGATAGCATGGCGGAGATAAAATTCCGCCCGTCCTGCTCGGTATAGGGATAGGGCAGCCCATCCCTGAGATTGTTCAGTATTTTAGGATTGGACAGCGCCGCGGCCAAATCAGTCGCGTCAATCATTTCCCATTTCCGTATTCTCACTTTCATCGCATGATTTCCTTTCGGTGTTCTAAATGTATCCCGATGTGTCCGATTCCCAAAATGACGGCGGAAACCACCATCCAGATTACTTTCCCGTAAATGCCGAGCAGCAGGAACGCTGCCACCGGCAGGATCGCTCCGGCAACGGGGATGCCGAGAAAGCTGCTGTAAAAATCGCTTAGTTTTCTCTCGCTGCGGAAGTACCGTATCCACCACAACTCATAGAACAACATCAGCAGGGCGGCGGCAAACAGCCACCACACCCAAACGGAGTACCCGTGCCAGTTGAAGTCGGAGAAGCAGAGTGTACAGGCACAGGTCAAAACCTCGCCCGTCCGTTCAAAGGCCAGCAAAACTCGGCTTTCCTTTTCCGGCGTATATCCCTGTGGTTTCCGCTTCGCCCAAAGCATATTGGGGACAAACAGCAGAAGCAGGAATATCAGTCCTATGTATGAAAATCCAAAATGTCCCATCATTTTATTGTTCCTCGCTCTATCTTCCTTTTGATTTTGACAATCACAGCGAAACTTCCACCTGATATTCCCGGTCAATCAGCAAGACTTTTTGTCCGTGCTTTCGGCACTGATCCAGAACGGCTTGATTTTCCGCGATCAACTGCTCCGGGGTACAGCCGCTGTCGTCCTGCCGGTTTTCGATCACGCTTGCATAGGTCCGTATATCCTCAAAATGGCTGCGGATATACGCTTCGGTCATCACAAGGCAAAGATATCGTATCTCCGGCAGATAGTTTTCGTTAAAATCTGTTTGCCAATCGTAGGGAATGTAGCACCCCTCCACAATTAAATTCTGCTTATTTTCTATGGCTGTCTTGATCATCTCCCGCACGATGGGCCATAGGTAATCCGTGAGAAGCCCATCGTCCGATTCCGGTGTCAATTCCGTTTGTCCGCTGCGGATCAGCCCCATTTTCAAATGGTCGATGGAAAGATAGGGGTATCCGTATCTTTCAAGCATCCGCTGTGCCAGCTTCGTTTTGCCGGTATGGGATGCGCCTGCTATTAAAAGTATCATATACTTATTCCTTTCAAGCCTTCTCGATAGAATCAATCAGTGTTCTAAGCTTGCTTTTGCAATTGCACCCACAAAAAGTAATGTTGCCGATACCACTATTACAGTAAACATATCGGGAACAAAAGCCCGTACAACCCAAAGCGGCGTTGCAAAGAATATTAGCGGAAACAGTAAAAGAAATAGGGGTAACAATATATGCAAAAGAGATAGCGTTGCGATTTTCACCCAAAGTTTCCCCTTTGAAAGCCGTTTTTTATATACGGCAACGAGGCACAAGGGCATAATCGAAATGATACAAACCGCAAAATATACAAGGTCATATAACAAATGCTTTATAACATATTCATTTCCGCCGATTTGATTCGGCTCGTCGCCCATCAGCATAAGGGCGATGCTCCAATCGATTCTGTCCATCATATCTTTTCCGATAAAATAGTCGTTTGTATTCACGGTAAAAGCCACGCCTATCTCGCATTCGGGCAGAATATAGACGACGGACATTCCCGTTTCGACAAGCCCGCTATGACGGAGGGCAGGCTGTTTCAACGGTTCATTTGTAAGCGTCCAACCCATACCGTATTTATAAGGAATACTTGCCTCGACGGAAACACCGTCATAAAACATTTTATCGATACTTGCGGCTGAAATAATATTGTTGCCACCGTTTAGATACATTTGCAAATATTTACCAATGTCGGTAGTAGACGACGAAAGATAACCGGCGGCGGTAGTAATCCAAGCATTTTCCGAGTTTGAAAACTTCGGGTCCGTTGCCGTGTTAATGCCGAACCAATTTTCATACCCTTGAATAAGCCCGTTTTCTTTTGCCGTTTCCACGCTCGCAAAAGAATTTGTCATATTCAGGGGTTCAAAAACATTTTCGGTTACATATTCTTCATAGGATTTGCCGCTGACTGCTTCTATAACCCTACCAAGCAAAGAATAATTTACGTTCGCATAAAGATGTATGCCTTGTTTTCCGACTACTTTATAGTTTGTTAGATTTTGATGTTCGCCAAGTCCGCTTGTGTGGGTAAGGAGCTGTCTTATGGAAATGGATTTGTTTACATCGTTTTCGGTCAAGTATTCGGAAAGCGTACTGTCTAAATTTATTTTGCCTTGCTCTACTAATTGCATAATACAAAGCGCAGTAAACGATTTACTCACAGATCCGAGCAGAAAAGGTGTGTCCGTACTTATGCAGTCGCCATAAGTTTTGGAAAGCAAAATGTTATCCTTGCTTACGATAGTAATCGATGCCGAGGGGAAATGTGCCTTTTTTGTTGCGTCCGTAAGATAATCGTCAATCTTTTCATAGACATCGACGGTTTCACTCTCTGCGTATGCGGAAAGCGTTGAACTGCCCATTCCTGCCAAAATTCCGACGATTATCAGGCAAAATATCAGCGCAATAGCTATATAAAAATTTTTTGAATTTTTATGTTGACTCATATTGTAATACCTTATGTAACCGCAAAAGCGGAAGTAAGACAAGCGTTACAATTCCTCGATAAAAATGTTCAAGAAAAATCTTTCATCTTGGATTTTCGCAAAAACGGCTTAAAAAATAAGGATTCTTCTGTTATTACGATTTGCCTTGCCGTTCTATCTCCGCCCGAATACTTATCTCCACACACGCGCCGCCGCCGTCGTCGTTATTTTTCAGGGTCAGCTTCCCGTCCAGCTTGCGGCAGAGCGTATCGCAGATGGAAAGGCCCAGGCCGTAGTGGTCGTTTTGACGGTTTTCCTTATAAAAAGGCTTTGCCGCGCTCTCCAGAGCTTTCTCCGAAAAACCGGAGCCGTCGTCATTCACCGTCACGGTCAGCAGCCCGTCTTGCCATGCCGCCTCCATGGAAATCTTGCTTTTTGCAAATCGCAGGGCGTTGGAAACGATATTGTCCAGGATTCGGGACAGCAGTTTTTCATCAAGAAGTAAGGTGAGGGCCGGAACTTCCCCCATTTCAAATCGAATGCCCTGCGGCGCGGCGAGGGAGGTATAGGCGGTTTTGAGCTGTCCGAAAAAGTCCGCAAGATAGGCGGACTTTCGCTCTACCGGCACGGCGTCCAATGCCTGCAAATCCCGCACCTGATTGACATAGCTTTCCATGCGCTCCGCCGCTAAAGATAGATTGCCTACCGTTTCCATCAGCTTGCCCTCATCCACCCGCCCTGCGGGAAGATTGCGGGTCAGGTATTCCGTGTAGCCCTTCATCACCGTCAGCGGGGTACGCAGGTCGTGGGCAATTGAGGCGTTCAGCTTCCGGCGTTCCTCCATCATATCCCACATCTCCCGGTGGCTTTTGGACAGCTCTGAACGCATGGCATCCATCGCGCGAACGAGCCTTCCCATTTCGTCAACGCTTTCATATTCCATTGTAAAGTCCAGTTCGTTTTTTGAAATCCGTTCCGCCGCGTTCAGGAGAAGGTCAAGCGGCTTTTTTAGTTTCATAGAATAGAAACCCCAAGCGCAGAGGCAGGAGCCGACGGCGAAAAACAGGCACGGAAGGAGGATTTCGAGAACGCCCGCCGTGTAATAATAAAACCGATCCTGCGCGGACATATTCTCCATGCGGTGTTCCAGCGTCACAACGATCAGTTCGCCGTTTTCATCGGTTTCGATCTGCCCGTCCTCTGCAAGTATCATCTGCTGGGAACCCGTCACCTCGCTCTTCGTTTCCAAGTCTCCCAAAGCCGGATCGACAATAGATGCCAGCGGGACTTTTACCTGATCCAACAACTGCTGCTGAATACTCATACAGCCGGAGATCACCAAGGCGGAAAGTCCGGCGACCAAGAGCGCCATTGCCAGCAGGAGCAGGGTAAAGGCGCGTTTCAGCGGCATGGACAGAAGCCGGCTTTTTAATTTGCCCATTTGTAACCGCACCCCCAAACCGTTTCAATACATTCCTCATTCAGCTTTGCGCGGATTCGCCGGATATGTTCTTTGATGACCGCGTTATCCGCCGTTCCATCTAAACCGCGCACCCGCTCATAGATCGCCTCCCGACTGAACACCTGCCCCGGATGGAGAGAAAGAAGTTCTACAATATCAAACTCCGCTTTGGTCAGGCTGGCCGCCTGCCCGTCTACGCGCACTGTCCGGGAAGCATAGTCTATGGCGAGATTTCCAAAATAACGCACGGTGATTTTGTGCTGCTGCCGTTCTTCTCTCCGAAGATGGGCCTCCACGCGGGCCATCAACTCCGACAGGCTAAAAGGCTTCATAATATAATCATCCCCGCCGGCGTGCAGTCCCGCAACACGATCCGCTTCTTCAATGCGGGCCGTGAGAAAAAGGATCGGGCAGGTCACATCTTCCCGGATTTTTTCGCAAAGCTCGATCCCGTCCATGCCGGGCATATTGATGTCCAGAAGGATCAAATTCGGCTCTGCGGCAAGCCTTTTCATCGCTTCCTCCGCGTCCCGTGCGGTAAGTACCTGATACCCCTCTATCTCCAGCTGATCGCGCAGCATATCCAAAATCATCTGTTCATCGTCAATCACCAATATTTTATAGTTCATAGCAAGAACGCCCCCCGATCTTCATCTTGTGAAGCGTAACACGAAAAAGTCTATAAACCGTCAATTCTTTTCGCCCTTTCTGCGTCTGTCAGAGGGCTTTTCGGCTGTTTTGGGAATCAGCCAGGTATTTCCCATTTTTTCAGCGCCGTCAATACGCCCGTCGTTACAGTATTGCAACACACGCCTGTCTGAAATCTGCCATTTCTCGGCTGCCTGTTTTGTAGTCAGATAGTCCATAAAGCACCTCAGGCATATCTCTATGTGAATATTATACTTCGTTTGTTCGTAGGAAACAAGTGTGCAAAAATGAACATTCTCTGAAACTTATGTACCAGCCGCATTTGCGGCTGGCTTTTTAGTAGGCAGGCGTTCCGTAGCCGTAGATTAAGCTGCTGCCGACAGTGTATTGCTTCTGCCTGCAGGAGTCGCCGGAATTACCCTCCACAGTGTAAACAACGCCGTTTTCGCATTTCTCGACAATGCCCACATGGTCGGTTTCACCATCGCCTTCCCAATCGAAGAAGATAATATCGCCGGGGCGCGGCTCATAGCTGTTGTTCTGCCAGAGTCCGCGATCCTTAAACCACTGGACGCCATTGACACAGCCGGCAAATTTGGGGATCACGCCTGCGTCGATATATCCGCACTGGTCGGCGCACCAGCTCACGAAACAGGCGCACCATTCCACGCGGGAGCCGAAGCCATACCAACTCCAGTAGGGTTCGCCGCCCACATTGCCGATTTGGGAGAGCGCCACCGCCACGATCTCACCGTCGCCGGTGCCGATCCCATAGAGGGCGGCGCTCCACATACTGCGGTTTTCATCGGCCAACAGCTCCGCGAGCTGCTCCCGCTGATCGGCGTTGAAATTGAAATATTCCGCCATTTCCTCCGCCGTCTTATGGCTGACGGTGATATAGAGGGTCGTGCGGGTCACGGTGGTGGTCGTTTCCACGATGTTCCCGTGGCCGTCGTCGGTTTCCGTGATGACCGTTTCGGTGGCGGTTTCCGTCCGGCTGGCGATCTCGTTCATCTGCCAGAAGATGTCTTTCAGGATCGCTTTCTTGGAATCGTCCATGGAAGCAACTTCCTGGGCGGCGTCCGGGTCGGTGGTCGTTTTCACCGCATAGATTGCCAGCACCTCCGGCCAGACGGCACGGGAGCCGGACATCTCCAGCACATCGTAGGAGATATTCGCCTTGATGGTGTCAAGCTGGGATTGGTAATCATCGTTGATTTCCCGTACCACCGTCTGCATGGTCTGCCCGGTGCCGGTATCCTCGCCGGAGAAGAAAATCCCGAAGCAGGAACCGACAATCAGCCCGATCAGACAGATAATGACGATGACAACAACGGCCACCCAGCCGCCGGCGGCGATAGCGGCGATCAGCGCCTTTGTCGCCGCAATGATGGCTTTGACTGCCGCAATCGTGGCCTTTACCGCTGCCTTTGCGGCAGCTACGGCTGCTTTCGTTGCCGCTTTTGCCGCCTGCGCTGCGGCCTTAGCCGCCCGTGCCGTAGCCTGTGCTGTGCGCTGGGCGGCTTTTGCGGTCTGCTGTGTTGTTTTGATGGTGGTTTTTGCTGTCCGTTCCGCAGTCTTGACGGTTTTCTGCGCCGTTTTTACCGTGCCTTTCGCGGTTTTCGCCGTGGCCTTGCCAGTAGATTTGGCCGTCTGCTTAATGGTCTTTTGTCCTCGGTCAAGGGTCTTTACGGCTTTTCGTTCCTGCTGGACGGCCTTAACTCCTTTTCGGGTAGTATCTGCGGAGCGCCGGACGGTATCGGCAGTATGGTGGGCGGCGTCGGCAGTTTGATGTGTGATATCGGCGGTGTGACGGACGGTATCGCCAGTGTGCTGTGCGGCGTTAGTTGCTCTCTGGACAGTATCGCCCATTTGCTGTGCTGCTCTTTTTTCGGCCTGTTTTTTCAGCGGGGCGGTGGTGCGCTCACGCTTAAAATGCTCTTTGGCTTTGGAGATATTGTCCCTGGTAGCTTCAAGCCCTTTGCGGCCCTGTTTATCAAGCTGGTGGGCTGTTTCGCGCGCAACAGTTTCCGTACCGCCCGAAAGACGGTCTGCCGCATATTCGTCCGGAGAACTTTCCACAGAATAGACGCCATGCTCCGCCTTTTCTTTCGTGCGAATATAGGCGTCTTTCATTCGCTGGGCGGCGATGGCCGATTTATCCAACGTCCTGACCGTCCCTTTTACCACATCCCGCGTTTTAATATCAGGCATCGCCGCCCACCTCCGGGGAGGACGGCTCGATCTTCTTGGCAACAACCACCATTCTGCCGTTGGTGCGGCTGTATTCACAAGTAGAAAGCGTAATCAGCTTGTCGCCGTATCTGGCGCTCACGCCGGTATCATACAGTCCTCGCGCCTTGCACTCGGACAGGAAGGCATAAAAATCGGCCTCGTCCTCAGCGCCCACAAAGTGATAATACTTAAAGCCCGCCTCGGAATAGGCCACAGTCTTGAATACCGCCACGATCTCATATTCCCCGAAGCCGGAAAGGGTATCAAAGCGGATCGTCTTATGTTCCCGGTAGAAACCCTCGCTTTCATATTTGCACAGGTCGGCAAACATGGAGCCGTTATTCATGTGGTGGCCGTAGATAATCACATTGTCCGAAATCCCCAGGACACAGTTTTCCTGCACATAGGGTACGCCATAATCGCTGTACTGCTTATCAAAGCCGTGTTTGAGATAGAAGTTGGGGTTGTTGATGGTCTGCATGACGGGATAGTTGATGTTGGTGCCGTCAATGCTGATCCAGCCCACCAAATCCGTATTCTGTTCGTAGACCTCCTCATATTTCTCAAAAGCGGTCATCTGCGGCTCGGTTTCCTCCGGGCAGGTGAGTTCGTCCGGGTTGTCCGGGGACAGCGTGGGAGCCGAGTCCTCCAGCGCAAGGCCGGCAACGGAATCAAAGACCTCCTCGCTCTGCCTACCGTCCGCATACTGGCGGTAGTACATCAAGCCGGAGAAAAGAAAGAGAGCGGCAAAAAACGCCGCCCCCGCAATCAGGATTTTTCGTTTCATGGTACGCCTCCTTTAGCTTTCCGCCTGCTTTTTCTGCGCGGTTTTTCTTGTTGCCGTTTTCTTCTGCGTCGGCTTTTTCTTAGGAGCAGGGGACGGCGCGGGCTGTTCCTCCGTTTCCTCGCCAAATATCCCCTCTCCAGGCCGGGTGGTGATCAGCTTATACAGCTCCGTATTCCTGGGAAAACGGTTAATAAACGGGACGAGGGAATTGCCGTACCGCATAAGACCACACCCGGCGTCCGCCCCGGTGACATAGCTCATCTGCTCCGGGGAGATATTCAGAAGCTGGGACAGTTTCTCCCGGTCGGAGGCCGCCTGGTTGAGCATGACGATGAACTCCGAATTGGAGAGCATGGTGCTGGCCTGCACGGAATCCAGCAGATATTCCACATTCTGCGTGATGGCGCAGGGATAGGCGTTGCGCTTTCTAAACTGCCGCCACGCGGAAGTAAAAAAGTTTCCGCTGTACTCGTTCTCATAGACGATATGGAACTCGTCTACAAACAGGTGGGTGCGCTTGCCTTTTTTCCAGTTGACCGTGACGCGGTTGAGCATGGCGTCTGTGATGGTCAAAAGGCCAGCGGGTTTGAGCTGTGCGCCGAGGTCGTGGATGTCGTAGGAAATAATGCGGTTGCTGGTATCCACATTCGTCTCATGGGCGAAAATGTCCAGAGAGCCGGAGGTAAACAGTTCTAAGGCGAGAGCCAGATCGCGGGCCTCCTGTTCCGGCTGCTCCAGCAGTTTCTCCCGCAGGGTACAGAGGGTCGGCATTATGCCGGTCTGCTTCTGCTCCCGGTAGACTTCGGCAACACAGCGGTCGATCAGGGATTTTTGATGCGCGCCCACGCCGTTCTTGTCAATCTGCTCAATCAGCGACATGATAAACTGCGACTTCTCCACAATGGGATTGTTGTCGCCGTAGCCCTCTACCATATCCATGGCATTTACTCGGTCTTTGCCGCCCGCCGCGATACGGACGACGGAGCCGCCCAGGGCTTTCACAAGGGGCGAATACTCGCCCTCCGGGTCGCAGATGATGATGTCCTCCTTGGTGGAGAGCGCGAGGAAGATGATCAGCAGCTTGGCAAAAAACGACTTGCCGGAGCCGGGGATACCCAGCAGGAACATGGACTGATTGAGCAGGTTTGTCATGTTGCAGAGGATCAGGTTATGGGAAATGGCATTCTCCCCGAAATAAATGCCGCCCGGTTCCTGAATCTCCTGCGCCTTGAACGGGATAAACGCCGCGAGGCTTTCCGTGGTCAGGGTGCGCAGGGCGTTGAT
Source organism: uncultured Oscillospiraceae bacterium (assembly GCA_947625945.1). Taxonomy (GTDB): domain Bacteria; phylum Bacillota; class Clostridia; order Oscillospirales; family Oscillospiraceae; genus Faecousia. The sequence goes on from CANQQI010000009.1 coordinate 14,834, forward strand.
CTTCCGCGTACCGATGGGCAGCACCGTATTTAGTGCGTCGGTCTGCTGGAAGGTCATAGGGGCCATCTGGCACATCCGCCTCTTGGCAAAGGAGAGGATCGAATCCGTGTCCGAATCAAGCTGCTCCAGGGAATCCGCCAGATGGACGAGGGTAATGACCGCAAACATCATGCGCTGGTCGCGGGTGGTCAGGTCGGAGAGAAACTCCTTAGCCTCCTTGCGCTGCATTTCCATGTCATACGGCACCACGGCGGAAAAATTGTTGTTCTGATTTTGCTTGCGCTGCCAGTTGGTGATGTTGGTTTCCACACCCAGCAGACGGCTTTCCACCTCCCGTACTGCCTCGTCGGTGGGAATAGGGATGATGTCCACGGACAGCATCATGCTCCGGCTGCGGTCCATCAGCTCCGCCACAAAATCGTCCTTGATATAGCTGGCGTAATCCTTTAGATAGATCACACGCGCGTATTTCTTTCCCAGCATAAGGTAGTCCTTATGGCGCTCGATGGAATCCGGGCAGATATAGTCCCGGAAATCATGGCCTTTCTTCATCATGTCGCGAGCGTCAAAGTGGAAATCTGTTTCCTCGCCGCTGCGGTAGAAGTCATGCAGCACACGCAGCTTTTCCGTGGCGTCCAGTTCCGTAAAGCGGGAACCGAGGGACGCAAAATGGGCGGTCAGTTCCGCGCTTATGCGGTTAAAGTAGACGCGAGCCTCCTCGATGTTCTTCTTGCACACGGAAATTGTGATATATTTCTCCTGCACAATGCCGCTGCCCGCGGTGGCCTTTGCCATGATGGTGTCGTTGTACTCCTGCCGGTAGTGGTCCATTCCGTCGTTTTCCATCTCCATCAGCACCTCAGCCTCAAAGGTCTTGCGGTTTAATCCCCGGTTGTTGATGGTGATTTTTGTAGTAGCCGTGCTGTCCAGGCTGTTGAGCAGTTCCGAATAGGTCAGCACCATGCTCTCTTTTTCCTCGCGGGAGGCGACGGAATAGTTTATGTCGGTAAATTTGAAGGTCTTGGCATAGCGATTTCCCACAAGGAAAATACCGTCGTTCCAGATACGGCGGATGGGGATCACATCCTGCACCTTGCGGGGAACGGCAAACCGTTCCCGATCCTGTTTGAACAATGTCGTAAGCGTTTTAATCATGCTTTTTGTACGCCTCCTTTTCGCTCTCTTCGATACAGCCTTTCAAAGCCTCATAGTAGATATTGGACGATTCAAAGCGGAGCTGCCGAGGTTCCAGCAGCTCCGAACGGAGCCACGCCCAAATAAACTGCTCCGCCGTCATGCCGTGGTAAGTGACAAAGCCCAGGGCGGCAAAGGGAGCCGCGCCGAGAATACACATCCAGGACACCGTTTCCGTTCCCACATAGGGCTTTAACAGGAAGTACAGTCCCACGGCCACGACGACGGCCAGCAGAGAAAAAATGAACTGCCGCATGGACAGTCCGAAAAACATGGATTCCGTGTAATTACGGATCTCCCGGTTGATTTTGATTTCCAAACTGATTTCCTCCAATCTTTTCACGGGCCGCGGCCTCTGACCGCTCCTTTTCGCAGCAGCACCGAGGGACGGTGCAGCCCTTCCGTCTGCCGCCATAATAGAGGCAGTAACGGCAATCACAGTCTTTCAGCGTATAGCCCGTGAAGCGGTTATAAATTTTTGTGTTTGGGGTCATAAGTTCACCGCTCCTTCTCGGATTTTCTTTTGGGCGGCTTTCCCTTGGATTCATAGGGGATAAATACTTCCTCTCCTTCAATGATACTGAACTCTGACCGTAGAAACGGGTGCGTTTCCTGGCTTTGATATAGGCGGATCAGGTCAACCGCCTGTTTCCTGGTGGCGGTGCTGCCTTGCTGCGTCCCGTCTTTGAAAATATAAAATCGCTTCATTCGCGCCCTCCTTACAAGCCCATCATCTCGCGCACAACGCGGTCTGCCATTTTCACCGCGCCGACAAGGACGAGCATATTGAACACCAGCTCCCCGATATAACTCCACACCATGGACACCGCCGCCGCATTGGGATCGACGACGGGCGGCGCGGAGGCAAACAGGGAGAAGATGATACAGGCCAGCACGATGATTGCACCCTCCAGACAGACGGCGGCATAGCTTTTGATAAAGCTCTTGCCCACGTTCTGGCTCGGTTCACCGGCAAAAGTGGAGAGCGGCACCGGCGCGATGGCGGTGTAAAGGTAGAGCTTGAAAAACCTGCCGTACACCGACATAATCATGATGAACGACAGCACCGTGATAGCAGAAGCTCTTTTCCATGTTCAGCAGATCCAGCACCCGCACCTCATAGCCCTTTTGCTCCAGCAGCGCGCCGGCGTCGCGGGCCAGTTCGCCTTTGGGGTCTAATACCACAAAGCTGGTATTACTCCATTACAGAATAAACAGCTTTCATAAAATGGTCGTTATGTAATTTGGGGAGGTGACTGTCTTATAAACTCCACTCTATTTTGCCAGATTCGTTCAAATCCGGTCATCCCCATTAAATTGTTTTTCGTAAAAATGAAGCGGTTGTCGAAGGTGGGAAAGCCCGCCTGAAAACACCCCGTTTTTTGCTCCCGGTTGTCCTATTTTTTAACACAAAAGGGGTCAAAATAGGCCGGTTGTCCTATCGTTAACACATATAAACAGGGTCAAAGTCGTTCAAATTCGGCGAAAATTCGCCAAACGCAATCAAAGAAAAAGATATAGGAAAAGCCCGGAAAATGGCGTATTTCCGGGCTTTTTGAGCTGTTTTGATTGAATTTTTCAGTTCTGTTAACGCTTGCTGAACTGCGGCGCTCTGCGGGCTGCTTTGAGGCCATATTTCTTCCGTTCCTTCATTCTGGGGTCCCGGGTCAGGAAACCGGCGGCCTTCAGAGCGGGACGGAATTCGGGGTTCACGCCCAGCAGCGCCCGGGCGATGCCGTGCCGGATGGCGCCGGCCTGACCGGTGACGCCGCCGCCGGCCACGGTGACCACCACATCCACTTTCCCCAGGGTGTCGGTGACCATCAGGGGCTGACGGGCGATCAGCTTCAAAGTATCCAGGCCAAAATATTCCTCGATATCCCGGCCATTGACGGTGATGCTGCCGGTGCCGTTTTCATACACCCGGACCCGGGCCACGGAGGACTTCCGGCGGCCGGTGCCGTAGCTATACTTCTGCTTGCTCTCGTACATCTTACATTACCTCCAAATCAGTCCAGGGTCCATGCTTCGGGCTTCTGGGCGGCATGGGGATGCTCGCCGCCCTTGTACAGATGCAGGCGGGTCAGGCAGCCGCGGCCCAGGGTGTTCTTGGGGAGCATCCCCTTGACAGCCAGCTCCATGGCGTGGTCGGAACGGGTCTCCATCATGGTGCGGGCCTTGGTCTCCTTCATGCCGCCGATCCAACCGGACACCCGGCGGTAGAGCTTCTGCTCGCTCTTGCGGCCGGTGAGAACGGCCTTGTCGGTGTTGATGATGATGACGTAGTCACCGCAGTCCACGTTGGGGGTGAAATCCACCTTGTGCTTGCCCCGCAGCAGCTTGGCGGCCACGACGGCGGTGCGGCCCAGGGGCTTCCCGGCGGCATCGAGAACGTACCACTTGCGCTCTACGGTCTCCTTTTTTGCGAGTGTGCTGGACATATGCTTTCCTCCGATATCGGTAAAAATTTGACAAATCCAGGCTGGGGCGGTATAATCGCCCCAGACGCCTTCCTTTTATATCACAAAGGAAGAAATTTGTCAACCACTTTTTTCTGAAAAGCGGGATTCGCTCAAGAATTCTAAATTTTACGCTGAAATACTCCTGAATACTCACTTTCTATTTTTCATTTTGGGGGAATGTGCCGTGCAAAAGCTGGTGGGGATGCTCCGCCGCTGCGTGGAGGACTATCACATGATCGACGCCGGAGACCGAATCGCCGTGGGCCTGTCCGGCGGGAAGGACTCCATGACGCTGCTGGTGCTGCTGCGGGAGCTGCAAAAATACTATGACCGGCCCTTTTCCCTGGAGGCCGTTACCATCGACATGGGCTTAGGTCTGGAGGACGAGGGCATGCGGAACCTGTGCCGGGAGCTGGAGGTGCCCTACACCCGGGTGGAGACCCAGATCGGGCCGGTGATCTTCCAGTACCGGCAGGAAAAGAACCCCTGCTCCATGTGCGCCAAAATGCGCCGGGGTGCCCTGGACCAGGCGCTGCTGGACCATGGGTGCAATAAGTTGGCTCTGGGGCATCACTATGACGACGCGGTGGAGACCTTCCTGATGTCCCTGCTCTATGAAGGGCGGATCAGCTGCTTCCAGCCTGTGACCCACCTGGACCGGACCGGAATTATTCAAATTCGCCCGCTGCTTTATATTCACGAGCAGACCATCGCCCACTTTGCCCAGGAGCGGGAGCTGCCGGTGGCGAAGAACCGCTGCCCCGTGGACAAGCACACCAAGCGGGAGGAAACCAAGGAGCTGATCTTCCAGCTGAGCCGGCGCTACCCGGAGCTGAAGGAGCGGATCTTCGGGGCCATGCAGCGCTATCCCTTGCCGGCCTGGGAGCCCCAGGGGCGGTACAAGCGGCCCAAGGAGCGGAATTAGAGGGCGCGTGGCCCACATGGACGGCCGGTAAAAATTTTTGCAGCACTTTTCCCGCCCCGTTCGTTATCCAAGCAGAAGGGAGGGAAAGCCAATGTGGGAGGAGCTGTACCAAAGGCTCTACCCGGAGCTGGCGGCCTACTGCCGCCGGGCTTGGGGCGCGGAAGGGGAGGACCTGGCCCAGGAGACCTTTTTGAAGTCCCTGCAGGCAGGGGACGGCTTCCTGGACTTGAGCCCCGCCCAGAAACGGGCCTGGGTCTACAGAACCGTCAAGAACCTGGCCATCGACCGGCACCGGCGGCGGGTCCTGGAGGAAGTCTGCCTTCACCCGGAGGAGGACGCGGCGGCGGAGGAGCCGGGATACCAGCGGGTGGAGGCGGAGCTGCTGCTCACTCGCCTGCCGGAGCCGGACAGGACCCTGTTTCGCCTGCGGTATCTGGAGGGGTACACCGCCCGGGAGCTGGCGGAGCTGTACGGCCTCCCCGCCGGGACTGTCCGGGCCAAGCTGAGCCGGTCGGCCAAGGCGCTCCGCAAATGGCTTGCCCCCGATTATCAAGGAGGATACAAAAAATGGGAAAACAACTGAAAATCAACTGCGCCTTCTGCGACGCCCGGAATGTCTCCGAGGAGACCCTGGCGGCCTATGAGAAAATCACCGTCAATTGCGCTTCCGTCCTGGTGACGCCCCGGAGCCAGGCGCTGCTGGCGAAGTACCGGGTGGCGCTCAACACCGCCGGGGTGACGGTGGTGCCGGAAGATGAAGATGTGGAGGCCCAGATCGTCAATGGGGAGGGGACCATCCGCCGGGACGGGCCCATCCCCAAGGCAAAGCGGTTCCTGCTGGTGAACGGCTCTTTAGAGATCGAGGCGGGGACAGAGGAAATCCTGGAGCGGTATGTGGGGGGCACGGTCAACGGCTCCATCCGCTGCCCGGAGAGCATGGCGGGCTATCTGGACCGGTTTCAGATCAACGGTTCGACCACCTGTTACCCCGATGGGGCCATCGTCCTGAAGCGGTCGGCGGTGATCGACCGGACCTTTGTCCTCCGGGCCAAGGAGGCGCTGTACTGGTCCGCCAAGCGGATGATCTTTGTGGACCCCAAGCTGGACCCGGCGGCCCTGGCGGCGAAGGGGGCTCGGTTCCAGTCCGGAGAGGCCATCCTGGCGGAGGGAATGGCGGAGGCGCTGCTCCCCCTGATCGATGAGCGGGCGGAGCTGGTGCCGGTGCCCGACGGGACCAAGGTGGCGCTGGATGATCTGGACCTGGACGAGGTGACGGAAAAGCGGTACGGGACCAAGCTCTACATCCTGGGGGATGTGGTGGTGAAGCCGGAGGGGGAGGCGTTCCTGCGTAACGCCGAATATCTTCGCATCCGGGGAGATGTCCAGGTGCCGCCGGAGCTGCGGGAGCTGCTGCTGGAAAAGGCGGAGATCGGCGGGGATGTGAAGCTGCTTCGCCCCAAGAAGGACCGGGGCCGGATCATTGAGGATACCTCCAATGTGCGGATCACCCAGTGGCTTTTGGAGAACTGTCCCAACGGTCTGAGGGTCATGGACTGCGTCAAGGTACTCATCGACCCGGATGTGGACAAGAAGCTGATCCTGGAGCGGCTGCGGATCGGAGACTGCGCCGTTGTCCGGTGCGCCCCGGAGCAGGAGGACGCGGTGGCGGCGGTGTGCGAGGATGTGGCCCAGATCGGCCAGCAGTCCCTACAGTCCGAGCCGGAGGCCCAGGAGGTAGACGTCATCAATGCGGCAAGTTATGTTATGTAAACCTGAACCGAACTTTTGCCGGGCTCCCCTGGGAGTCCGGCAATTTTTCGGTATGAAAAGATTTCCAAGGGGGAATCCTATGGCCAAAAGGAGGCGGTCAACATGGTCAAAGGGGTGTCCCGGCAGGTGATCGTGGTACATTCTCCGGAGCCGGAGCTTTTTGAGCAGGCCATTTTTATTCTCAAGGACGAGGCGGTGGGCCGGGAGGGCGTCACCGACGAGGCGCTTTTGAAGGAAGCGAAGCGCCTTATTAGCAACCCGGCGCGGAAAAAGCGGCCGGTCCTCTGGGCCGGGCCGGTGTGGGCCGTGGGTGGCGCCCTGGTGATGGGCGTCATTTGGCTCCTGACGGTGCTGATTTGACTTAGGCCCCAAGATGTGATAGAATACTCCCAAATGTTTGGGAGGGATGATCGGTGCGCCTGGGCGGATTTGAATTGGAAAAGCCGCTGTTTTTGGCTCCCATGGCGGGGGTGACGGACTGGGCCTTCCGGCAGATCTGCCAGGAGCTGGGGGCCGACGGGACGGTCACGGAGATGGTCTCCTCCCGAGCCCTGAACTATCAGGACAAAAAGAGCGCGGCGCTGCTGAAAAAAACGCCGGCAGGGCTCTGCGGGGCCCAGATCTTTGGGAACGACCCGGAGATCATGGCCCGGGGGGCCCAGCTGGCCCTGGAAATTTCCGACTGCGATTTTATCGATCTCAACATGGGTTGCCCCATGCCCAAGGTGGCGAACAATGGGGACGGCTGCGCCCTGATGAAGGACCCGGTCTTGGCGGGAAAAATCGTGGCGGCGGTAAAGGGGGCGGTAAAGGTCCCCGTGACGGTGAAGTGCCGCCTGGGCTGGGACCGGGGGAGCCTGAACGTGGTGGACTTTGCCCAGCGGATGGAGGACAGCGGCGCCGATCTGGTGACGGTCCACGGCCGGACCAGGGCCATGCTCTATTCCGGCCGGGCGGACTATGACCTGATCGGAAAGGTCAAGTCCCAGCTCTCCATTCCCGTGATCGCCAACGGCGACATTGTGGACGGGGAGACCGCCCTTCGGTGCCTGGCCCGCGCCGGGGCCGATGGGCTGATGATCGGCCGGGCCTCCTTTGGGGATCCCTGGGTCTTCACGGAAATTCGGGCGGCTCTGGCTGAGGAGCCGGTTCCCGCCCGGCCGCCTCTGGCACAGCGGGTGGACACGGCGGTGCGGCAGTTTGAGCTGGCCCGGAGGGACAAGGGGGAGCGGATCGCCTGCCTGGAGGCCCGGAAGCACTTTGCCTGGTATCTCCGGGGCGTGGCCCACAGCGGGTATTACAAGGCCCAGATTTCCGACATTTCCTCCATGGAGGATATTTACCGGATCGCCAAGGGAATCCGGCGGGATCTTTCCTGATTTTACATGGAGTAACGCCATCCGCGGCGGGATATTCTAAACCGAGAGGTGAGGGATATGCCGCGGCGGATTTTTTCTTTGCTGCTGGCGCTGATGCTAACGGCGGCGCCGGCCCAGGCCCAGGCCATCCGGTGGGTGGATTTTCAGCCGCCCTACGAGGCGCTGAAATACGCCATGGACCGGGACATCGAGACCTTTGACAAGGAAAAGCACCTGTCCTGGATCGACATTCTGGCCCTGGCGGCCTGCCGGACCGGGGGAAAATGCGGCCTGGCATCCGTCAAGCAGGCGGCCAAGGACTTGGAAGGGGACCGGTCCCCGGAGGAGCTGCTGGGGGCGCTTTATAAATATTATGACTATTACCACGCCGCCTACGACGCCGCCCTGGGAGGACTGCTGGGCAGCTTTGCCATCCAGGTAGGGGAGGAGTGGAAGCCCGCCTACGGGCTCAAGGCCTTTTCTCCCGTGGCCGCCGGGTACGGGTACAGCCACTGCGACGATTTCGGCGTCAGCCGGTCCTTCGGCTTTGCCCGGAAGCACCTGGGCAACGATTTAATGGGCGCCCTGGGTACCCCCATTGTGGCGGTGGAGGGGGGCATCGTGGAGGCCATGGGCTGGAACCGGTACGGCGGTTGGCGGGTGGGCATCCGCTCGGGGGACTCCCGGCGGTACTATTACTATGCCCATTTGCAGAAGGATCACCCCTTCGCTCCGGGGCTACAGGTGGGGGACGTGGTCCAGGCGGGGGACCTGATCGGCTTCATGGGCCGCACCGGCTATTCCGACAAGGAAAACACCAACAATATTGAAACGGTCCACCTCCATTTTGGCCTTCAGCTGATTTTTGACGAAAAGCAGAAGGAGTGCAATTCCGAGATCTGGATCGACGTGTATGACCTGGTCCGGCTGCTGTCAAGCCACCGCAGCTCCATTCAGCGCACCGCCGATGGCTGGCAGCGGGTCTATCCATTCCGGGATTTGGACGTGGAGGAGTTCCCTCGGTGAAAATATCCACAAAATTGAATACGCCCCGGGAGAGAATTGGCGTCAAAAGGGAAAAATGGCGAAAATGCCTCGGTTTGGCTTGACACCGAGGGATTGGTCTGTTAAAATTCTTGTGGATTTGCAAACGTCCCATATTTTGACGGGATCGTGGGGCACCACTGTGGCGCGGAGGCAGCCACCGTCTGGGCACATTTACCATTGCGTGGTCAAGTGTGCCCTTTTTTCTTTGTCATATCTTATTTTGGAGGAACCGCATGAAGAAAATCGGCATCGTCATGGGCAGCGACAGCGACCTGCCCATCATCCGCAAGGCAACCGACACCTTGAAGGGCCTGGACATTCCCTTTGAGGTACATATCTATTCCGCCCACCGGACCCCGGAGGCCGCCGCGGCCTTTGCCAAGGGCGCCCGGGACAACGGCTTCGGGGCGATCATCGCCGCCGCCGGCATGGCGGCCCACCTGGCGGGGGCCCTGGCCGCCAACACCACCCTGCCCATCATCGGCATTCCCTGCCGGGGCGCCAACCTGGACGGGCTGGACGCCCTCCTTTCCACCGTTCAGATGCCTACCGGCATCCCCGTGGCCACCGTGGCCATCGACGGCGGGGCCAACGCCGCCCTGCTGGCCGCCCAGATCCTGGCGGTGGAGGACGGGGCCTTGGCGGAAAAGCTGAACGAAAAGCGCCGCCTGGACGGGGAAAAGGTCCTTGCCAAGGACGCGTCCGTCCTGGAAAAGCTGTAAGGAGGCCGCCATGGGAGGTTTTTTTGGCATCACATCCCGGAGTAGCTGTCTGATGGATGTGTTCTTCGGCGTGGACTACCACTCTCACCTGGGCACCCGGCGGGGCGGCATGGCCGCCTGGGATCCGGAGATCGGATTGCAGCGGGAGATTCACAACATTGAAAACGCCCCCTTCCGCACCAAATTCGAGCGCATTGGCCAGCGGATGAAGGGCACCGCCGCCATCGGCTGCATCAGCGACACCCATCCCCAGCCCATGATGATCCGGTCCCGGCTGGGGACCTACGCCATCTGCACCGTGGGGATCATCCACAACGCGGATGAACTGATCGAAAAGTATCTGCTTTCCAGCGGTGGCCACTTCGACGCCATGACCGGCGGCCAGGTGAACACCACCGAGTTGGCCGCCGCGCTGATCAATCAGAAGGACAGCTTTGTGGAGGGCATTCTCTTTGCCCAGGAGCAAATTCAGGGCACCGCCTCCATTTTGATCCTCCGGGACGACGGCAGCATGATCGCCGCCCGGGACAAGCTGGGCCGCCTGCCGGTCCAGATCGGCCGGAACGAGGATGGCTACAGCGTGAGTATGGAGGACTTCGCCTTCCTGAAGCTGGGTTATGAGAAGGAGCGGGAGCTGGGCCCCGGGGAGATTGTGGAGCTGCGGCCCGCGGGGATCACCCAGCTGTCGCCCCCGGGGGACGAGATGCGCATTTGCGCCTTCTTGTGGAGCTACTACGGCTATCCCACCTCCTGCTACGAGGGGGTCAACGTGGAGATCATGCGCTACCGCAACGGGGAGATCATGGCCCAAAACGACCGGGAGACAGGGGCGGAGCCCCCGGTGGACTATGTGGGCGGCGTCCCGGATTCCGGCACGCCCCACGCCATCGGATACGCCCAGGAAAGCGGGATCCCCTTTGCCCGGGCCTTCATTAAATACACCCCCACCTGGTCCAGGAGCTTCATGCCTGCCCATCAGTCCGAGCGGAACGAGATCGCCAAGATGAAGCAGATCCCGGTCCGGGAGCTGATTCAGGACAAGGAACTGCTGTTCGTGGACGATTCCATTGTCCGGGGGACCCAGCTCAAGGAGACGGTGGATTTTCTCTACGCCAACGGCGCCAAGGCGGTGCATATGCGCTCGGCCTGCCCGCCCATCATGTATGGGTGCAAGTATCTGAACTTCTCCCGGGCCACCAGCGACATGGAGCTGATCGCCCGCCGGGTGATGGTGGAGCTGGAAGGGGAGGAAGGCCTGAATCATATCGAGGAGTACGCCGACGGCCGGACGGAGCGGGGCAAGAAGCTGCGCCAGGCCATTTGCGACAAATTTCACTTCGCTTCTCTGGAATTCCAGACCCTGGACGGCATCGTGGAGGCCATCGGGCTGGACAAATGCAAGCTGTGTACCTACTGCTGGGACGGAAAGGAGTAGTCTATGAACCTGCAATCGAGATCGGAGAGCTACGCCGCCGCCGGGGTGGACATCACCGCCGGCTACAAGGCCGTGGAGCTGATGAAAGCCCACATCGCCCGGACCATGACCCCGGGGGTCTGCTCCGACGTGGGGGGCTTTGGGGGCCTGTTTGAGCCGCCCGCCGGGATGAAGCAGCCGGTGCTGGTCAGCGGCACCGACGGGGTGGGCACCAAGCTGAAGCTGGCCTTTTTGCTAGACAAGCACGACACCGTGGGCGTCGACTGCGTGGCCATGTGCGTCAACGACATCATCTGCTGCGGGGCAAAACCCCTGTTCTTCCTGGACTATATCGCCTGCGGGCGGAACATCCCGGAAAAAATCGCCGCCATCGTCGGCGGCGTGGCCGAGGGCTGCGTCCAGTCCGGCTGCGCCCTTATCGGCGGGGAGACGGCGGAGCATCCGGGCCTGATGCCCGAGGAGGAGTACGACCTGGCCGGCTTCGCCGTGGGCATCGTGGACAAAGAGAAGATCATTGACAATACCAAAATGGAGGCTGGGGACGTGGTCCTGGCCCTGCCGTCCTCCGGGGTCCACTCCAACGGCTTTTCTCTGGTGCGGAAGGTCCTGGACGTGGAGCGGGCGGACCTGAACGCCCCGGTCCCGGAGCTATGCGGCAAGTCCCTGGGAGAAACGCTGCTTTGTCCCACAAAAATCTACGTCAAGCAGGTTTTGTCCCTGCTGGAGCAGGTGCGGGTGAAGGGGATTTCCCACATCACCGGCGGCGGCTTCTATGAGAACATCCCCAGAAGCATCCCCGAGGGTCTGGGGGCCAAGATCGAGAAAAGCGCCGTCCGCACCCCGCCTATTTTCGACCTGATCGCAAAGCGGGGGAACATCCCTCAGCGGGAGATGTTCAACACCTTCAACATGGGCGTGGGCATGAGCGTCGTGGTGGCCAAGGAAGACCAGGAACAGGCCCTGTCCATTCTCCGGCAGACCGGCGTGGACGCCTATACCATGGGCGTCATCGTGCCCTCCCAAGACAAGCTGATCCTGGTGTAGGAGGGTGGCCATGAGTGAGAAAAAAGCCCGGATCGCCGTGCTGGTCTCCGGCGGCGGCACCAACTTGCAGGCGTTGATCGGCGCCCAGAACCGGGGGATCCTCCACAGCGGCGAAATTCAGCTGGTCATCTCCAACAACGCCGGGGCCTACGCCCTGGAGCGGGCGAAAAAGGCCGGGATCCCCACCCGGACCATCGTCAGAAAGGAGCTGGGGAGCCAGGCGGCCTTTGAGGCGGCAATCACCGCGGCCCTGGAGGAAAATGGGATCGATTTGGTGGTTCTGGCCGGGTTCCTGGCGATTTTGAGCGGGGATTTTACAAGCCGGTATCCCAAGCGGATCCTGAACATCCATCCCTCCCTGATCCCGTCCTTCTGCGGGGCGGGGTACTATGGGCTCCGGGTCCATGAGGAGGCGCTGAAAAAGGGCGTCAAGGTCACCGGCGCCACGGTCCACTATGTCAACGAGATCCCCGACGGGGGTGAAATTCTCATGCAGAAGGCGGTGTCCGTCCGGGAGAACGATACCCCGGAGACGTTGCAAAAACGGGTGATGCGGCTGGCAGAGTGGAAAATTCTCCCCGCCGCGGTGGAAATGGTGTGTCAGAAGCTGACAGAAAGGAACGAAGCATGAATATTTACGGCATTGAGACCATTCAGGAGCGGCTGGCGGGAAATACCTACCCCGGCCGGGGGATTCTCATCGGGAAAACGCCCAGCGGACGGGCCTGCGCCGCCTATTTCATCATGGGCCGCAGCGCCAACAGCCGGAACCGCGTTTTTGCCGAGCGGGACGGGGCGGTGTTCACCGAGCCCTTTGACCCCAGCAAGGTGGAGGATCCCAGCCTCATCATCTACGCCGCCATTCGGCAGTTTGAAAACAAGCTCATCGTCACCAACGGCGACCAGACCGACACCATCTATCAGGCTCTCCAGGCCGGGAAATGCTTTTGTAAGGCGCTGACCACCCGGCAGTTTGAGCCGGACCCGCCCAATTTTACCCCCCGGATCAGCGGGATGCTGACCTTTGAAGACGGGGACTTTACCTACGAAATGAGCATTCTCAAGAGCGCCGACCCGGAGGGCACCGCCTGCAATCGGTTCACCTATTCCTACGCTGCCCTGCCGGGCCTGGGCCATTTTCTCCACACCTATGTCCAAGACGGGAACCCCATCCCCACCTTCCAGGGGGAGCCGGAGCGGGTGGCCGTCCCGGAGGACATCGACGAGTTTACCCGCCAGATCTGGGACGCCCTGGATGAAAACAACCGCATTTCCCTGTACGTTCGGTATCTCGACCCCAAGACCATGGAGGCCCAAAACCGCATGGTGAACAAAAACCGGTAAGGAGGATGCAAAATAATGACAGAATTAGAGCTTAAATATGGATGCAACCCCAACCAAAAGCCCGCGAAAATCTATATGGAAAACGGGGAAGAGTTGCCCATTCAGGTCCTCTCCGGCCGCCCGGGCTACATCAATTTCCTGGACGCCTTCAACAGCTACCAGCTGGTGAAGGAGCTGCGGGAGGCCATGAAGGAGATCGGCTTGGACCTGCCCGCCGCCGCTTCCTTTAAGCACGTCTCGCCCACCTCCGCCGCCGTGGGGCTTCCCATGAGCCCGAGCCTGAAGCGGGCCTGCTTTGTAGACGACCTGCCGGAGCTGGACGACAGCCCCCTGGCCCGGGCCTATGCCATGGCCCGGGGCACCGACCGGCTCAGCTCCTTTGGAGACTGGGCGGCATTGTCCGACGTGTGCGACGCCGCCACCGCCAAGGTCCTCCAGCGGGAGGTCTCCGACGGCGTCATCGCCCCAGGGTATACCCCGGAGGCACTGGAAATTTTGAAGACCAAGCGGAAGGGCAACTACAACATCGTTCAGATCGACCCGAACTACGTCCCCGATCCCATTGAGCGCAAGCAGGTCTATGGCGTCACTTTCCAGCAGGGCCGGAACAACTTTAAGATCCACAAGGGTCTGCTGGAGAACATCGTCACCGAGAAGAAGGAGCTGCCCGCCTCTGCCGTGCGGGATCTGCTGATTGCCCTGATCACCCTAAAATACACCCAGTCCAACTCTGTAGCCTACGCTTACAACGGCCAGGCCATCGGCGTGGGGGCCGGGCAGCAGTCCCGGATCCACTGCACCCGCCTGGCGGGGAACAAGGCGGATACCTTCCTGCTGCGCCAGCATCCCAAGGTCCTGGACCTGCCGTACCTGCCTACCATCAGCCGCCCGGAGCGGGATAACCTGGTGGACGGCTATATCAACGGCAACGAGGAGGACGTCTGCGCCGAAGAGAACTGGCCCAAATACTTCACCCATCGTCCCGAGCCTCTGACGGAGGAGGAAAAGCGGGCCTGGCTGGCGGGCTTCCGGGAGGTTTCCCTGGCCTCCGACGCCTTTTTCCCCTTTGCCGACAACATCCAGCGGGCCTGCCGCAGCGGCGTAAGCTACATCGCCCAGCCCGGCGGCTCCATCCGGGATGATCTGGTCATCGACTGCTGCAACCGAAATGGGGTCGTCATGGCCTTCACCGGTATGCGGCTGTTCCACCACTAAGGAGGGCGCCATGAAGCTGCTGGTTGTGGGCGGCGGCGGCCGGGAGCACGCCATCGTCAAGAGCTTGAAGAAAAACCCCCAAGTGGAGGAAATTTACGTCCTGCCCGGCAACGCCGGGATGGAAAAGGACGCCGTCTGTGTGAATATCGGCGCCAAGGATATCCCTGCCATCGTGGAGTTTGCCGTGAAAACGAAGATCGACTACGCCGTGGTGGCCCCGGATGACCCGCTGGTGCTGGGGGCGGTGGATGCTTTGGAGACTCAGGGGATCCCCTGCTTCGGTCCCCGGGCGGGCGCCGCCATCATCGAGGGCAGCAAGGTCTTTGCCAAAGAGCTGATGAAAAAATACGGCATTCCCACCGCCCGGTATGAGACCTTCTCCGATCTGGAATCCGCCCTGGCCTATGTCCGTACCGCGCCGCTGCCCACGGTGGTAAAGGCCGACGGCCTGGCCCTGGGGAAAGGCGTCATCATCGCCCAGACCCGGCAGGAGGCGGAGGAGGCCGTCCGTTCCATGATGGCGGACAAGGTCTTCGGCAAGAGCGGGGAGCACATCGTCATCGAGGAATTTCTCACCGGGCCGGAGGTGTCCGTCCTGGCCTTTACCGACGGCAAGACCATTAAGCCCATGATCTCCTCCATGGACCACAAGCGGGCTCTGGACGGCGATCAGGGCCCCAACACCGGGGGCATGGGCACCGTGGCCCCCAATCCCTACTACACCCCTGCCGTGGCGGAGCGGTGCATGAAGGAAATTTTCCTGCCCACCATCCAGGCCATGAACGCCGAGGGTCGGACCTTCCGGGGCTGCCTGTACTTCGGACTGATGATCACCCCCGACGGGCCCAAGGTCATTGAGTACAACTGCCGCTTCGGCGACCCGGAGACCCAGGTGGTGCTGCCCCTGCTGGAAAGCGACCTGCTCACCATTATGCTTGCCACCACCTATGGCCGCCTGGCGGAGACGGAGGTCAAATTCTCCGACCAATACGCCTGCTGCGTGATTCTGGCGTCCAAGGGCTATCCCAAGCACTATGAAAAGGGCTTCCCCCTGGAGATCCCGGCGGAAGCGGAAAAGCATGTGTTTATCGCGGGCGCTGGGAAAAA
This sequence comes from uncultured Oscillospiraceae bacterium, assembly GCA_947625945.1. Taxonomy (GTDB): domain Bacteria; phylum Bacillota; class Clostridia; order Oscillospirales; family Oscillospiraceae; genus Faecousia. Next base: position 30,457 of record CANQQI010000009.1, read on the forward strand.
GGACGGCCGCCTGGTGACGAACGGCGGCCGGGTCCTGGGCGTCACCGCCCTGGGGGACACCCTGGAGGGTGCCATCGAAAGCGCCTACGCCCTGGCGGACACGATCCATTTTGAAAACGCCTTCTGCCGCCGGGACATCGGCGCACGGGCGCTGAAAGCGGGGAGGTAACCATGGTCTATCGGGTATTTGTGGAAAAGAAGCCGGCGCTGGCCCTGGAGGCCAATGCCCTGTTGTCCGACGCCCGAAGCCTTCTGGGTGTGACCGGCCTGGAGCGGGTGCGGCTTTTTAACCGCTACGACGTGGAGGGCATCTCCCGGGAGCTGTTCGGCTACGCCGTGGGGACGGTCTTTTCCGAGCCCCAGCTGGATCTGGTCACGGAGGAGTTGGAGGCTCCCGGTGCGACCGTGTTCGCGGTGGAGTACCTGCCGGGCCAGTTTGACCAGCGGGCGGACTCCGCCGCCCAGTGCGTGCAGATCCTGTCCCAGGGGGAGCGGCCCACGGTCCAGTCGGCCAAGGTCTATGCCCTGTACGGTTCCCTTTCCCCGGAGGATTTGGCTGCCATCAAAAAATACGTCATCAACCCGGTGGAGGCCCGGGAGGCCAGCCTGGAAAAGCCGGAGACTCTCCGGCAGGACTACGCCATCCCCACCAAGGTCAAGACCCTGGAGGGCTTTACGAAGCTGGACCGGGCGGGTCTGGAGGCGTTTCTGACGGAGTACGGCCTTGCCATGGACTTGGGCGACGTGGCCTTCTGCCAGGCCTATTTCCAAAAGGAGGGCCGGGATCCCACCATTACCGAGATCCGGATGATCGACACCTACTGGTCCGACCACTGCCGGCACACCACCTTCCACACCATGATCGACTCCGTGA
>CANQQI010000010.1 GCA_947625945.1 uncultured Oscillospiraceae bacterium
AGAACCTGCTCGGCGGCCTCCCGCATCTGCTCCAGGCGCCGCTGGTCCGCCGCCGCGATCTCCTGGATCATATTGATTCGGTCCAGAAGATCCGAAAAGCTGTTGGCTCTGAACAGTACCGACCAATAGGAAATCGTGCCGTTTTCCTCCATGGCCCGGATCCGTTCCCGGTTCTTTTCATTGAGTTCCTCGACCCGGGCCTGGGCCGCGTCCAGCTGCTCCTGCTTATCCGCGATTAGCACGGCGTAGGCCGAAAGCCGCTGGTTGATATTTTCAATTTGGGCATACAGCAGGTTCACCTGCTGGTCAATGACGTATTTTTGCTCCACTACCTGCTGCATTTCCGACATATTATCGGAAATCTGGGCCTCCAGGGCCGCCATTTGGGCGGAAAGCTCGTCGGACTGGGCTTCCAGCTCGTCGATCTGCTCCCGAATCTCATCCGAAGTCGCGCCGTGGGCGGTGGGGATCAGGCTGGCCAGCAGGGGCAGCAGCATCGCCGCCGCCAGCAAGGCCGCAAGCAGAGCAATCCAGAATCTGCGATTTTTCATGGAGCCTCCTTAGCTCACATACTCCATTGGGTTTACATAAGTTCCATTGTAGGAGATGCCGAAATGCAAATGGGGCCCGGTGGAGTCGCCGGTGGATCCCACATAGCCGATGACCTGACCGGCGGCAACATACTCGCCGTAGGACACCACAAAATAGGTCATGTGCATGTAAATGGAACGGAAGCCGTCCCCGTGATCGATGGTCACATAGTTGCCGCAGGAGCTGTCATACTCCGCCACAATCACCTTGCCGCCCCGAGTGGCGTAGATGGGCGTGCCCTCGTCGCAGGCCATGTCCACGCCGTAGTGCATCCGATAGTCCCCATAGATGGGGTGGAGCCGGGGGCCAAAGGGGCTGGTGATGATGTACCAGGGCACCGGCGTGATCCAGCCGCCGGGGTTGGGGGTGGCGCTGGTGAAATATCCGCCGCCGCCGGAGGAGGTCTCCGGGGGAACGTAGGTCGCCAACCACTCCTGGTACTCCGCCTCGTCCAGCTCATCTTCCTTCTGGGCGATCCGGAGCATCACATCCGACTGACGCTGCTCCGCCTCCTCCATGTACAGGTCAAATTCCTCTCCCTGGGCCCGGAGCTGATCCAGAAGGATATCGGCCTCCGCCCGCTTCTGATCCAACTCCACCTGGGTGCTTTCCAGCTCGTTCCGGACGTCCTGAAGGCCGTCCCGCTCCGCTTCCAGCTCCGCCTGGGCGTCCGCCACCCGCTGGGCAGCCTCAGACAGCAGGCGCAGCCGCGCCTGGTCCGCGGCGGCGATCTCCTCGATCATGTTCAGCCGGTCCAAAAGGTCCGCGAAGCTGTTGGCTTTGAACAGCACCGACCAATAGGACAAGGTGCCGTTTTCCTCCATGGCCCGGATCCGTTCCCGGTTCTTCTGGTTCAGCTCCTCAAGCCGCGCCTGGGCCGCCTCCAGCTCCTCCTGCTTGTCCGCGATCAGCACGGCGTAGGCGGCGAGGCGTTCGTTCACATTGGCGATCTGACCGTTCAGCAGGGCAACCTGCTGATCGATCAGGTTCTTCTGCTCCACGATTTCCTGCATAGAGGACAGGTTTTCCGCGATCTGCTGCTCCAGGGCATCAATCTGGGCCTGATAGTCCTCCTGTTCCGCCTCCAGCTCCTCCAGCTGCTCCCGGATCTCGCTGGAGGAGGCGGCCTCGGCATCCGGGATGGCAACGCCCGCCATGGACAGCGTCAGCGCCAGGATCAGCGCCAGCGCGATGATCGTCCGATGCTTCTTCATCCCGCGCCTCCGTTACACATCCATAAACTTCCGGATGGAGGTCCAGCTGCCCACGATGCCCACAAACGCGCCTGCCGCCACAAAGGTGGCCACCATGGGCACCAGCAGCTCACTAAAGGGCACGAAGTTCAGTAGGTTCAGAGAATCGACGGATTCCAGCTGCTCCACCAAGGCGTCATACATCAGCCACTCCAGGCCAAAGGCCACCGCCGCGCCGATCATGCCCAGGAAGAAGCCCTCCACCACGAAGGGCAGGCGGATGAAGCCGTTGGTGGCGCCCACCATTTTCATAATGGCGATCTCGTCCCGCCGGTCGTACATGGCCAGCTTGACGGTGTTGGAAATGATCAGCAGCGACACCAGCAGCAGCACCGCGATCACCGCGATAGAGGCGATGTGCAGCACCCGCTGCAAGGTGGTAAAGCCCTCCGCCAACTCATAGGCGGCGCTGGTCTTGGCCACCCCGGGGATCTGCTTGATCAGCTCGTCGGTCTGCTCCATTTTGGAGTTGTCCTCCAAAACCACCACAAACCGGTGGCGCAGCGTCTCCGGCTCCACGCCGCTGAAGGCCTCGGCCTCGTCGGCATGGTCGGCGATAAATTCCGCCAGGGCCACGTCCCGGGACACAAAGGTGGCCTGAAGGACGTTGTCGATCCGGTTCAGCTCGGTACCCACGCTGCGGGCCTCCGCCTCGGACAGCTCGCTGTCCACATACACCATGATCTCGTTGGTCTTGTTCAGCTCCTCCACCATGATGTTCACGTTATAGACCAGGCTGGAAAAGCTGCCCACGATCAGCAGGCAGGCCACCGTGACGCACACGGCGGCGAAGGACATAAAGCCCCGGAGGAAAATGCCCTTGATGCCCTCTACCAGCAGATATCCTAAGTTATTGATTTTCATAGTCGTAATACCCATCCATTCCGTCGCTGATGACCAGGCCCTCGTTGATGGCGATGACCCGCTTGGAGAACTGCTCCACCAGATCGTGCTCATGGGTGACCACCAGCATGGTGTTGCCCAGATTGTTGATCTCCTGCAGCAGGAGCATGATCTCATAGGACCGGGCGGGGTCCAGGTTGCCGGTGGGCTCGTCGGCGATGATGGTGGAGGGGTTGTTCACCAGCGCCCGGGCGATGGCCAGCCGCTGCTGCTCGCCGCCGGACAGCTCCCCGGGATGGCGGCGGGCCTTGCTCTCCAGGCCCACCAGATCCAGCACATAGGGCACCCGCTCCTTGATCTCCCGCTCCCGGGCGCCGATGACCCGCATGGCGAAGGCCACGTTGTCATAGACCGTCTTGGTATCGATGAGCCGGAAGTCCTGGAACACGACGCCCAACGTCCGCCGCAGGTAGGGGATCTCCCGCTTGCGGATCCGCTCCAGGGAGTACCCGTTGACATGGACAGAGCCGGCGGTGGGCTTCAGCTCGCCGGTGATGAGCTTAATGATGGTGGATTTGCCGGAGCCGGAGGGGCCCACCAGAAAGGCAAATTCCCCGTCCTCGATCTGCAAAGAAATCCCCCGCAGGGCCTTGGTCCCCACGGTGTAGGATTTTTCAACGTCCGTAAAAGCAATCATATGTATATTCGCTCCCAGTTTGATGTAACCAAATTGTAACACATTGTAAATGACCTGTCAATAGCAAATCCCCCAAAATACCCGAAAAAATGCGTGGCAAATACCGGGGCTTCTGTCAAAACCGCCCCCTCCAACGAGGGGGCGGCGCCGGTCAAAACGCATCGAGATACTGCTCCATCCGCTCTGTGATGAGCTCGTCTCTTTTCATTTGCAGGAGCGTTTCCCCGGTCACCCAGCGGTAGTCCACCGTCTCCCCGGGCTGTAGGGTGATTCGGTCCTTGGGCCAATCCGTGACGCAGAGGAATTCCACGTAAATCGTGTTCTCCCCCATCTCGGTCCCCACCTTTGTCAAGTCCCCGGCGAGGATGCCCGTCTCCTCCCGAAGCTCCCGGCGGGCACAATCCAGAGCCGTCTCCCCCCGGAGGGCCGAGCCCCCGGCGGTGGCCTCCCAGAGCCCGCCATAGTGCTTCCTGGGGTCCCGCCGCATCAAAAGGTACGTCCCGTCCCGGTGGCGCACCAGGATATCGCTGACCAGATGGTACAGCCCCGCCGGGATGGGCTCGCCCCGGACCAGAGTCCGGCCTTCGATCCGGCGAAAGCCGCTGTCATAGGCGTCCCATAATTCCATTATTTCCTCCAAATCAAGGGTGGGAGAGGTTCCCCTCTCCCACCGGTCTATTACCGATTTTCTCTTGACGCCAGGTACTTGCGGACCATCAGCGCCACCTTGAAGACGATGGCGTGGTCGAACTGCCGCAGGTCCAGGCCCGTCAGCTTCTTGATCTTCTCCAGACGGTACACCAGGGTGTTCCGGTGGACGAACAGCTTCCGAGAGGTCTCGGAGACGTTCAGGTTGTTCTCAAAGAACTTGTTGATAGTGAACAGGGTCTCCTGGTCCAGAGAGTCGATGGCGCTCTTCTTGAAGATCTCGGACAGGAAGATCTCGCACAGGGTCGTGGGCAGCTGGTAGATCAGCCGGCCGATACCCAGGTTCTCGTAGTTGATGATGGACTTCTCCGTGTCGAAGACCTTGCCCACGTCGATGGCGGTCTGGGCCTCCTTATAGGAATCCGCCAGCTCCCGCAGATGCTCCGCCACGGTGCCGATGCCGATCACCGTCTTGACGTACAGATCGTTTTTCAGGGTGTCCTCCATGGTCTTGGCCAGCCGCTCCAGCTCCCCGTCGGGGGTGCCCGGGCCGATCTGCTTCACCACGGCGATGTCCGTCTCGTTGATGCTCAGCACAAAGTCCTGGGTCCGGTCGGGGAACAGACCGGTCAGCACGTCCACCGCCGTCACCTCCGCGTGGCCAACCTGCCGCACCAGAAATACCGCCCGGGGGGTGTCCGTGGAGAAGTGGAGCTCCTTGGCCCGGATATAGATGTCGCCGGGCAGGATATTGTCCATGATGATGTTTTTCACGAAGGTGCCCCGGTCGTGCTTCTCCTCATAGAAGGTCTTGGCCTCGTTCAGGGCGATGTGGGCCATGGCGCAGAAGGACTTGGCGGTTTCGTCGTCCCCGGTGCAGAACACGGCGTACTCAAAGTAATTAGAACTGTTCAGAATGGCCTTGAACGCCTTCTGGTGGTAGGTGACGATCCCCTCCCCAGCCGCGGAGGCCTTCAGGGCGCAGTCCGCCCACCGCTCCCCCAGAAGCATGGTATCTGTGGAGGAGATCACATACCCCTCCGTATCGATGACGCCGAATACCCGGTCCGTCACGTCCTTGAGCTGTAAAATCACGCTCTGAAACACACTGTTGGACATATGATACAAGCCCCCATCTTTAAATCTGCACAAAAACGGATTCCACAAAATTCCGTACCTATTATACACGGCTTTTGCGCATTTTGCAAGTACCTTTTGACATTTTATTGCAAAATCTCAGGGCTTTTTTATGGAAATATTCCAAGTCCTTTTGAGCTGCCTTGAAAATGAAGGGTTTTTATCGGTCAGATTGCCCTCCCCTTGCCCCGGTCCTCTTGCTTTTTGGGGAAAAAAGTGGTATACTAGAGCCGCGAAAAAGAAAAAAGGAGGCATTGCCTATGGAACCTGCTGTTGCCTACAATGTGGCCACGTTTTTGTATTTGCCGTCAATCTTGCTGGCCCTGGGCTTCTCGATCCTGATCTATGTGCTGGAAGCGCTGGCGGTCCAGACCATCGCCCGGCGGCGGGGCGTCAACCATCCCTGGCTGGCCTGGCTGCCCATCGGCGGGGCATGGATGTGGGGCTGCGTCTCCGATCAATACCAGTATGTGGTCCGGGGCCAGATCCGCAATAAGCGCAAGGCGCTGCTGGTGCTGAGCATTTTTCAGCTGGTGCTGAGCATTGCGGTCAATATCCAGGCTGTGCGGGCCATGGTGGCCGTGATCGGTTTTTCCCTGAACCCGCCCATGAACATGACCGAGGAGACGATCGTGGATCTGCTTTTGGGCCCGGTGCTGAGCATGAGCGGCGTGGCGCTGCTGTACCTGTGCGTGATGATTCCCCTGACCATCATCCAGTATTTCTGCCTGTACGACATCTATCGCTCCTGCGACCCCGGCAACGCGGTGGTCTTTTTGCTCCTGAGCATTTTCCTGGGCATCACCCTGCCGTTCCTGCTGTTTGCCCTGCGGAACAAGGACCTGGGGATGCCGCCCCGGCGGGATCAGATCCCACCCCAGCCCACCTGGACGCCCCAGCCCCCCACCTGGGAGTCTACCCGTCCCCCCAAGGAGCCTTGGGAGCAGTAAAGAACCGCCCCTTCCTATTTCTATAAAAAACCGAGGCTGGTGTGGCAGAGCCATACCAGCCTCGAATGCTGCCGGCCCCCGGAAGCGGCGCGCGAAGGGGGCCGGCACTTTCTTTATTTCTTCTTCCTTTCCTCATAGTCCTGCTCGATCCGCTGCTTCCAGCCGGCGTTTAAGGGCTGAGAGGCCCGGACCGCGCCGATGGCGTCGCTGAGAACCTGATAGTTGAGCCGCGTGCCCTGGCTGTCGGCGTGGTAGTTCACCGCCCGGTCCGCGCCGATGCCGAACCGGTTCGCCGTCTGGACCGCGTCGATATTGGCCCCCAGGAACAGAAATTCCCAGCCGTATTTTTCCTTCTGCCGCTGGATCATGGCCCGGACCCGGTCGCCGGTATACTGTCGGCTGGCGTTTTCCATGCCGTCGGTGGTGATGACAAACAGGGTGTGTTCCGGCACGTCCTCGGGCCGGGCATACTTGTGGATGTTGCCGATGTGATGGATGGCCCCGCCGATGGCGTCCAGCAGGGCGGTGCAGCCCCGAACGGTGTAGTCCCGGTCCGTCAGAGGTTCCACTTTGTTCAAGGGGACCCGGTCGTGGAGGACCTGACTTTCATTGTCAAACAGCACCGTGGAGACCAGGGCCTCCCCCGGCTCCCGCCGCTGCTTCTCCAGCATCCCATTGAAGCCGCCGATGGTGTCCGCTTCCAGACCGGACATGGACCCGCTCCGGTCCAGGATGAATACCAGCTCCGTCAAATTCTTTCTCATTGAAAATTCCTCCTTAAAAATATAATGTGGCTGTTTGGTTCTTACAGCCACATTATACCTCCCGGTTTTCGGGAAATGGTCGCTTTGCATGCGACATTTAATTTCCAAGCAGACTTTGATCGAAGGCGAAGAGGGCCTCGTTGATCTCATAGATATTGTAGTTGCCTTGGCGAATAAAGTACTCCACAATGATGTCAAATTTGCTGCTGTGGGACAGGGCGAAGCCCGCCTTTTCCAGCAGCTCCCGGGTCTCCCCCAAGGGCAGCTCCAAAGCGATGGCAAAGGCCAGAGCCGTAGGTTTGCTGGGCTTATAGAGCCGGTCGGAGCGGATCTTGGAAAAGAGCTTCCGGTCGATGTTGGCCTTTTTGTAGCACTGGGCGTCGGTCATGCCCTTCTCGTCGATTTTCCGCAGGAGCATCTCGGAAAAGCTCTCGTCGATCATGGCCAGCGCCTCCCGGAGATTCCCGGGGGCGGCGCATTCCTGGGTATAGGCCATTGGCGCCGCCGCCAGCGGCGGGGGGAATCCCACGCTCTGGACTCTTCTGGCCTTGTCCAGGCGAAGATCGACATAGTGATCGTCGATGTAGCTCTCAATGGCCTGGAACCGCCGCTCCCCGATCTGGAAGGAGGCCCGGTCGAAGACCACCAGGTACACCGTCATTTCATGGTCCCTTAGAAACCCCCCGATGGTTTCCACCGCCACATCCAGAGCCCGGTCCCTGGGATAGCCGTAGACGCCCGCGGAGATCAGGGGAAAGGCCACGCTCTCGCAGCCCGCGTCCCGTGCCAGATTCAGGCTCTCCCGGTAACAGGACGATAGCAGCTTCCGCTCTCCAAAAAGGCCGCCGTGCCATACAGGGCCCACGGTATGGATCACATATTTGCAGGGCAGGCGGTAAGCGCCCGTGATTTTTGCCGAGCCGGTCTCGCAGCCGCCCAGGCCCCGGCACTCCTCCAGCAGCTCCGGTCCCGCCGCCCGGTGGATGGCCCCGTCCACGCCTCCGCCGCCCAGCAGGCTGGGATTCGCGGCATTGACGATGGCGTCCACCTTCATTTTGGTGATGTCGTTGCGGACAATGTTCAGCGGCACAATTCATTCCCCCTTATTTCTATATTGTAGCATATCTTTTGAAAAAATGGCCAGGAATTTTTCCAAAGGTTGACGGCGGCGGGGGGATATGCTAGAATGGCCTTAAATTCTCCGATGAGGGAATCGGTCCTGTCTGCTCCACGGCCCGGCATCCGGGGCGCGGCGGGGGCTCATTCCTTCCCGAACAGGGGCCGGGCCACCTTTTTGTACAGCAGCGCCGTCAGCAGAGATACCACCAGTCCCTTGAGGAAATTCAGCGGCGCCACCGCCAGGGCCACAAAGCTGCCCAGGCCGGTAATGGCCGGATTGATGGCGGTGCCCATGGCCAAAATGGCGTCCAGAGGCATCCCGTAGAGCTCCGCGAATTTGGGCAGCAAGAAAAAGGCGTTGAACAGGCTCCCGAAGACCGTCATCACCGCCGTGCCCAGGGCCAGGCCCCAGTAGGCCCCCTTCCGGGTGTGGGCCACCTGGTAGACCACCGCCGCCGGCAGGGCGTAGGCCACCCCCACCACAAAATTGGCAAATTCCCCCACAAAGGCGGTGCTGGTGCCCTTGAGGAGCAGCTTCAGCAGGGTCTTGACCGCCTCCCCCACCACCACGGCGGTGGGGCCGATGTACATTCCGCAGAGCATCAGCGGCACCTCGGAAAAGTCCACCTTATAAAAATCCGGCGCCAGGAAGGGCAGCGGGAAATCCCACAGCTGCAACAGCGCCGCCAGCGCTGCGCAGACCGCCACGATGGCCGCCCGCCGGGTGGTAGAGATCATCCGCCTTCCCGGCAGATACCGCTCCGCAAGCCACGCCGCCAGACCCAGGGCGGCGCAGATCAGCACGCACATCCCCAAAAACGCCAGATTGGCTTGGACCTGGGTCCAAAGGGTCCTCAAATTTTCCAACATTTTGAAACACCTCGTACATGAAAATACGCCCTGGGGAAACCCCAGGGCGCGAAAATAAACGTGGTCCCGCCACGCATCTTCTTCCATCCAGACTCGGAGCCCGCCCGCCGCCAAAACGGTCGGGACTGCCCTCACTGTCGGTATCGGAGTTACACCGATTCTGCGCCGGAGCGCTCGCGGACTGTACCGCCGGTCGGGATTTTCACCCTGCCCTGAAGACACCTGATTCTTTTTCTACAGCATACCACGCGTTCGCCGGATTGTCAAGAGGGCTGCAAAGAAGCTCCCGGCGGGAGCCGGGAGCGGGAAGCGTCAGGTGGAGGGCGGCACGGTCCCCTGGGACGGAGCAGGCTCCTGGACGGTGGGCTTGGTGGGCTGGGAGGCCGCGGGGATATTCTGGGGCATCTGGAAGCCCCGGACCACGCCCTTGGCGGCGGTGTCCGTCACGTCCCCGCCGATGATCTGATCCTTGTAGACCAGCACGGTGGCATAGACCGGATCCGTGGTGCCAGGGTAGTTGTTGATCTTATAGACGTAGCGCATCACCGTTTTCCCGGCGAACTGGCTCAGATCGTAGCCCTGGCTCTTTTGCAGAGCGTTGTAGCGCTCAAATACCTCCGTGGGCTCCTTGGGGATCCGGACCTGGCTGCTCTCCACCGGGGAATTGGCCACGTCCCAGCCGAAGCTCGTCAGAAACTTGACCCGCCCGTCATTGGTGGCCACCGAGGGCGCCGCCGTAGGGGCCGAGGAATTCCCGCTCCGCAGGAACAGCACCAGCGCCACAACCACCACCGCCACTGCCGTCAGGATCAGGGCGATTTTTTTCTTATCGACCTTTGCGGTCATTACCATCATGGTTTATCCCTCCTGTTTTGAATTGGCAGTTAAGCCTATTCCCTTGTCCCGGGGGATAGAACCGGAATATTGGAGGCACACATGGAACGGCTGGTTAAATTTCTCTCTCAGGCCAGCGGGCTGTCCCGCAGTCAGGTGCGGCAGCTTTTAAAGGCGGGCCAGGCGGCGGTGGACGGAATGACGGAAACCGACGGCGGGCGGAAGATCGATCCCGCAATCCAAAAAATCACCCTCTCCGGGGCGGAGCTGGGGAAAAAGGGGCGGCGCGTGGTGCTGCTGAACAAGCCGGCGGGGTATCTCACCGCCACCCAGGACCGGAGCGCCCCCACCGTTCTGGACCTGCTGCCGGAAAAATACCGGGACTTAAACCCCGTGGGCCGGCTGGACAAGGCCACCGAAGGGCTGCTGCTCCTGACCGACGACGGGGAGCTGCTCCACCGGCTCATCTCCCCCCGACGGGGGGTGGAGAAGGTATACTATGCCCGGCATGAGGGCGCGGCAGGTTCGGCGGATGTGGACGCCTTTGCCTCCGGGCTGGTCCTGGGGGACGGGACCAAGTGTCTGCCCGCCGTGCTTCGCCCCCTGGGCCCCGGGGAGAGCATAGTGATCCTTCGGGAGGGGAAATACCACCAGGTCCGCCGGATGCTGGCCGCCCGGGGGCTGCCGGTGACCTATCTGGAACGGCGGCAGGAGGGCCCCCTGGCCCTGGGGAATCTGCCCCGAGGCGGCTTCCGAGAGCTGACGGAGGAAGAAATCGAAAATCTTGCCGCGGACTAAAGCAAGTCCGCGGCTTTGATTTTTAAGGATTTTAAGGTTTCTATAAGAATCCCTTAACTCTCTTGACGGTAAAAATGGAACGTGCTATTTTGAGGGCAGAAAGGACGGGAAAGGTCAATGGCTAGTTTTATAAAGTATCTTCTGAGTCTCCTGCTGTCCGCCGTGAAAGTCCTGCTTCCGGTATGGGCCGGGCTTCTGCTGGCCGTCATTCTTGGGGCCGTTCTGAAAAAATACGTTTGTAAGAAATATGTGTCGGTGGCGCGCTGCTTTTTCCTCTGGGGGCTGCTGTGCTACCTGGCGGGGCTGGCGTATGTTACCGTGTTTCGTAGCCTCAGCGCAGGGTATCTGGATTTTGGGCAGCGGCAGGGAGCTGTGAGTCTCTACCTTTTCCGGGCTTTCCGGGAGGCGTGGAACGGCTTCACGGTGCAGACCTGGCTCAACCCCATTTTAAACACGGCGGTGTTCGTTCCCCTGGGGGTGCTGCTGCCCCTGACTGGGTGGCGGCTGCGGAAGTGGTACGTCTCCCTGCTGGCGGCCCTGGGCCTGAGCCTGCTTATTGAGTCCGCCCAATTTCTGCTGGGCGCGGGGACCTTCGATATAGACGATCTCATCTGCAACACCCTGGGGGCCGTCCTGGGCTGGGCGGCGGTGACGATGGTCCTGCTGCTTCTCGAAAAAGCGCCGAAGAATGCGTATCTTCCCGCCGGCGCGGTGCTGGGAGGCTTCCTGGCCGTGGTTCTGGGCTTTGTGGGGCTGTATTTCCTCCAGCCCTACGGCAACCTGGCCATTGCCCCGTCCTACACCGTGGATGTCAAGAACGTAGCCTGGACCGTCTCCTGCGACCTGCCCGATCAGGCCGGGGAGGCCTCCATTTGCAAAGGCAAACGGTTCTCCCAGGCGGACTGCGACGCCCTGCTCCAGCAGTGGATCGACGTGGTGGACCCGAAAAAGGACCCGGAATTTCCGATGGAGCGGCTATACTATGACGACCAAGTGATTTACACCACTTATGGCGCCCCCGGCTGGCAGATGATCGTTTCCTATGCCGACGGCAGCTTCACTCTTAGCAATTACGACGCCTGGCAGGGCATGGATTATCGACAGGCGGACCGTCAAACCCTGACGGCGCTGCTCTCCGAAATTCAGATCCAGATCCCGGCGGAGGCGGACTTCTCTTATGATGGGACGCAGTGGCACACCTTCACCCTCCCGGCGACGGACGACTATCCTCTAGGCGGGACCATCCGAGTCTCTTACCTGGCCGAGGGCAAGATCAAAGAGGTGGAATACCGGGTCCCCCAGGCGGAGGAGGTAGACAAAGCCGTTCCGATCCGCTCCCCCAAGGAAGCCTATGAGCGGCTGCGAAAGGGCCAATTTTTCGTGTATGGCGACTTTGCCGCCCAGACGGCTCAAATTTTGGACTATACCCTTACCTACCAAGCCGATTCCAAGGGCTTTTTCCAGCCGGTGTATGTTTTCACCATCCTCTGGGACGGGGAATGGGAAGGGAAGGTTTCCATCCCCGCGCTGAAATAAGGTTCAAGAAAGAATCAACGACAAGTCCATACAAAAAATTCCCCAGGAAGCGTGGAAAAACCCTTGACATTTTTCAGATCCTGCGCTATAATAGCGAAGCTGTCTGAAAAATGCTGCTATAGCTCAGCAGGTAGAGCGCATCCTTGGTAAGGATGAGGTCGCCAGTCCGAATCTGGCTAGCAGCTCCAAAAGAAACTCGCGGAGGGAAACTTCCGCGAGTTTTCTGTTGTTCCGGGCAAGGACTGGCGACCTCATCCCACCCGCGGAGCGGGGATTCAATCGGAGGTCGTGAGGGTTCCCGCAAAGCGTAGCTTTGCGGGAGACCGGTGGCCAGTCCGAATCTGGCTAGCAGCTCCAAAATATCCCGGAAATCGTATGATTTCCGGGATTCTTGTTGCCTTTTTGGGGGAAAAGATACGGCTTTCTAGTGAGGCCGGACAGCCGACCCACACCCTGACCCACAAGCGGATAGAAGCGGAAAGGCCCGGAAAGGGCAGGAACGGAAACGGCGCGTGGGGCGGAGGGACTGATCCACGCGGCGAACGGCAGCCTTCCTTCCCTATTTGCTTGCGCGCTCTTTGCGAAAGGGATTTTTTCTTTGTTTACCGCAGCGCAAATTCTGAACAGAGGCGGAGTGCGCCGAATTCGTTTCCAGTCTACCTTCTCCCCGCCAGGACCTTGCCAATTGTTTCCGCCGCGTGGACCTGCATGGGATTGGTGGCGTGGGTGTAGGTGCGGAGAGTGAAGCCGGGGTCGGTGTGACCCAGCATGCCGGACACCGTGCGGATGTCCACCCCGTTCTGTAGGGCGACTGTGGCAAATGTATGCCGCAGATCGTGGAACCGCAGGTGCTCCATCCCCAGAATTTGCAGCATCTTGGTGTTGAGACGGTTCACCGCGTCGGGATACCACATCCCGCCGGTCACCGGGGAGAGAAACATATACGGGTTGTCCGGGTGTTTTTTGTGTTCCTCGATGAGCAGGTCCACCGCCTCCTTGGGGATGGCCTCGATGCGGATGGAGGCGGCTGTCTTGGGCGTGGTCACCTTCACGCCGCCGCCCTTCACCCGTACCGCCTGCTTGGACACGGAGATTGTCTGCCGCTCCACATCCAGGTCGGTCCACAGCAGGGCGAGCAATTCCCCCTTCCTCAGCCCGGAGCACAGCTCCAGGAAGAACAGGGGAAGGACGCCCCGCTTCTCCGCCTCTGCCAAGTACGCGCCGATATTTTCCGGCTTGAGAATCTTCATCTCCTTCTTTTCTTCCTTCGGCAAGATCACATCGTCACAGGGGTTGCGGAGAATCAGCCGCTCCTTCACCGCCCGCTCCAGCGCCATATGCAGCATCCGGTGGAGGCTTTTGATGTAAGATGCGCTGAGAGATGGGTCCCGCCGGTCGTTTGGACCTTTCTTCACCCGGCCATGGTCCCGGACATCGTTGTACAGCTTCTGGATCTGCCGCCCGGTCAGCTTGGAGAGCTAGACGCCGCCAAGTCCCGGAATGATGTGGTAGCGGATGTGGTTCCAGTACCGCTCCTGGGTCGCCTCCCGGATGTTGGGTTTGGAGTACAGCTCAAACCAGAGCGTCAGCCAGCTTCCCACGGTGTACTCATCCGCCCTCGTCACGTCCAGGGTTTGGCTGGCCTCGATGGCGTCTTTCAGCTTGGTCCGGACTTCCGCCTGGGTCCTGCCCAGGACATTTTTACGGATCGCTTTCCCGTTTTCATCATGCCCGGCGATGTAGCGCCCTTCCCAGCGTCCATCCTTCCGCTTGCGGATATTACCCTCGCCGCTGGCTCTTTTCTTTATCATTTTTATTCGCCCTCTTTCCTTATGCTGCCACAACACATACCACACTTTTCGGGAAATAGCTACTACTTTTTTCGGAATTTTCTCCCGGAGGGCAAAATCCTTTATCTTTGCACGCAACGCCTCTGAAAACCGTTAGAGTATCGGCAGTTTCCCGTTTCGCGACTCATTTCAACGAAAATTGGGCCAATTCTGACCCCTAAACGGAAAGAGGCGAAAAGTCCTTACGCGGGCGGCATTGCCGTCCGCTGCGAAACGCGCCGGGGTGCGGCAGCAACCCCGGCGCTTATTCCCGCAACGAAATCGGACAGCGCGATTCCGTCCAATTTGCCATTGACGGCCTCTCCCGGCTCTCCGCACACGGGGGCGAATTTGCCCGTTTTCGCTTTCTCCGTGTTCACACCCCACCCCCGCGGGACAATCGCCACAAACGGCGACTCACGGCCTCACAGGTGGCCACAAATTCCACCCGACTTGCTGTTTGCCGTCCCTGCTGGCCCTCCGCATACGGGGCATATTTGCTTCGGTTTCATTTATTTGCACGCATTGAGAACCGTCAGCAGTTCGCCCTTCGAGAATTTCTTGCAACAGCCGCCCGTGAGAACGGTGCTGTCCGCAATGGCCTTGTAATCCGTATCGGCGGGAATTCCCATTTCCGCAAATGTCGTCGGCAGACCGATTTCTTGGATGAACGCCGCCAGCGCGTCAATGAATGCGTTCGCCAGCTCCGCCTCCGTCTTTCCGGCGGGATCGACGCCCCACACATTCACGGCGAGGCGGGCAAACTGGGGCGCGGCTTCGGAGAGCATATGGCGGTAGAGGACGGGATGGATCACCGCCAGCCCCTGCCCGTGGTTGCAATTTGTGTATGCGCCCAGCTGGTGCTCCAGCATATGGGCCTGGAAATCCGTGACCTTGCCGATTTTGAGCATCCCATTTTCGCCCATGGCCGCCGCCCACACCAGCTCGCTGCGCGCGCTGATGTCCTGCGGGTTTTTGATCGTCGCCCGGAGGTTGCGGATAATGTTGCGCTGGCAGGCCTCGTTGATCTCATCGGAGAGATTCGTTTCTCTTGGCGCACCCATGTAGGTTTCCATGCAGTGGGAAAGGGCGTCGAAAGCGCCGGAAATGATCTGACCCATGGGCATGGTCATGGTGTAGGCCGGATCGAGGATGGCAAAATCGTAAAACGCGCCCCACAGCGGGCCTTTGACCTTCTTTTCTTCATTTGTAATGACCGCGCCGTTGTTCATCTCCGCGCCGGTCCCGAACGCCGTCACCACCGCGCCCATGGGGATAAACGCCGCAGGGCCGCCGTGCCGCACGGTTTCCAGTTCCCACAGATCGGCGTCGGTTTTTGCCTGCGCCGAAACCACCTTGCAGCAGTCAATGACGCTGCCGCCGCCCACAGCTAAAATGAAGTCGATCTCCTTCTCCCGGGCCAGGCGGGCGCCTTCCCGCACTTTGGCGTAGGTGGGATTGGATAGGATGCCGGTAAACTCCGTGACGGTCTTTCCGGCGGCGGTGAGAAGATTCATCAGTTCCTCGTAAACGCCGTTTCGCTTGATAGAGCCGCCGCCATAGGCCAGCATCACATTTTTGCCGACCTTTTGAAGTTCGGCGGGCAGGTTCTTTTCCGCCGCTTTTTCTCCAAAATAGACGGTTACGGGATAACGGTATGTAAAGCTGTTCATGTCCCTGGAACCTCCTTAACAGTATTATCGAGTGGTTTTCGGATTGTAATATTGTCCGTGTCCGATGGTGGCCTTTGTATAGGCAATGGCATTTTTGGGACAAATGTGCAGGCAGCCGAGGCAGAGGGCACAGCTTGTCTTGCTCCAGACGGGATGCCCGTCCGTCATCGTGATCGCTTTCAGCGGGCATTGGGCCGCGCACTTGCCGCACCCCGCGCACTGGTCACTGACGGTGAAGTTCTTTGTTTGGCTTGCCCCCTTATAGGCCTTTTTCATCATCAGGAGCATGGGCGCGGGCCATTCCCCCTTGACCCGGACGCGCTTCTTTTCCAAAATGTCCGTGATGATTCCGCCAAGCAATTCGTCCGCTTTATTAAGGGCCGACTGCACATACTCTTGATCGGTGAGATCGAAGTTCGGCACCCAGTTGTCCACGGATTGCAGCAGGAAGTCCGCGTCCTGCTCTCTGCCGGTTTTTTTGCGGAGGATCTTCGCAAGCTCCGCTGCGACATTTCCATAATGGAAGCCGTAAGTATCTACGGTATAGACATAGTTGCCGCTATCCAGCCGAATTTCCGCCTGCTGGAGGAAATCCGCCACAATGGACGGCAGAACGCCAAAATAGGTGGGCAGAACAAAACCAAGGGATTCGCCCGGTTCGGGCAGGATGCTAAAATCTCCGCTTTGATAAGCGGCGCTCAACGAAACAGCCCGATCCGCCGTTTTTGCCGCGATCTGTTCTGCCGCGTATTTGCAGTTACCCGTAGAGGAAAAATAGAGGATCATGCGCCTTCCGCTCCCTTCTGAAAATCAGTACTCAAATCCAGGCTCCAGCAGTTCCAGCAGGGCCAGGTCGTGGTTGTTGGCAACGTAGGAATCGGTGTCCAGGATCATGGTGGCGCCCTCCGTGCGGGTGTAGGCAGGCCAGTCGGGCAGGGTGTCGATGCCGGGGTCCCCGGTCCGGGCGAAATTTGCCCAAATCGCGCTCATCATGTCATTGATGGGCCCGGCCTCGCCGTTGGCGAAGGCATAGGGAATTTCCGCGCCGTGGAAGCAGGCGGGTGCGCCGTAGGTGAAAATATAGGCGTACACCGGGGCGCCGCCCTGATCCGCCTTGTGGGCCATGGTCCGCAGGAGCGGGACCCGGAGCATGGCGTCCACGGCCAGGGCGTTCACCGGGGCCTCGTTGGGATAGGCGGCTTTGAAAGCGTCCAGAACGGCCTGGGCGTTCTCCCCGTAGGTGCTTTGCAGGCGGGAAAGGACGTCCGCTTCGCTCATGTTCGCGTCCAAGCCGAAGCCGCCGGTCATCATGGCCCACTCGTTCAGATTGGAGCCGATCAGAATGGGAATGTCCCGACCCGCCTCGGCAAAACCGTCCTCGGTGACGGGGTTGGTGGGCAGGAAGTCGCCATCCACCACCGGCTCCCACTCATAGGAGTAGGACCCGCCGAAGGGACTCTCGATCTGGTATTCATTGGCCACCTGCTGGAGAGCCCGGGTGCCCGCCGCGTCGATCTGGGAAAAGGGCATGGACTGGATGTTTTCAATGTTGGTTTCGTCCAGACCCAGATCGGCCAGCACCAGCTCCGTGATGCGCAGGCTGACCTCCTGGCTGGTGAGGACCGGGCCAACAGTCTCGGTAGCGCCGGACTGGATAATGCCCTTGTGGAACAGCCCCTGGGCGTAGGGGGTGGCCATCAGGGTCATGACCTTGGCCCCGCCGCCGGACTGGCCGAACACGGTCACATTGTCCGGGTCGCCGCCAAATGCTTCAATGTTGTCATGAATCCACTGGAGGGCGTCGATCACGTCCCACATGCCCACATTGGCGGAGTCGGCGTATTTCTCTCCGTAGGCGGACAGGTTCAGATAGCCCGCGGCCCCCAGCCGGTGATTTACCGTCACGACCACCACATTTTCCTTCTCCGCCAGGTTCTTTCCCGAGGTCTGGGCCTCGTTGGCCGAGCCGGAGGAGAAGCCGCCGCCGTGGAGCCACACCATTACCGGCCGCTTCCCGCCGTCGTTCAGCGCGGGAGTCCAGAGGTTCAGGTTCTGGCAGTTGTTGTCCTGGCCGTCGGAGCCAAAAAAGGAGGACTGGGGCGACATGGCTCCGTACGCGGTGTAGGAACGTACCCCGCTCCAGGGCTCCACCGGCTGCGCCCGGACGAACAGCTCCTCCGCATGAGCGTAGGGCACACCCAAATAGGTGTAGACGCCGTCGTCCAGCCCGCCGCTGATCCGCCCGCCGACGATATCCACCTCGGTGCCCGAGGCGGGCGCCAAGCTGACCACCGGATTGCCGCCAAACCGGCTGCGCAGGTAAAAATAACCGCCCACGCCCAGCGCCCCGATTAGCAGCACCAGGCACAGCAGGGTGATACCCAGAATTTTGGGCCATTTGCGCTTTTTCTTTTCCTTTTTCGCTTCCATCAGAAACCCTCCTTTTAGGTTCGGGCAAAGCGCCCATGGAGCGCTTTCACAAAGTTCGGATCAAAATGGTTGACGATCTCGCTGTGACCGATGTCCAGGGGCGCGATTGCCGCCATTTCCTCGTCGGTCAGGCTGAAATTCCAGACGTCGAAATTCTGCTCCATCCGGTTTCTATGGGTGGATTTCGGGATCACGACGACGCCCCGCTGCACATTCCAGCGAAGGGTAACCTGCGCCGCGCTCTTGCCGTACTTCGCGCCGATCTCGCTGAGCACCGGGTGGGTGAAGATCCCGTGCTTCCCTTCGGCAAAGGGGCCCCAGGCTTCCGGCTGCACTTCGTATTCTTTCATCAGGGAAAGCGCCTCCGGCTGTTGGAAGAAGGGATGCAGCTCCACCTGATTCACCATGGGCAGGATTTCCACCGTCTCGCAGAAATCCGCCAGCACATGGGGATAGAAGTTGCACACGCCGATGGCGCGGATGCGGCCCTCCTTGTAGAGTTCTTCCAGCGCCCGCCACGCGCCGTAATAGTCGCCCATGGGCTGGTGAAGGAGATACAGGTCTAGGTATTCCAGCCCCAGCTTTTGGAGCGAGCTTTCAAACGCTTTCTTCGCGCCCTCGTAGCTGGAATCCGACACCCACAGCTTGGTGGTGATGAACAGGTCGTCCCGGCAGGCCCCGCTCTTTTGGAGCGCCGCGCCTACCGCTTCCTCGTTTCCGTAGGACGCCGCCGTGTCGATCAGCCGATAGCCCACGCTGATGGCGTCCAGAACCGCCTGCTCGCATTCCTTGGAGTCGCGCACCTGAAAGACCCCGAAGCCCTCCATCGGCATTTTCACGCCGTTATTCAACATCGTGTATTCCATGTTAAACTCCCTCCTGGTAGTTCCCAAATCAGATCAAAGGTCAGGTCCCAATTCCATATGGGCATAGGCGGCCAGCATTTCCGGCGATGCGGTGTAATACCGCTTGTTCTTGTTGACCTTGGCGATTTCGGCCATATCCGCATCGGAGAGGACAAAATCAAAGATATTGAAATTATCCCGGATGTGCGCGGGATTCTTGGAGCCGGGGATCACCACGTTGCCGCTCTGAATGTGCCAGCGCAGAATGATCTGGGCGTTGGTCTTGCCGTATTTCTTCGCAAGCTCCGTGAATATCGGTTCTTCCCGCATTTTTCTGTCGCCGTGGCCCAGGGGATACCATGCCATCAGGCCCATGCCTGTTTCGGAAAGAATCTTTTTCAGCTCGGTCTGCGGATAGTACGGGTGGGCCTCCACCTGCACCATCTGGGGCTTTATCTCCATTGTGTCGATGGCTTCCCGTAAAAGCGCATCGGGGAAATTGGAAAGCCCGATGGCCTTCACCTTGCCGGCCTTGACTGCTTTTTCGATGTTCCGATAGCCCTCGCGCCAGTTATCAGTCGGCTGGTGCAGGAACAGCAGGTCGATGTAATCCGTGCCCAGCCGGGCGAGGGTCTCGTCTACCGCCGTTTCCTTTTCGTAGACCGTGGGCCAGAGCTTGGTGACAAGGAAAATGTCCTCTCTCTTGACGCCGCTTTTTTGGATGCCGCGGCCTGTGCCGCTCTCGTTCATGTAGCCGTTGGCCGTGTCGATCAGGCGAACGCCGCTCTTGAGTGCGCTTTCCACCGACGCCTCCGCCTCTGCCGGGGACATCAGAAACACGCCGATTCCAGCCATGGGCATTTTGGTTCCGTTATTCAGTGTGATGTATTCCATGATTAATTCCTCCTGTTTTGTTTGTAATTCTATTTTAGCCTGCTTTGCGGGTAATCGGAAGTCTCGGTTGGTTCGTCAGTTGTTACCACTGGTTAGAACTTATCAAGATACCCGCCCACAAAATGTGCGGGCGGGTATCTTCATTATTTCAGCTTCGCGCCGTCTTTGAACGCGTTTCCGACCTTTTCCCCCAAGCGAATGTAAGCGGCCGCCGTGGGATCGAAGATGATGGCGTCCAGCTTTTTGTAGTCCACGCTACCGTCGGTCAGGATGCCCTCGTCGGCGCTGACGTTGACGATCTGGCCGATCACGTTGCCGTCCTCGTTGAACTTCAGGAACTTGCATTCCAGCGTCAGGGGCAGTTCGTTGATAATCGGGGCGTTGACAAATTCGCTTTTTTGGGTCGTGAAGCCCGCTTTCTCCATTTTGTTCGGCTCCTGCTTCGCGGAGACGATCCCTACATAGTCGCAGGGGACAACGGTGGAGGCGGTAGCAAAGCTGACGGTAAAAGCACCGGTTGCTTTGATATTGTCTGTGGTTTTGTGGGAGCTGAGGCACAGCATGACGGTGTTCGCGCCATACTGGCCGCCCCAGGCCGCGTTCATCAGGTTCGGCTTTCCGTTTTCGTCATAGGTGCCAATCATCAGCACCGGCTGGGGGTAGACCCACGGTTTTGCGCCAAAATTCTTTCTCATTGTGTTTTCCTCCTGTTTTTTGATATATACCGAAGCCAAAGCGTATCGTTTTCAATTCGCTCGACCGCTTTCAGGGAATACGCGGCGGGAGAGGCGGAAGAAAATCCGCCTGTTTCAAACAGAGAAGCGGAGCCGCTGTCGCCGTCCGCCGTGGGTGCCAAAACGATGCTGAGTTCGTCGATCAGCCCCGCCGCCGCGAAGGCCTGATTGGTCACCCCGCCGCCGGCCAGCATTACCCGGTCGATTCCGAAAAGGGTTTTCAGCTTCCGCAAAAGCAGCGAACAGTCGATGGTTTTCTTCCCGGCAAAGAGATAGGAGATCCCAAAGCCGCGCAGATAGGCAAGATAGCGGTCGGGCGCCTTTTCCGTCAGCACTTCGATCACATGGGCTTTCGGGCGGCCTTTCTTTTCAAGATATTTCCCGTGCCACTTTAGAACGCCCTCGCCGTCCAGCGACACGATGTAGTTCTTCACGTCGCTGTCCCCAAGATAATCCTTGCGGGGAAAGACCGCGTCGGTTTCCGGCAGATCGGAAACGAACCCATCCGCATAGCCCTCCGCCATGGTGGTCGTTCCGTAAATGGTGGCGGGGCAATCGTAAAACCGCCGTACCTCGCCGTATTTCCGCAGGGCGGGCATGGTCTCCGACGCAGAGAAAAACGGCCCGTCGATCTTGCCGTCCAGCGCCATTAACATATGGCAAATGACTGTCGGTCTATCCATGGTTGCCTCCAATCTACTTTTCGAACAGCCAGCCCATGATTTCCTCATCGTAGGCAAACAGTCCGCCGCCGCCGTGCTGGTTGTTCACACCCTTTTCTTCAAAATAAGCGGCGTCTTTGATGTCCAAAACAAGCAACTCCGAAATTTCGTCCTCCGTAAGCCCCTGCGCGGCATAAAGAGCGTACAGTTCGTTGTAGGCGCGCTTGGTCGGCTCGGAGCCATAATACTCGTCGTCCTCGCCGATGGCCAGATACACCGGCGTGCGGCTTTCTGCCAAAACTTCCAGGTCGCCGTCCCACTGAGAGGAACAGTGCAGGTACGCGGTAAACAGCTCGGGGCGCATCCCTAAGACACGCGACATGGTCTCCCCGCCGCCGGAATACCCGTTGGCATAGACCCTGTCCCGGTCGATGTTATAAGCGTCCAG
Organism: uncultured Oscillospiraceae bacterium; assembly: GCA_947625945.1. Classification (GTDB taxonomy): domain Bacteria; phylum Bacillota; class Clostridia; order Oscillospirales; family Oscillospiraceae; genus Faecousia. The sequence goes on from CANQQI010000010.1 coordinate 21,556, forward strand.
GAAGTATTCCAGCAGGGCGATGGTCTGATTCGCGGAGGTTTCGCCCCAATCGGAAAGCTGGGGCGCGACCACGATCATTTCCTCGTTGTACTTTTGCGCTTCAAAGCCGAAGGCTTCCGCCTCCAAGTTTCGGGCCACGCCCTGAAAATACAGTCCCTCATAGCCAGGAAGCGTGAAGAACAGCGCATAGGGGCTGCTGCCGTCGTAGCTTGCGGGGATATAGACGTTATAGTGAATATCCCCATCATTTGGGGAGTGATAGACGTTGTCGATCACAAAGCCGCGATAGGTTTCGGTTCCGGCGTCAATGTTGTAGGACGTGCCGGAACCGATCATAGCCCCAGGCTGGCAACCCATTCCTTTACTGTGTCCTCGCTTGCTCTCGACTGGAACCGCTGACCTTCCAGCCAGTTGCCGGTTCCGGCCGCGTCACGCAGCAGCTCGCCGCTCTGACCCAGGCCGGAGGAAGAGGAAGTGCAGAACGGGATCACGGTTTTGCCGGTGAAATCGATGGCGGAAATGAAGCTGTCCACCGGCCACGCGGCGATGCCCCACCAAATAGGATAGCCAATGAACACGGTGTCGTATTCGTCCCAGTTGTCGGGGATGGCGTTTTCCAGCTCTACGACACGCAGAGTCTCATCGTCATGTTCTCTTGATACCCGGCTGTCCCGGTCCGTCCAGTCCAGATCCTCGGCGGTATAAGGCTCTACCGGGACAAGCTCAAACAGATCCGCGCCGGTAGCCTCCGCGATATATCCGGCCACGGCCTCGGTGTTATTGGTAGCGGAGTAGTAAACAACCAGCGTCTTTCCCTCCACCGGCTCCTCGCTGGGCGTTTCGGAAGATGTTTCGGAGGGTGCCTCGGAAGATGTCTGTTCAGACGGCTCGCTGGGCTGCTCCGTCGGCGCCACGCTGCTTTCCGGGGGTGTGCTTTCCTCGGTAGAGTTGTTAGAACCGCTGGAGCCCTGGCTGCCTTGCTCATTTGGACCGGAGCAGGCCACGAGAGAGAAAATCACAGCGAAGCACAACAGAATTGCCAAAAACTTTTTCATGAGAAGCATTCCTTTCTTTTACAAGATGAGATTGACCACCATTCCCGTTGCAAACGAGAACAGCATGACAAAGGCAAGGTATAATAAAAACCGCTTCAAGCCTAAGACGATTTTGAGCGCGCCCAGGTTGGTGATTTTTGTGGACGGCCCCGTGAGCATAAACGCCGCCGCGCTTCCCATGCTCATGCCGGAGTAGAGCCATTCCCGGATCAGCGGGATCGTCCCACCGCCGCAGGCATAGAGGGGAACGCCGATGGTGGCCGCCATCAGGACGCCGAAGCCCTCGTTGGCTTCTCCGAACAGAGCCGCAAACTTGTCCGCCGGAACGTACCGCTGGAACAGAGCGGAAAGCAGCACGCCTACCAGGAACCAGCCCCCGGTCGCTTTGACGTTTCGTCCAATGTTTTTAAGAAGCCGCAGAAACAGATTGGGGTCTGTATCGTGATTGTGGGGCCCGTCAAAGCCGGTAAAATCAAAGAACGGTTTGTCTTTATAAAACACCCGGATCAAAATACCCGCCACGCAGCCGCAGATAAAGCAGGAGACAATCCGCACCGTCAGCGCCACCGGTCCCAGCGCCGTGCTATAAATGATCAGTTGGGGATTCAAGAGGATGGAGCTCATCATAAAGGCCGCCAACCAGTCGTCCCGGATGCCGCTTTTGGAAAAGGACGCCGCCAGGGGGATCGTCCCGTACATACACAGCGGCGAAGCAATTCCGAGGATGCTTGCCGGAATGACGCCAAGGACGCCCAGCTTCTTGCCGCCCATTTTTTGGAACAGCCCGTGGATCTTATCCTTGACAAACACGGAGATGACCGATCCCAGGACGATGCCGAGGATGTAATAGAGGGCGATCTGCCGCAGCTGCACGGTAAAGTAGTACCACACATAGACAAATTCCCGCTGGATCACTTCCACAATCTGTTCCAAAGCCGGTCACCTCCTTCGTTTGGTTGTTTCTTAATCGTCCACGCTTTCCAGCCGGTAGGTCCGGCTGCCCAGGCCGATGGCTTCGCCCGCTTCCAGAACGTGTTCCGCGTGCTGGCCCTCCATCCGGCGGACAAAGCTCTCGTTGCCCTCCGCCTGATAGATCAGGTCCACGCAAGCCTGGTCCAGCGCCACCGGGTCGGTGGAGGCCAGGATGCCGATGTCGTGGATGTCCGGCTCCGCCGGATTGCCGTTACAGTCGCAGTCGATGGACAGCCGGTTCATCACGTTGATAAAGAGAATGTTGCCATCCAGGGCGTCCACCACCGATTTTCCCGCGTCCGCCATGGATTCGAGGAAAGCGTCCTGTTCTCCGCCAAACCAGCTGGTATGGCTGCGGCCCGCGGTGTGGATCAAATTCTTGCCCTCCTGGGAGCCAATGCCGATGGAGATGTTTTTGATCGCCCCGCCAAAGCCGGCGATCATGTGACCCTTAAAGTGGGACAGGACCAAAAAGCCGTCAAAGTCGCCAAAATGGGCGCCCACATAGTTTTCCTTCAGCCTTTGGCCGCCTTCCACGGGAAGGATCATGGATTCGCCGTCCTCGTCCATGATGAGAAAGCCCTTGCCCAAGCTGGTAAAGCCGTGATCCTCCGCCACCTGATAGTGCATGGCCGTTTCGCTGCGGGAGCCGCCGTAGGCGGTGTTGCACTCCACGATGGTGCCGTTTACACGCTCCACAAGATTCCGAATCAGATCCGGGTCCAGGTAATTGCTGGCGGGGGGTTCGCCGGTGGAGAGCTTCACCGCGATATTGTCGCCGGTCAGCTCCACCCCCAGGGCCTCATAGACCTTCATCAGCCCCTCCGGGGAAATGTCCGTCGTCATATAGACCACCGGAACGTCGGCGTCTGTGCCGGTGTCCGGGGCTTGAGTACTGGTACTGCCTTCACTTTCGCCGCCGGTGCTTTGCGTGGAATCCGAGGGCAATTCCGCCACATTGTGGCTCGTCCGGTCCGCCGCGGCGTTCCCGCCGGCGCCAAAACCGCTGCCGCCACAGGCCGTCAGGGAAAGTAAGAGGATAAAACTCAATAGCAACGCAACTGCTTTCTTCATCTCAAATGCTCCTTTCAAGCAATTTTTCGCTACGTTTATTTTAACACGATCCAAGCAGGGAGGGTAGTCTCGATCCGTTCACCAGTTCATACCGGAAGTTATAACTACTTCATTTGCGCTTCCCAAAACGCCACCGCGTCATTGATCCAGCCCTCGGCGACCGTTCCCGTGCCAAGCCCGAAGCCGTGGGAAAGTCCCTCATAGGCGTGAAACTCTGTCGGGATGCCCGCTGCGGACATGGCATTGATCCTGCTTTGCATCCCGCGCCAGTTTGCGATGCCGTCGCTCTTTCCCACGCAGACGTAAGTGGGCGGGTCGGTTTCCTGCCAATCGCTGTGGCCCGTGTACTGCATGACGACGCAGCCGGCCTGGGGCAGATCGTCGCCGCCAAAGAAGGCAGTGCCGTAGGAACCCACGTCCGCCGCCATCCGGGCCCCCGCCGAGCCGCCCCACAGAGAATAGCAGTCGGTGTCCACTTCCAGTTCCTCCGCGTGGGCGAAGATAAAGCTGATTGCCCGCGCCAGATCCTCCATGGCCGTGTCCCAGCCGGGACGGTAAATCAGCGCAAAGGCGTTGTAGCCCATTTTGGAAAGCTCCAGCGCGTGGGGGAAGCTGTCGTGCATGGCGCCGACGTAAGCAAAACCGCCTCCGGCACTCACCACGGCAAATTTTTCACCGGGATCGCCCTTGAAAAAGAACAGTCCCGTATCCGCCTTGTCGGGGTCTGCCGCTTTTTCCTCATCGGTATAAATATCGTAAAAGATCGTCTCGCCCGTCTCGGCGCGGGATTTCATGTAGTTGCAAATCTCCACCGTCTTGTCCGGGTCTATATTCGAGTACCACGTCAGCCGAAGGTCGCCCAGCGTTCTGCCGCTCATGTACCCGGTGTCCACGGGGAAGATCAGATGCCCGTAGTCTCCGAAAACAGGGTCGTTTATCACGTCCGAAATGGCGGTGTCGGTGGTGTAGGGGTGGCTCGCCGTCTGCGCATTTTCGGGAGCATCGTCCCGGAAGAACAGCGGGAGGGCGTTGTAGAGATATTCCTGCACGGCGTTGAAGTCGTGGTAGCCGCCGTCCTTTTGATAGAACACATAGTGTTCCGGCGTAAAGATCTCCCGAGACAGCATTTCCTCCGCCATCCCGATCGACTGGCTCTTGACCGCGTCCTCGGTGCCGACAGCGTGGTAGATAAAGTACCCGCGCTCATCAAGGTTTTCGTCCTGAACCAGCTGCTCGATAAAGTCCACGTTGTCCTCAAAGCGGAAATCGCCATAGGTGCCGTAGTACCAGCAGGAACCGCTCATCGGAAGAAAGTAATGAATATAATCGTAGTCATAGCAGAACTGGAGCCATGTGGTCACCGAACCCAGGGAGAAGCCGCCGAAAGCCCGATGGTCGCGGGAGGCTTTCAAGTCCTCCGGGGACGTGGACGCGGCGTAGGTGTGGAACCGCCCCTCCACCGCCGGCATCAGGTGATTTTCAAAATCCTGATGGAAAGCCCGAAATTCCGCAATGGAGCTACTGAAATCCGTGCGGCTGTTTGCGTTGTAGAAGGTCGCCGACACGATGATGATGGGCGGAATATCTCCGTTTGCGATCAGATTGTCAAACATGTTTTTCGTCGGCGTAAAATCGAAATATTCTCCGGCATGGCCGCCCCAGCCGTGCATGAGATAGAGAATGTTGTACCGCGTTTCGGTATCTTCCTCATCGTAGCCGTAGGGCGTATAAACATAGGCGGTTTTTGTGATGGGGCTGCTGTCCCGCACATAATCTTCTGATTCATAGTCGAGCCGAACGACAGAACCTTGTTCGGCGGCCGCTTGTGTGTACTCTGCCGGAACAGCCTCCGTCCAGCCGGTCTGGGGTATTTCCATGCTACTCACCTCTGATTTCTCGCTCTCGGCAGGCATGCTGCCTTCCGTGCCGCTCACTTCGGATTCTTCGCTCTCGGCGGGGGAGCTGCTTTCCTCCGGGTCACGGACCGCTTCCGTTCCCTGAGGCGATTCCTCTGCCGGCGTTTGGGCACCCGGCTGATTTCCGCCGCAGGCGCCAAGAAGCGTCACGAGCAGGGCAAAAATCAGGCCTATCGCGATTTTTTGTTTCATCTTCATCATCCTTCTTCGTGATTCATTCTGCTTATCCACGATATCATTATAAAAAAATCGAGGCTTCCGGAGAAGTCTCGATTCGTTGATCAGTTCTAACCGCAGGTTAGGACTGGGCGGTTTCTTTTGGAGCGGCCAGTACCGTTTCCAGTGCGGAGAGGAAGCGGCGGACAACCTCCGTCGGCTGGGGAGAGTACAAAATCCCCACGGGCATGAAATGATCCCACTCCACCGGGATCACCCGCATCAGCGGATGCACCATGCTCCAGCTTTTGATGACCACCAGAATATCTTTGTTTTCCTCACAGCGATTGAAAATACCCACGTCGTACAGATCAAAATTTACGAGGTTTACCTGCGGATGGTTTTCCGTCAAATCGTCCCGCAGGTCGTCCATGTGGCGGCACCACCCACGATGAATCATCATCAGGTCTTTTCCGTACAAATCCCGCACCGTCAGTTTTTCTTTGGACGCCAGCGGGTGATAGATGGACACCGCGCAACAAAGCGGCTCGTTTTCGATCAGCAGCCCCCTACAATTCCGCTGGCTCATGAGAAGCTCGTCCACAAAGCCGGCGACGACGTCAATGTTCTGCCCCAGGTTTTTCAGAATCTCTCTGGCGTTGTCCGTGGTGTTTTCAAAGGGAACCAGCTTAAAGCTCACGTCGGCACAGTGTTCGTGAATTTTCGGCCACAGATCCATCAGCATTTGGGCGGGCATCATGGGAGAGGTACCGATGCGGATCACCTGCTCCCGCTGAAGCTCCGCGTTTCTGGCCCGCTCGATCGCTTCCTGGCAGTAACTCGTGATGTACTTGGCGTCTTTGTATAGGGACTGCCCGGCTTTTGTCAGGGTCAGCCCCCGATGGGTCCGGTCAAAGAGGCGCACGCCCAAATCGTTTTCCAGCAGATTGATCTGCTTGATCAGTGCGGTGGAAGTGATGTATAAATCCTCGGCGGCCTTGTTGAAGCTGCCCGCCTCCGCCACGCGGATAAAGGACGTAAAATTGATATTATTGATGTTCATGACGAACTTCCACCTCGCTTTTAAATCCGCCGCCCGGAGATCTGTCCTTTTGACCCTTCATTATTAATGATGTTGGGGTCAAATAAGAATTGACTCTGATAGTACCTTGAAAATTTCACACACAACTATAAAAATGATCGCTTTTCTGATATAATGAAATTATCAGAAAGGTGGTTAAACTATGGCATTCCGAACAAATACGTCACAACAGTTGTCTTTTATGGATAGTGCTTCCGGACTGACTGCAAGGGAGCAAAAGGCTCTTGAGGATTCCTGGGCGAAAATATTTGCAGATGATATCTTCCCGGCAATTGACGAAGAGCGTTTCCGTGTGCTGTATTCCACACGGACACAATCTAAGTTCAATACCCCAGTCAACATTTGCGTTGGTGCTCTCATTATAAAAGAGCTGTTCCAGGTCTCTGACGATGATATCGTAGAAAGCCTGATGCTTGACATCCGTTACCAGTATGCCCTCCATACCACCAGCTATGAAGAACAGCCTTAGAGTGATAAATCGCTTTCCCGTTTCCGGAAGCGCTGCTATGATTATGAAACAGCTTATAATGTCGACCTCCTCCATGACTGTGTTACAGACCTAGGAAGCAAGATCGCAAAAATGATGAAGGTCACTCCGAGAATCCGTCGTATGGATTCCATGATGATCGAAGCGAACATCAGAAAGCTGAGCCGGGCTGAACTACTTTATACCTGCGTTTCCAAGTTTGTCATCTTTCTTCATAAAAACGGGCACGATGCCCTGTTGGCGGGAATGGAGCATTACTATGACCCAAACGATTTCAACAGGACCTTCTATTACAATGACAGCAGCAAAACCGATGGCTGCCTGACCGACATTCTGAAGGATGCGGATAAGCTGCTGTCCGTATGCGGGCAGGATTTTGATGATGTCACAGAATACCAGCTTTTGGTGAGATGCCTTTCCGAGCAGACTGTTGTGGAAGATGCCGTGCGCCGCCTCAAAGAAAAAGGGGAAGGCAAAATGGATTCCTCCATGATGCAGAACCCCTCCGACCCCGATGC
>CANQQI010000011.1 GCA_947625945.1 uncultured Oscillospiraceae bacterium
GCCACGCAGCAGGAAATGGCGGACGAGTTGGGCATCAAGCAGCGGACGGTATCGGATGATATCAAGAAGATCCGCAGACTCGTACAGCCGATGGTGAAGGACATTTTCAACCGTTAAAAGATGGGCGGCGCTTATCATCACGATAGGCGTCGCCCTATTTCAGTCTTTCTTATAAAACATTGTCTCGTAGCCGTCTGCCCGGAGATTAAGCCCGCTGATCCACGGCGGAGTCCTTCCCATCTGCTCACAGACGGCATCCAGGGATACACCCATGCTACACTCGATGATGAGTTCGTCATGGACGTGACCGCAGATAAAGCAGTGCGAGAGCGTTCGCATGCGCGTTGGAGAGATGGTTCGCCTGAATCGGGACGATATCAACTTTGCCGATCGCGAGTGCGTAGTGTTCGGCAAGGGGGATAAAGAGCGTGTAGTTTACTTCGATGCCCGTACCAAAATTCATTTGCAGAATTATCTAGAGAGCCGGACGGATACCTGCCCCGCCTTATTCGTGTCATTACGCGCTCCACATGAGCGCCTGCGGATTGGCGGCGTGGAGGTGAGACTTCGAGAACTTGGTCAAAGCCTTGGCATTCCTAAGGTTCATCCGCACAAGTTCCGTCGGACACTGGCAACAATGGCGATAGACAAAGGGATGCCCATCGAACAATTGCAACAACTTTTGGGGCATAGTAAAATAGATACAACATTGCAATATGCAATGGTTAAACAGAGCAATGTCAAATTGGCACATAAGAAATATATAGGATAGGGCGGATATACAATGAGCAACTGGAGAAATTGCACTATAAATGATTTAGGAACAGTTGTTGGCGGAGCAACTCCCTCAACAAAAAGAGCCGAAAATTATGACGGCGGCACAATTGCGTGGATTACGCCGAAAGATTTGGCGGGCTTTACGGGCCGCTTTATTTCGCGTGGTGAAAGAAATATCACGGAACAGGGGCTAAAAAGCTGTTCTGCACAGTTAATGCCTGCGCATTCAATCCTATTTTCATCCAGAGCTCCTATCGGCTATATCGCAATTGCCGAGAACGAGGTTTGCACCAATCAGGGATTCAAGAGTGTAGTTCCAAATGAAAATACAGACTATATGTTTCTGTACTACTTGTTAAAATACAACAAAAACAGGATTGAAGGCCTCGGAAGTGGTACGACGTTTAAAGAAGTTTCAGGAAGTACAATGCGAGGCATCGAAGTTTCTGTTCCTGAAGCCGTTGAAGAACAGCGGTGTATTGCATCTGTGCTATCTGCGCTAGATGACAAAATTGAAAAAAATACGGCGATAAACGAGAATTTAGCGGCTTAGAGATCGAGGCCGAAAACGTCCAATTGACCTGAAAGCAACTGCGGCAACAATGCATCACGCATCTTGGCAAGACACTCGTTTTCAAATTCATTAGCTTGTATTGATTCAGTTAGGCTCTTGAAAACAGGCATATATGTGGCAAACGTATCAGTATTATAGACAAACTCAAACTTTGCTAAATCGTTCATAACAATGTACGGAATCGCTGAACCACGAGTGCCACCCATAATTTTCTTGCTAAGTTCCAGCTTGACAAACCAGTAAAGCGGAAAGATAAAGTCAGGATTAATAGCATCGTGTAATGTGCAGGCATAAGTTCTTTGATAGAGGTCAAATCGTCCACTATAGAATCGTGTTCTTCCAGTATATGCACCGTTGCCGGAAACAATGATTGCATTGCCATCATAGATATAGCTATCAATTTGGAGCGCATCTGGTGCGCAGGTAAAGAACTTGTATTTTCCACGTTCAACAGAGGCATTTGCATTCTTTTTACCTGTAAATATCGAGCAATACTCATCGAGAGTTACGATTTTACCCTGTGTTCCAGCCTTTGGAGAGAAAAACGCTTGATAAAGAGCCTCTGCTTGCTGCTCTAAATTCTCGTTTAAAGTAGACCGAACCTCGTAAATAGGGTAAAATATATACAAGGAGCGAATATTATGCCTGGTTACACTGAGGCGGATTATGAACATTCCGTAATAGAGCTATTTCAAAATATGGGCTACCAGCATTTGTATGGCCCAGAAGTAGAACGAAACCTCCGTGTTCCTTTATATGAGGATGCACTGGAGAGTTCTTTGTCGCGCCTTAATCCAATGTTGCCACAGGATGCACTAACCGAGGCGCTGAATAAGCTGAAGAATATTGAAAACGGTTCTCTCGTACAGAAGAACGCTGAATTTATGGACTACCTTCAGAACGGTATTCCCGTGCGCTATTTTGTAGGAGGAACTGAGCGTTTCGCTTCTGTATATCTTGTAGACTACAAGAACCCGGACAATAACTCTTTCATTGTGGCGAATCAGTGGACTTTTATTGAGAACAGCAATAAGCGTCCAGATATCTTGTTGTTCCTCAACGGTATCCCAGTCGTAATTATAGAACTTAAATCTCCCTCTCGTGAGGAAACGGATGCCAGTGAGGCATACTTGCAGTTGCGGAACTACATGCAAGAGATCCCCTCTATGTTTGTGTATAATGCTATCTGCGTGATGAGCGACCATCTTACATCAAAAGCGGGCACAATCACCTCTGGAGAGGATCGCTTTATGGAATGGAAAACTGTAGACGGTAGCTATGAGAATACTCAATATGCTCAATTTGATACCTTCTTTGAGGGCATCTTCCAGAAAGATCGCCTGCTAGACATCATAAAAAACTTTATCTGCTTTTCAGACGAAGGCATAAACAACGCTAAGATTCTAGCCGGCTATCATCAGTATTTTGCCGTCAGGAAGGCCATCGCATCAACGAAAAAGGCTGCCGCAGAGGGCGGGGACGGAAAAGGCGGTGTATTCTGGCATACGCAGGGTAGTGGTAAGTCTCTATCTATGGTTTTCTACGCTCATCTCTTGCAGGAGGCACTGGATAGCCCAACGATAGTTGTTCTTACAGACCGCAACGACCTTGATGATCAGCTTTATGGGCAATTTGCAAAGTGTAAAGATTTTTTGCGCCAAGAGCCAATGCACGCGGAGAGCCGTGAACATTTGAAAACGTTGCTGGCGGGACGTAAAGCAAATGGCATTATCTTCACGACCATGCAGAAATTTGAGGAGTCTCATGAGCCGCTATCGGAGCGCAACAATATTGTCGTGATGGCGGATGAGGCTCATCGTGGACAGTATGGTTTGGCGGAAAAGATCAAGATCACAACGAATGAAGCGGGTGAGGAAATCGCGAAGCGCGTCGTAGGTACAGCACGCATCATCCGCAATAGTCTTCCTAATGCTACATACATTGGCTTCACGGGTACACCGATTTCCACTAAGGATCGCAGTACTCGTGAAGTATTCGGTGATTATATCGACGTTTACGATATGACGCAGGCTGTCGAGGATGGGGCAACGCGCCCTGTGTATTATGAGAGCCGTGTGATTAAGCTAAATCTTGATGCCGACACACTGAAACTGATTGATACGGAATACGAGATCATGGCAAATAATGCCGATCCATCTGTTGTTGAGCGCAGTAAGCGTGAACTGGGACAGATGGAGGCAATCCTCGGCAACGACAATACCATCAACTCTCTTGTAAATGATATTCTTGATCACTACGAAAACTATCGCGAAGATCTCCTGACTGGCAAGGCAATGATCGTGGCATACTCTCGCGCTATTGCCATGAAAATCTATAAACGGATCTTGGAACTTCGCCCTAATTGGACGGAAAAGGTCGGCGTGGTGATGACTGAGAGCAACAAAGACCCGGAAGAATGGCGAAAGATTATTGGCAACAAGCGTCACAAGGATCACCTTGCTAAGCTGTTTAAAGATAATAAGAGCCCATTGAAAATCGCCATTGTGGTGGACATGTGGCTGACGGGTTTCGATGTACCGTCGCTTGCCACGATGTACGTATATAAGCCGATGTCTGGCCACAACCTTATGCAGGCCATCGCACGTGTCAACCGCGTTTTCAGAGATAAAGAAGGTGGTTTGGTTGTAGACTATGTCGGTATTGCCTCTGCGCTCAAACAAGCAATGAACGACTATACTGCCCGTGATAAGAAGAATTACGGAGATACCGATGTAGCAAAGGTTGCATATCCGAAATTCCTTGAAAAACTGTCTGTTTGCCGCGATTTGTTCTTTGGATATGATTATACGAAGTTCAAAACCGGCACTGACCTTGAACGGGCGAAAACCATTAGTGGAGCAGTCAACTTCATTGTCGATGTTAAGAATGAGGAAAAGAAAGAAGCGTTCATCCGTGAGGCTCTGTTGTTGCACCAGGCTTTATCGCTCTGTTCCTCACTTGTGGAGGAAGGTGATCGCTTTGAGGCCGCATTCTTTGAGTCGGTTCGGGTACTTGTACTTCGTCTCTCAAATGTTGGCGGTGAGAAAAATATCTCTCTGCCCGAAATGAACAAGAGGATTAATGAGCTTCTAAAGCAAAGCATTAAAAGCGACGGCGTTATCAATCTCTTCTCCGATGTCAAAGGCGACTTCAATTTGTTCGACCCTAGTTTCTTGGAAGAAATATCAAAAATGAAAGAGAAGAATCTCGCTGTAGAACTTCTCAAAAAATTAATTGCTGAGCAAATATCTATATACCGGCGGACGAATGTCGTTAAATCAGAGCAGTTCAGTGAGATCATTCAGCGTATGATGAAAGCATACCTTAACGGCATGCTTACGAATGAAGAGGTTATCCAAGAGCTTATTAATTTGGCACATTCAATTGCAGCATCTCGCGAAGAAGGAGAAGAACTTGGCCTGACCGACGAAGAACTCGCATTCTACGATGCTCTAACGAAGCCGCGTGCCATAAAGGACTTCTATGAAAATGATGAGCTCGTCGCTATCACAAAAGAACTTGCCGAGACATTGCGAAAGAATCGGACCATTGACTGGCAGAAGCGTGAATCGGCAAGGGCAAAAATGCGGATGCTTATTAAAAAGCTACTGAAGAAGCACAAGTACCCTCCCGAAGGAATGGATGATGCCCTCCAGACTGTAATGTTACAGTGCGAATTGTGGACAGACAATGTCATGGACGTTGAGTAAGGTTAAGTTATGCTGAACCATAGTCAATAAAGTGGACAAGTAAAATTCTGAAAGAAAATGGATTCAGCCTGGTTTGGGGGCAGGCCATGGTTATGGGAGTGGGGCCTGACAGGATTATAATAGCCGGAGATGTAGGAGACAAGACTCTGCTTGAGCTGTTCGACCGACTGGAAAGAACGGCGGTTCAATTCTTCCTTTTTCAAGTACTTAAAAAAGCACTCCATCACCGCGTTATCATAGGGATACCCCTTCGCGGAAAAAGACTGGACCATCCCCAGTTCGTCGATCAACTTTCGGAAGTCCGCCGAGGTAAACTGGCAGCCGCGATCCGTGTGGAACAGAACGCCCTTCGAGACACCACGCAGCCGGACGGCATCCCGCAAGGTATCGATCGCTAAGAACCGGTCGATTTTGGCGGAGACCCGGCAGGCGATCACCTTTCTGGCGTATAGGTCGATGATCGCACAGATGTAGTAGAACCTTCCAGCGACCTTCACATAGGTAAAATCGGAGACCCAGACCAAATTCGGGGCTTTCTGGTTAAATTGTTGAGCAAGAAGGTTCTGGCAGGCGCCAGCATCCTCCTTGTCAGCCTTAGCCGCCTTTGGCGGCTTGACCGTACTCATTTTCGGCAGCTTCATTTCTTTCATCAGGCGGTACACTCGACCTTCACTGACGGTAACGCAATACTCCCGCGCAAGACAGAGCTTCATCTTTTTCGCCCCCAGCCGCTTGTCTGAACCGGCGTAGAGGGTCAGTATTTTCTTCCGGATCTCCACATTTTCCCGCTGCCGGGGGGAAGGCTGCCGCCGCAGATGCTTGTAATAGGTGCTGCGGTGGACATTCAGCACCCGGCAGAGGATGGAGATGGAATGCTGGCCGGAGAGGGCGTCGATGGCGGCTAGTCTCTGTCTGAGTGTGGCGTGAAGATTGCAATCGCTTTTTTTAGGATGAGATTCTCCTCTTCCAATTCCGCGTTTCGCTTCTGGAGCGCTTTGATTTGCTGGGCCGAAAGGATGGTGTCGTCATCGACCCGTACCTGGGAGTATTTCCGCACCCAGTTGGAGAGGGCCGAGGAGGACACCCCGTATTCCTTCTGAATTTGGGAATAGGTTTTGCCGTTTTGGTACAGGGATACAATGGTTTTCTTAAATTCTTCTGTGTACTTCGGGCAACTGCTTTTCGTGGACATAAGTATTGCTCCTTCCTGTTCTTTACTTGTCTACTATTCTATCATACTTGTCCACTTTTTTAGTATACATCCAATTGCGATATTACCTCCGTTTCCTGTTTGCTTATTTTGCTAAAGGGGTGTATTTGAGCCTTCTCAAATCGAAAGCTGGCATAGTACCCTCAAGAACATCAACAACATGGTCGCGCATTACTGGATTCTCAATCGCACCAGCCTCATAGATAATATGATTGGTATTTTTATCTTTTTCGCAATAAATAATCTGCTCTGCATCACACGCCACAGCAATATTTGGATTATGTGTGACAATAATAACCTGACGTTTCTGTTTTGCTCTACAAATGCAGGGTACAAGTTTGCTATAAACAGACTGGTTGTCAAGATTGTCCTCCGGCTGATCTATGATGATCGGTTTTCTCTCTTTACTAAGAGCGAGATAAAAAATAAGTAATACAATTCCACGCTCGCCAGGAGATAGCTCATCTAAAGAGCGCATACCCATCTTTAGCTTAAAATTAACTCCAATGTATTTTAGCCCAAAAATAAAATCGTAAAATTCTTTTCGCTTTGGTACCCTTTTTTCGGCTGTTTCAAAATCGCTTGTTATGACTTCGGCCATATTATGTACAAAAGCCATTACACTATCTACATCTCCAAAATCTGTGTTTTTTATACAAGTTTCGATTTCCTGTATAGAATTATGCGAGCGTCCGTATTTCCCATTATACTTCTGATTTATGAAGTTGAGAATATTTTGAGCCATGTTCTCCTCTTTCATAAACACTTCCGCTTGAAAGAGCACGCCATCTTCAAGAGCCCCAAGCAACTGCGATATCTCTCCCTGAATAGGAGCATATATACCTTGATATATTTTTGATAGTTCGGAAATTCCTTCATATATCCGTTTAGTAATGCTATCTCTTTCGCCAACAAGTGTTCCATATTCAGAATCAAGCTTTGTGTCTAAATAATCAAGTTCGTGCTTATAAAACTCGATCGAGCCTTCTGAATCTTTATCGCCAATGATTTCGGATTTCTTTTCGTTCCATTCTGCCAAATCTGTAAGATATTTTTGATATAGCTTTTCTTCTGTATCAGCAGAAGATATTAGAGTTTCTTTTTCAGCTTCAAGTCCTTCTAACTTTTGGGAAAATCCGTTTTCAGTATCAGAGATAGTGTTCTGAATGAGTTTCTTCTCTTTTTCACCTTTGTCTATTAGACTTTCTAAGAATGCCTCTGGCGTCTTCAATTCAACAACACATTCAGAACGTTCCAACCCGTACTTATTAATCAATACTTCAATCTGATTTTGAACTACGCAATACTGTGTTTTAAGTAGAGATATTTGGGCAATCACAGTTTTTATATCAGTGATACTAAGATTGATTTCAGATATTCTATCAATAGCCTTTTTTAATGCATCCTTTGTTTCCTGAATGCATTGGTTTAATTGGCCAAGTTTGGTTTGATATTCGATATCTGTATCCTTCTGCTCCGGTTTTGCAACCTCTGCAGGTTTGGATTTTTCATGGCGCATGAGTGTTGCATTTGCCTTTGCAAGGCTTTCTAATATTGTTTTCCGGTATTCCGCCGTCTTTTTCCTTTCAAGCCAAATTATTCTATTGTTAATATTCTCAAGATTTACACGTTCATCCTGAAATCTAATTTCAAGAGGCTTTGACTTCAACTGCACTAAACCATCGAGATTCTGTGCATCACCTCGCTCTGCTTTGTCTACATACGAAAAAATAACTTTATCAATCTCTTTTTGAAAGATGTCGCCAAAATCATTACATACGTCTTCAATATATTTTTGTGGCAAATATTGAGCATCCTCTATAGCGCCATCATTTCGACTTGCCGCTAAAGAATCAGTACGGGTTTCTCCATCAAACCAAGTCAAGGTAGCAGAATAGTCATTTGCATACATTTTGGGCGATTTTCTGAACCTTTTATCATTTAGAAAAGAAGCGTTTTCCATTGTGTTGCAACAACATAGATGCCCGATTATATCGGAAAATGCACTTTTCCCACTTCCTTTATTCCCAATTATAGCCACCATGCCGGGATTTAGCGGAATGTCAAAGTTGAACCATGTAGTCTCTTTGTTGGCTGGGTGGTCTATGCGCATGCAAGAAACTGAGGATATATTGCTTTGCTTGTTTTTGCTCACTCGATCCAAGATTGGAGGAACATTCCCAATAAAGACTCTTTCCTGTGGCTGATAAATACATTGCTTAAGCCCAGCAAATGTCAAATCAGCTTTAATCCAAAGCATTTCATTTGCTGCATATTCTTCGGGATTGTGGTTGTCAGAACAAATTATCAATGGTTTGCGTGCAACATCTTTGAAAACATGCTGTTCGTAATCTTCAATATCCCGCTTTTGACCAATCTCGAAAAAATGTATTGCGTCAGCGATATCTGCTTTTATTGCTTCTTTTACAGGAAGTACATTAGAAATTTCTTTATCAATACCATTCGTCTTGTGCCCAGCATGAATAGAAATCAAGGCATTATGACTTCTGGCAAAATCAACAATATCTCCAAACTCCCAATATATTGTCTCGTCTGAATCAGCGGACTTCGCTTTTTGACGAATCATAATTGCATCAAAATCTTCAGAAAGGACAGACAAATCTGTTTCTTCCGAAAAAATAAGAATCAGATGAAGATTGTTTGAGCCCTTATCCGTGCGAAGCTCAACTCCAGGGAAAAACACAATTCCAGGAGCTTTAGAACGTAAGCTCTCTATTCTGACCTTATCAATCTTGAAATGGTCAGTAATCGCAACTGCCTTTACGTTATTCTGCTCCAGGATTTGACATAGCAAATCATCAGCATCAGGCGCTTTGTATTTATAATCATATGAAGAAGCTGTATGAACATGCAAATCCCAACGGTTCCATTCTGATCCACGATAATTCAACACTGTGTTGCACCCCCTTTTCATTTTCCACACAGCAATAGTCAAACCATTTGCGATATGCAGCAATTCTTCATCTCGGTCCTAAAAACTTGTCACCGTTTAAATGAATCATGTGATCAGGCAAATCGGCAATCCAGACCTCTGTTTCCCATGCAAGGGACTCTGAGAATTGTTTGAATGTCTTAAAGTCAAGAAATGCCGTAACATATATTTTCCCAGAAGTAACATCGGTTGTCATTTTTTCGATTTCCTTGATACGCTTAGGTTCCATCGGTCCAACGGACGTGACAGACTCCACAAAATACAACCAGTCCCTTTCTCCCAAATAGAGCACGACATCTGGCATTTTGTCATGTAAAGTGATTGCAAAACCCAGTTCACGAAGCTTTTCCTCATTTTTAACTAAATCTTTTTTTGTCGTATCACCTACATAAAGACATTCAGCATTTGGGGCAAAGCGTGGAGCAAATTCTTCTATAATTGCTTTTTGAAGCTCATTGTGCTTTCCGGGTGAAAAAGTGAAATCTGCGCCATTGATTTTCACGGGCATTTTCTGCATTGAGCGTTTCGAGGCATAAAACTGGATAAGCGTTTCGTGTCTTCTCATAAATGCAGCAAGATTTTTCTCCCATTCATCACTTATATAGCTCTGGATCAACCCCAGCATTTCGTCAGTCAAGCGATAGCGGTAATTTGGACTATTCGTCGCCATTCCATTATCTTCGATAAAGGCGGCGTTCCTGAAGTGGTGCATTGCCCGCTTGCGGAACGTCTCCCGACTATTCTCCGCATAGGTAGTGCAATAGTTTTGGTTTGCAAAAGCGATTACATCATGTATTCGAATCCATTCGTTTGTGGCAGATGACCACGGGGCATTCTCGGTCAGTCCCGCCATAGCAAGGAGGACACAACAGCACATACCATTTTGCTGTTGTACCGGGACCTGCAATGCCGCCAGTATTTCTTTCGCTTCATCCAGTTTGCTCATATATAACTCCTTAAAATACGATCACATGATTCTTCCGACATGTCTTTAACACGAAGTAGTTCTTTTCCCATTGCTTCAATATCACGCAAAGGCGGGACAGGCATGGTATTCACTTCTGTAGAATTTACCTGCGTGGAACCGTTCAGTACCCGATAATAACAGTCATACAGAGTGGAATTAAACAGCACATATAGACCGTATACGACGCAGTCTGAAAGCTCGTGTAAACCGCATATGAAATTGATTTTGTTCTGTGTGCTGATTTTTTGATATTCAGGATGCTTTTTTGACAGATATACACCACATTGCAGCCGCCGATGTTCCTCCTTAGCAGTAAAGCGTTTTACAAATAAATAGTTTGTGTTATCTTGCAAAAGCCCCTCTTGATCCGTGACAATATACTCATGTTCCTTCCCAACGGGGAAAATCACTTTGCCTTCTTGAATATGCTGTGAGTAAAACAGCGGGACAGCGGATCCTTCTGCCGAGTCCCGTAACGCCTTAAGATTTCTGAAATCAACGGTCAAGCCGGTTTTCATTTTCAGCCCAATGGTGGGAAGAGTATCATGCAAGTGGTTTAATCTACTTAATGTATCTATTTCGCTGGAATCTGTAACTAAATAAACATAAGATTCATTACCGCTTACAACTGTTGCATATGGTGCCTCAAAAACCGTTATATTAGAGAAATCAGCATTGCTATGTGTCGAAGTGACCGTAATACTGTTAGGTTTATTTGTGCTTTTTTTGACCTTGATGATGATGGTTTCCTGCAATACGCTCTCTTTCTCAAATACCTTGTCGCGGCTGGCAAACAAATGAATATGTTCCAAAGCGCCCTCGCTCAATAATTTCTGGCGGAACAGCTTAAAATAAGCGCCTGAGGTCCAAGACCGTGGGATAATATAGACCATTTCTCCACCATTTCGCAAATTAAATAAGCTCATGGATGCAAACAAGAAATAAAGATTTGGTGCCCCATAGCATACATCTGGCATAGCTACCGCCTCGGGTGCATCCTTAGCAATTTTCTTATAAGGCGGATTTCCGATAATTAAATCGTACTTTCTGGGATTTGGATTTGCATCAATCATATGATTATAGTCTGGCATCTGACTGACTATGTAGTTGTCTGTTACAATTTGATAGGAAACATCTATGATTGATTGCGCGCATACCCACCTCAAATTGGATTTCAAAAGCTCTAGTACATTAGGGTCGTTTTCATAACAGACCAGTTCAATTTTCTTTATGGTCGGATATGTTTGCATTCTTTCTATCAACGCCGTGGAGAGTATCCCGGAACCGGCTCCTGGGTCAAGGATAGAGATCGTTCCTTTAGCCGGAATTGTAAATAAGTCCGCCATAAATGTAGCCGTTTCTACGCTGGTAAAAAACTGACCGTATTCTTTGCGCAAAGACTTCGGCATACGTCCTATATATTCAGTTGTTGCCTGAAAGACATGATCAATCATGCTCATAATCAGTAAACTCCATCACATCGTTAATTCCACATTTTAAGGCAACACATATCTTAGCAAGGCTCTCGAGTGAAACAAATTCGTTTCTTCCCATCTTTGCGACAACATTAAAGCTAATTCCAGCAGCATCCTTCAAATCGCTACGTTTCATTTTTCTATCAATCAGAAGCTTCCAAAGCTTGTCATAGCTGACTTGCATGGCTGTTTCTCCATTCATCAATGACTTTTTATTTATTATACTACATTCAGTACGAAATTTCAAGATAATCTCACAAAATCGTGAGTATATAGTTTCCGCAATTCAGGCTACTGAATTGCAGCTGAATTGCAGGTCAATTACAAAACTAAGTTCCAGTTTGCAAAAGTAAATGCGTAGAGAGGCAGATTCTTGCAAAACTAAAATCCGGCAAATCAAGAATTTTGGATTTTGCGGGAATTTACGAATGCAAACTGGAATTTACAAAACCAAATAAGTTGCATACCAGCGACAGCTGTGATACAATGGCTACAGATCAAGCACCGGCGCCTAAAAATAAGCATGACAACCGGAGGTGAAAGGATCCTCGCTTTTTTCGCAAGATGAACTTCCACCCCCGCGGCAAGCAATATGGCTTCCGAATGGCGGTTTTTCGGTTTATTTCTTTAGAAGTTTCGGGTGAGATTGATGTCATTGGCGGGAATCTGGCGGATTGTGAGTTGGGCCAGAATATCATCGCCGTAGAAGAAGCTGAACAGCTGGTATGCGGACCGGTTGTTCAGCTTTTTTCTTGCGTAGGAATTGATGTGATTCATCATAAGGTCGACTTCCGTCTGGGAAAGGAAGTCAAAGGCAGTTCCTTTGGGAAGGTCACGCCGGATCATTTCGTGAGTTACTTCGCAGGTCCCTTTCTGATTAGAACACTGGGGGTCACAGAAGAAGACGCAGGTACGGAGTTCGCCGGTTGTCATGTCGCGTTCAATAGACATTGGGTCAGTAAACCCGCTGCCTCTGTCTGTAAGGATGACGGGAAAAAGTGATCGGAATCGCTCTGTGCCAAGGATCGTGTCAAGAGAACGGTGTCGGACTTCCTTGGAGATCGTGGATGGATTTTTTCCGAGACTTGTCCCGATCTCCGAAAAGCTTGCTCTATCCCGGAGCGCTTTTTCGATCTCGATCCGTTCCCTGAGTGTGAGAAGGGAATGCTTTTCCATGGTGCTTTCCTCCTGTCGGCTCCTTTCCGCTATCCCGACGTCAGGAAACAGTATATAACAACTGGCGCGGCAAAGAAAGAGCAGCACCCGAAGATGCTGCCCTGCTGGCAATCTCACGGCGTTCTCTCCCATGGACCCGTGTTTGCATAATTATTTCTACCAAAGGGCTTGCAACTTTACTTCTGGTTGGCAAATACGTCAGCTGAGACTTAACTTTGCAACTCAAAAAAGGGAGCTAGGCAAGCACTTAGCTCCCCATGTCAATGAACATTATCTCAGCTGCTTCCGGTATACTTTCCGTCAACGAGAAGCTCCAACATTTCTTGAGGCCATATCTCATTGGGAAACAATTCCAAAGCGCCATGCATAAAACTTGCAATGAGGGAAGGCTCTCCTTTGCCGCGGTCATAGGAGTTATCAAAGATATAGCACTCATCGCAAACGTTCTCATCAAGCAACTTCGGAATAAGCTTCATGGCTCTAGCGTAGCGCCCAATGACCTTGTCTGGTGGTACATCGTGGCCTCCAAGGGCGTAGCGTGTGGCGACACGTTGAAGATTAATTGCCGGGTCCTTGGTTAGGACATAGTAACAGCGGATATAGTAACCAACGCTTTTTGCTTTGGTCATCAGAATGAGATTTCGATCCGTTGATAAGACCGTTTCAAAAGCAAAATCTTTCTGGTCAGCTAAAAGTGCCTCGCGAGTCTTTTCAGCGATAATTGCGGCATCCATAGGGGAACAGCCAAGTTTGTTCTGAATCTCATCTGCGTTGACGATATCGCATGGGGGAGAGAAGTGTTCAATTATCGTACTCTTGCCGGAACCATTTGGCCCGCAAAACGCTTCAAGGATGGGGCTCATAATTTTGTCCTCCCAATAAGTTCAATTCATATGAGTTAGCTTGCCAGTGTCGGGGTCCAAATAGGTAAAATGACTCAGACGACCGGCTTTTTCTGGAGCGGCAATTGCCGCTTTCACAGCGTGCTCCAATACGGAACGATTCAGTGGGTTTATTGTGTGTCTGCTGCCTGGAGCAACAACATCAAAAGGGAACCCGCGTTCGGCAGAAAACCGTTTCAAAAAGATATTGATGGCCGTACTTAGTGGAATTCCTATATCATCAGCGACCTGTTCTGCCTCAATTTTAAGTTGGTCATCAATTCTAGCTGAAATTGTAGCCATTAAGATACCTCCCAAAAATACAACTACAGTTTATTTGAGAGTTTCGTATCAACAACTATTAAAGAATTGCATTGTGAGACCACTTCCTCCCCGTCATTGTTATTCGTTCAACTTCCTTTTCCTATTTAATCTCTATCTTTTGCTAACTACATACTCATTTCTTTATTAGTACATGAGGCCCTCCTTTTCTGCTTAACAATTTAGATGATTCAAATGAAACTTCTCCAAAATACCCACACTTAAAGTATAGCATAAGGTTCTGCAATTGTCAATAGACGTATTACAAATATAATCATTTGCACTACAAATGCATGGGTAATAAGAGGTCTTACAAAGTAGGCTCCTCTTAGCCCTCATGCAAGACAGTTAAGACACGGCGTGTTGCTGGTAGTGTCAATGAGGGCGATTCCCGTGGAGATGCGCCAGGCATACCACCCCATGCGCTAGTTCCAGACATCGTACTCCGCACAGGCGGTGGCGTCGGTCTTCTGGGTGTAGATCATGAGCTGTTCATGGAAAGGGTACTTGTAGAGCCTCACCGCTGTTTTCAGGAAGAAAGATGTATAGTAAAAGTGGTCACAGCGGAGAGTGAATGATAGGGAAACTTGTCAAGTATGGTGGACACTTAAAAGAGTGAAAAATTCATTGGGGGCGAGGTAAGCGATGCTGGAATGAAGCCTGGAGGAATTGTAATACAGCTCAATGTATTTTACGATCTTCCTGGACGCGTCCTCGTAGGTGTACTGGGTCAGAGAACCCAGCTCCGTTTCCAAGGTATGCCAAAAGCTCTCAATAGGCTGGTTATCGCTGGGCGTCCCAGGGCGGGACATGCTCTTCCGAAAGCCATAGGCCTCGACCAGCTCCTTGGTTCGTTTCGCCGTATATTGGCTCCCTCTGTCACTATGATACACCGCCCCGTCCGGCCGATCTGGGTTCCGTCCAACCGCCATTCTAAATGCCTCTTGAACAAGATCCTGCGTCTGTCTCCTACTGATCGACCAGCCGACAATACGGCGCGTCGCGACGTCGATCACGCCGCACAGGTACAGCGTCCCGTTCCGGTATCGCAGTTCCGTAATGTCCGAACACCACAGAAAATTGGGTTCTTTCACGGAGAATTTATCCCATATGAGATTTTCTTCGAGATATTGTTTCTGCGTCGCGCGTGGTTTGGAAGGAGCGCGATCCCTGCCGGCCTTTGCCGCCAGGCCATTTGTATGCAAGATCCGGGCAATTCGGTACTCGCTTACCGCCATCCCTTTCTTGAGTAGATCCTTTCGAATCCGAATCCGGCCATAATTACCCTGGTTTTCCTTAAAACAGTGAATGACCGCCGCTTCTTCCGCTATTTTTTCACTTTTGGGCTGTACCGGCCCGCAATAATAGCCGCTCCTCGATACCCCGATGATCTGGCACACTTTGTTGGTATCGTAACCCTTTAACCGCGCTTTGGCGAATTCGATCCGCCGTCTGGGTGCTTCGCAAAGTATGCCGCTGCTTTTTTTAAAATCTCGTTCTCCATTTTCAGCCGCTCGTTTTCTTTCTGAAACTTCCGCAGCTCCGTGTCGGCGGCCTTTTGGTGTCCCTTTCCCACAAACGCTTCGGCTCCGTAGGTACGGTACTCGTCCACCCAGCGGTACAGCATGACCGTATTGATCTCAAATTGTTGACGTAAGAAACGCATTGGTGCAAGAGTTTTTGCAGATCATCTGCATCAGACAGAAAGGAAATCGATCCCACACGCTGTATTTCTTTGTTTACGGTGGCGCAGATTTTGGTGAGGATGTGGGTTGACTTTTCGCGGATTCAGAGGTACTATACAGACAGCAGAAGGCTCCCCGAACGGTGAACGGTTTGGGGAGCTTTTTACGACCACATTCCATCCCACAGTCCGGTCCGGAGGGGATGGAAACAGTGGAAAAATAAGCGCCGGAAAGTATCGTTTCTGGAGCGAAAAGGGCCGGAAATCGCCAAAAATGGCTTAAAAAAATTATCAGTCTCTATTTGGGATGTGGAGGCCGCAAGTTCGGGTCTCGCCACTTGGGCCAGTGTCTCCGGAACGACCGTTCCGGAGGCGTTTTTCATGCCTATTTCTTTGTTTATAGCGGCGGGGATTTTGATCGGTCATGAGGGGTCTCCCCTGCTTTCAGCCGCTTCTTTTCCTCGGCGATCTTCGCCTTCATCCGCGTGATCAGTGCGGTCAGCTTTGCTGAATTTGAGGAGTAGTCACGCTTTGCCTCCGAGCTTCGGGACAAGTCCATCGCTGAGCAGATACCGTTTGCGCAGTATTATGCCTCCATAAGGAAATAGTTTGTTATGAAACGAAACCCTCGCGATACAGTCGCCGCGAGGGTTTCCTAAGTCAATTCCATTTCTTTGTCTATTGTCCCGCGGTTTTTGCGCTGCCGGATGGCAATAAATCAGCCGTGAAGTCGTCCCAATATTATAGGGACGACCTCGCTCGCTGCTGCAATCTGACGTGCTCTTTCCTCCGGAGGCATCGCGCAAACCTCCATGACTGATTTTGTATCTTTTCTGGGTCCCTTTTGAGACAGCTTATTTCTAACGCTGTTCCTCATCCGCAGGTAATCTGGTCATCCTTCACATCCAGCACAAATTCCAGAATATCATCTACGCCACAGTTCAGTGCGTGGCAGATGTTTTCGACCGTATCCAAAGAGGTATAGCCGTTCCATTTCATCCGGGTACGGATATTCATAAGGGATTCCGCAAAACATCAGAAATCCGGCGCTGAACACACAGAAGGGTTCGTGTGAAGCCCTCTCAAATAATTCAGCCGCCTGACAAACTGATATTCCGTAAGGATCGTTTCTTTCATATTCTTCTTGCCCATGCTGTGTACAATGGTGCCGCTCCCTGTGTCCAAAAGGGCTTGACGAAATTGCGGGCACTGCTGATACATCTCATCATATGCCCGGTCAATCAGCACCTGGAGATCATCCGAAAACAAATTATACGCTTTGCCCTGCCACCAGACGGTTTTTGACAGCTTCCACAGATGCTTTTGTTCGCCTGCTTTTTTGGCGTTCTTCCCGACCAGCATGCAGATCTCTGCCTGCTTCGCGGGGGAACGATATTTCAAGGACTGCAAAAATCCTTCCATCGATGCGCACGCGACTCCATCCAAGACAAAATGGTGTTCCGCAAAATTGGACAACGCATCCGACGGATACTGGCCCTTGGAATAGATGTCAATGACCATGGGGGTCACACCTCCCGCTTCCTTTTTAATAGGTTCATTGTAGCACCAAAATAGGGCTATTTCAATATGAAATCTTTTCCGAAGACGGTCCTGTATACCCTGTTCCCTAACGGGCTGATTTTAGAAACATTGGGCAGCGGCGGCACTGGTTTGGAAAAGGGTCTTACCCCTCAAATTTCTGATTTAAGTAGCGAATCACGGTGGAGGGGATCAGGGCCGCCACCAGAATGGTGACCATAGCCAGCGGCGGGTAATTCCAGACCAGGGTCAGGATCAGGCCCAGGATCTTCACCCCCATGTCTACCCACATCCAATGGTTCAATGTGCGGGCGGACTCCAGGTACTGGGGGTCTCCCCGGTTGGCGTAGCCCAGCGCATAGCCCTGAGCCATGATGTTGATAGAGGCCAGCATGGCCACCGCCCAATAGAGGCACTGGGCGAACATATTGGTAAAGTGGGTCCCGGCGAATTTCGACACATAGGGTATCAGCGAGACAAAAAACAGCATCAAGATGGTGTGCCAAATTACCCGGGTGGTGATCCGGCTGGCGGTGTGCCATTGATTGTGCAGGTTGACCCACATGGCCCCCAGCCAGAAAAAGGACACCGCATAGGCAAAAAAATGCTCCCGCAGCGCCCAAAGGCCGGCAAAGCTGGGCTCCTCCGGCAAGTCCAGGTCCAGTACCAGAATCGTAATGATAATCGCGAAGACAGCGTCGGTAAAGGAAACCAGGCGATCCTTGGTCATGACCTTCGATTCGGTAGTCAAGGCGATCCACTCCCATACTTCATTCTTTCTAAAAAAATTATAGCATGAAATTCAATAGGAAACAAGGGCATTTCCTGGAAAAATGCAAAAACTGTCTTTTTTTAAATCACCCTCGGCAGGTGTTGATAAAGCGGCGGGCAGAATTTTGCCCGCCGCTTATCCGATTATGGGTTTCTTACTTCCTGCGCCGGTCTCTGACTCTGGCTTTCTGTCCGATTCTGCTCTGGGCCACGAAGGTCACCGCGGCTCCAGCCAGGGAGACGATCAGAAGCATCAGCCACAGACCGAGATTGCCGCTGTCTCCTGTCTTCGGCGTATCATCGGGTGTAGTCGGCGTCGTGGAGCCGGTGGGCGTTGTGGGAGGAGGCGGCGTCCGGTCCTTGTCGTTGACAAATCTGGCCTCCGCGAACCTGCCCTCTCGGATGGTCCCCTCAGCGCCGGTGGATCTGGTGGTGTACCCATCCTGATTGGCCTCAAGCTCCGTCACCGTGTAGGTGACGCCGTCAGGCAGCCTCGTTGCGCTCATACTCTGACCATGCTTCAGCGTGAACTCTGCCACGCCGTCCGTGAAGAACATGCCGCCGTACTGACCGTTTATGGTCTTGTCGCTCAGCTCTACCCGGAAATGCCACTCCTTCTGGGTGTCGCCCGCGGCGCCTGTCACGACCTTCGTCACGATCAGGCCGCCGGGCAAGGGATTCTCGGGAATCTCAGTCTCGACCTCGGGATGGTTGCCCACTGTGACAAACGCCTGATTTTTGACGATGCCTTTCACCTTGGCATTCTCGTTTACCTGCACCGTCAGGCTGACCACGCCATCTGTGTTCGGATCGGCCTTAAAGGTCCAGGTCACAGTACGGGTACTTGGGTCGTAGGTATAGCCCTCGCTGGCACTGACAAAGTCCACACCATCGTCCAGCGGGTCACGGATCACCACATTGGCGGTCTCCGGGTCATAGTTTTGCCAGGTGATTTCATAGGTGATCTCGTCGCCTACCTCCACCAGGCTTCTGTCGCCGGGGGTCACTTCCGTCTTATGCGGATCCGGTCCGGTGGACTTGGAGTTCACAAACTCGGCCTTCGCCGTGTCGCCCGCCGGGATGGTTCCGGTCTCCCCTTCCGACGAAGTCGTGTAATCATCCTCGTTGGCCTCGGCTTCTTCGACGGTATAGGTAATACGGGCCGGCAAACCGGTGGCGGTCAGGCTCTCGCCATGCTTTAGGGTAAATTCAGCGATGCCGGCATTGAACGTCATTTCTCCGTAGTCGCCGTACAGGGTCGTATCGGACAGGGTTACGGTGAAATGCCACAGCTTCTCCTGGTCGCCCTGGTTGCCCTTGACGGTCTTGGTCACCGTCAGGCCGCCATACTCCGCCACAGGGTTCTCCACCCACTTTGTGACGGTGGAATTGTTGCCGACAGTAACAGTGGCTTGGTTTTCCACCGTATTTTCACCATCCAAGGCGCTGCTGAGAACACGCACCGTCAGTGTTACAACCCCGCGGTCCCTGGGATCCTTTTTACCAAGTTCCCAAGTTACCGTATGGGTATCCGGGTCGTAGGTCCAGGGTTCGCTGGCATCGACAAATTCCACGCCGGGATCCAACACGTCCGTGATGGTGATCTCCGCTTCCGCCGGCTGGCCGCTATCGTCGGAGGCATTGTTCTGCCAGGTGATCTTGTAGGTGATGGTATCGCCTACGTTGACCTGCGGGCCAATGTAGCCATCCTCATCGGCCACCAGATCGCGGCTGACGTCCCGATCGTTTACATGGGTCTCGGTCTTTTCGGGCTCCGTGGGATTCTCAATGATCCGCGTCTTGATCTCGGGATTGTTGCCCACCTGGACGCCCGCCTGGTTGCGGACACGGTCGTCCCTTGTGGTTTCGTCGGGCCCGTACTCCGGATGGTCGTAGCTCCAGAATTTCTCCGCGTCCGCGTTGACCTGGACTGTCAGATCTACGTCGCCCTCCGCGTTGGCGGGACGTTCATGCAGTACCCACACCACCACATGGGCCTTGGCAAAATAGTAGATATCTACCTTCTTGCCGCTCGTCTCGGTGAAGATCTGATGGATCGCCGCATCCTCGCCGTTGTAGGTTTCCTTCTCCTTATCAAATCCGGCGCTTTCCGCGATGGGCATTGCCCCGTGAGAACCGCCGGTGGGGGCGTCGTAATCGTGTACCTCCACGCTGAAGGAATAGACTACGTCCGTTTCCCGCTCCGGGGGCTCCGGCGCCGGTTCGGTGCCGGAGGGCACCTCGTCTCCGTCCTGCTCGCCCAGGGCGGGATCCGTCGGTTCGGTGGCGTCGCCCGGGACGGGATCGGTCGGATCGGTGGCGTCGCCAGTGGTGGGCTCATCCTCGTCACGCATGGCCTGGGGCTTATCGATAATGGGCACGCCGACACTGCTGATCTCCTGCGGCTCATCGGTGGAGGGCTCGTCGTCGGTGGGCTCATCGGCGGCAGGCCCGTCGTCGGTGGGTTCCTCCGGCGGGGTCTCCGTGGGTCCGGTGGTCTCCTCCGGAGAAGACTCCGTGGGTCCGTTGGTCTCCGCCGGCGGGGTCACCGTGGGTTCAGTGGGTTCCTCGGTGGAAGGCTCCGTGGGCAGTTCGCTCAGCGTCCGGATCTCCTTGGTGACGGTCACCGTCACCGCGCTGCCATAGGTGCCGAGTTTCGCATCCTTGACGATCTCCTGATCGTTGGCGGTCAGCGAGTACACCGTGCCGACGGGCAGATCCTTGATGGTTATCTGCTGGCCGGGCTTGAGCGTGAAGGTCTTCGAGCTTTCGGACCAGTTGCCCGTCGCGCCTTCGGAATTCTCCCACTCATACTCGGTACCCAGCGTCTCGCCCTCGGGGGCTTTCAGCGTCAAGGTGAAGGTGATATCCTCGGTTGGATCAGCGCCGGTCCCGCCACTCAGCATGATGGTCAGGTTCCCCGTAACCGGTTTCATCGTGGTCTCGCCATTGGTCAACGTATTGCCATTCACACCGGCGGACAGGAAGTCCACGCCGGGATCCAGCTTATCGGTGATGATGACGTCCGCTTCTCCCTCCTCGTAGTTGTGCCAGCTGATCTTATAATCGATCTTGTCGCCGGGCATCACCTGCATTCCCTCACCCGGATGGACCTCCGTCTTCTCCATGTGGGGCGTGGGATTCTCGATGATCTTGGTTTCCACAAACGGGTCGGTGCCGACCTTCACGCTGGCCTGGTTGTCAACGAAGCCGACGGGAGTCGCCTTCTCGTTGACTCTCACCTTGAGGGTCACGATATCGCTTTCCTTGGCGGCCCGGTCTTCCAGGATCCAGGTGACGGTGTGGGTCGCTTCATCGTAGGAAATGCGTACCTTGTCCTGAGTGATGGAGTCCTCCGCATCGGTCAGCTTCACGGTGTCGAAGCTGGCCTCCACAAAGTCCACGCCGGGATCCAGCGGGTCACGGATGATCACGTTGGCGGCCTCGTTATGGCCGTTGGTCCAGTGGATGGTATAGGTGATCACGTCGCCCACGTAGACCAGCGGGCCGGTGACGGTCTGATCCGCGCCCTCCTTGGGGGTCAGCTCGGGATCGTCTTCCTCTCCGCCGATGCTGGAATCATGGTTGACATTGGTCTCGTCCTTATCCGGGATCGGGTTCTCCACGATCTGGGTCAGGAGGAAGGCGTCATTGTCCACCTTCACCCGGGCCTGGTTCAGGACTTCGTAGTCCAGCTCGTCACTGGGCGCATCCGGGGTAAAGCCGTCGGCGGTGTCCTTGTACTCGTACTTGCGGAACGCCTCTTCATTGACGGTGACAGTCAGCGTAACCTCGCCCTTTTCCAGGCCTTCCCGGACACCCAGCGTCCAAACGACGGTATGCGCGGGGATCTTAACCTCTTCATACTCGCCGTCAGCAGGCAGGATATCTTCCTTCTCGTAGTACTTGTACTCGCCGCCGGTGGCGCTCTCAAAGGTCACGCCGGGATCCAAGGTATCCATCACGACCACCCGGGCATCCTCGGGCTTGTAGTTCTGCCAGGAGATCTGATAGGTGATCGTATCGCCGACGCCCACCATCACGCCGTCGCCGGGGGTGACCTCGGTCTTTTTCTCCTCAGGCGTGGGGTTCTCGATGGTGTCCGTCTGTTGCTCCGCGTTCTGGCCCACGGTCACATAGGCGGTGTTGTCCACATAGCCCACGGGCGTGGCGGAATCCAGCACCTGCACCACCAGCGTAACCTTGCCGGAAGCGCCGGCGGGGACAACGCCGAGGTTGAAGGTGACCGTATGATCGTCCTGGGTGTAGGCAATGGCACTGCGGGACTCACCGCCCTCGGAGCCGTAGCCAGGAGCGTTGGTGACAGTACTCTGATCACCGCCGTCTACCATGACATATTCAAGGCTCTGTTCGGTGGCCGGATCATATTCCGCGTCGTCGCCGGGCGCGGGTTTAAACCCAGTGGGGTCAAACTCGGCGCTGACAAATGCCACGTTGTCATCCAGCGGGTCGCGAATGCTGATGGTGGCCGGCTCGTTTTCGTAGTTGCGCCACTCGATCTCATAGGTGATCTTGTCGCCTGGGAAGACCGTGGGACCGTGGAGCTTCGTATCCTCCTCACTGGGCAGCAGATTGTTGTTGGGCTCGTCGGGGCTGACAGGCGTGTTGCCGCCGGGCCCAGCCGGGTTCTTGCTGCCATGTTCAATGTTGGTCTCCGTCTTGGAGGGCTGGTTGAGGGGGTTGACCACGGTATTGGTATTGTAGGCGTTATCCGCCACCCGGACAGTGGCCCGGTTGCGAACCAGATAATCGCCCTCGGGGGTGTCCACAGGCTTGTCGGCCACGCCGTCGCCGTCGTAATCCCACCACTCCGGCGCTTTCTCGTTGACCTTGACCTTGAGGGTCACGGTGCCCTTCTCGCGGGTGGGCTGCTTGCCCAGGTCCCAGATCACCACATGGCCGCTGTCCACCGTGACCACATTCTTGGGATCCGTGTAAATGGTGGCCAGGAAGGCGTTGGCGTCGGCCATGTCCTTAAAGTACTGGCCTCCGTTGCTGGCTTCGGCAAAGTCCGCGCCCTCGTCCAGCGGGTCGATGATGACCACCTGCGCCTCGCTGCTAGTGGTATTGGCCCACTTGATCTCGTAGGTGATCTCGTCCCCCACCTTGACGGCGGGATAGGTGTTGCGGTCTTCGTCGGACGCCGTCACGTTCTCGCCGTTGATCTGGGTCTCGGTCTTGTCATTTTGGATGGTGTTGACGAAGTTCACGGACTCCTCAAAGGTGCCGGTGTTGCCGAAAACGGAGTAAACGCCCACATAATCGGTATTGGACTTCGTATTGGGCGCCGTGGTTTCCGCCATCGGCTGGGTCTCGCCGTTTACCAGGAAGTGGACGGTGGGGCTGGTGATGAAGCGGCCCACATTCCGGATGTAGCCGGAGCCCTCGCCCTCATAGTGGAAGTCCCGCATGGCGCCGTCCTTGAAGAAGTAGTGGCGAACGGTGTCGCCATGATTCTCGTCGCAGCCGCCCGCGGCCAGGGATTTGCAGCTGGGGTTGTCCCGCACGTCATGCGACAGATAGGAACCATCTCCCATTAAGAATCGGTCGCTCGTCTGCGCGGTTTCGTTCCAGAGCCAGAACGGGGAGACACCGTCTTCTACCCCGCTGGGCTGATGGTGGTTATCGCCCTGAGCATCTACGTCCATGGTGGAGTAGGCTTCCCAAACCATGGCGTTGGTGTGGAAGAAGGGCTCATAGTGGAGATAGGTGCTGTCGTTCGGGGCTCCGGACTGACTGAGCGCCCACATCAGGCCCTTTTCGGTGGTGTACGAATCGTACTCTTTGGGGTACGCGCCGCCGCCGTACTCGCCGTAGGTGTAGCCGCTCTTATAATAGACGGGAAGCAGCTGGGATCCCGGACGGTAGGTGCTGACGGAACCGACCTGCTGATTGTGGCTCACTTCCTTCAGGGTATAGCCCGCCTCAAGCTGGGCGTCCGTGAGCTTTTCGGTGACACGGTACACAGAGGCGGAGGGAATGCCGCTGAAGAGCAGGGCCTCGCCGTGCTTGAGCGTAAACTCGGCGGTGTGCGACGCGATTTCCGCCTTCTTCACCGACGAGGGGAAGTAGTCCGAACGGTCAGACGAGGGAATGATCGGGTCGTAGAGGTCGCCCTCTTCCATGGGGGCATTGGTTGCGTCCTTGCCGTCGCCGTCGGGGTTGGCGTTCTCGCCGAATTTCACTTGCTTGGTCCAGTAGGAGCTGGCGGTGAGGTAGGGGGTGGAGATGCTGATCTCCGTGGTGTCGGTGGAGGCGTTGGGATCGATGGTCAGAAGCGGGAAATTATTGAGGGTGAGATCGGAATGCCCATCGACTGAATCGACCTCTTGCCCATTCCAATCGGACTCGTATTTCTCCGTGGACACCAGCCAGACCTGTGCGGCTTTGAAGGTGCCCTCGTTGCCGCTGGTTCCATCGACCGTCACATCCTGCTCACTCACTTCGCCGTTACCGTCTACCGCTTTATTATGGTAGACGCGGAAACCGGTACCGGAGGCGCCAATCTCCGGGGAGGATTCCCGGTTGTTGCCGATATAGACATAGTACCGGGTGCCGCTGTAGGAAGCTCCGGTATCGGCGTAGACGTACCCGCCATTACTGCCGGCGATTACTTGACGGCCGGTTCCGTCCACCATGGCCTTTTGCCCGTCCTGGGTCTGGAGGAACAGCTGCTGGTCCAGCTCCAGATCGATATAGTGGAACTGCCGCTGCCAGGCCCTCACATTCTCGTTGTAGTGGACCACCACGGCGTCCACGGTTCCGGTGACGCCGGCAATATAGACCTGGTAGTTAAACTCCTGCGTATTGTCCACACCGCCGCCCTCCAGGGGGTCGATCAGCTTTGTGACCAGCAGGGTGGTGTCCGGCAGGTAGAGGCGGCCGTTGTTGCCCAGGTAGACATTCACAACCGCGCTGGAAGCATCCCCACCGGAGGAGCTGCTGATGGTGGGCAGATAGTAGTTATTGGCCGTGCGGGTGACGTTCTGCTCATAGTAGCCCCAGCCCAGCAACTCGGCGGACGGCGTGTCCTTGAACCGATCCTTGACATACTCATCCATATCGGCCGGCGTTACATAGTCTCCGGCCTTGGCCTGCACGCTCTGGGCCAGGTTGCCCACCCGCAGGCCGCCGGGCTTGGCGCAGACCACCCATGTGCCGCCGTTAGCATTCACCCAATTATTGTCTGCATTGGACTTCTCGCCGGTAGGAGCCTTCCCCTTGTCCACGCCCTCGTACCAGCCGGTGGCAGGGTCGATTGTCGTACCAATATAATCCCGGCCGCGGCTGTTATCCCCGGTCACGGATTGGGACAGGTAGGGATAGTCCTGGGTGACCGTCCCGGTAATATCGTGCCAGCAGAGCATATCGCCGTTGCTGATCTTGGCGGCGGTGTAGGCGGAGCCAAACTCGCTGCCCTTCCGGGTGATGAGGTACTGGGTCTTCGTGGCGACGCCTCCCGCGCCCAGCTCATAGAACTCGATGGGCAGGAAATAGTAGGCACTGGAGGAGAAGGGGTCGGGTTCTGCCTTGGTCACGTCGGTCAGGAGGTGATTTTTCAGCAGGATCATGTCCCCTTCGTGGACCCGGGAAATGCCTTCATCGCCGAGGGCCTTCCAGATGCCATCCTGGCGCTGCTGGGGCGTCGTCTGTTCACCGGTGGGCTCCAGGTCTTGGGCAATCAGCTTGCCGCCAAAGTCGGCGGGGGTAAAGTTCGCGGTCTCCTCGTCCGTGCCCTCTTCGTTGATCGTGACCCTGCGCCAATTACCTTCCGTTTGGGTGTATGTGGCATTGGGGCCGCCGCCGGAGACCGTTGGCACCCAGACATAGGCCGAACTATATAGAGGCAGGGCCTTTTCAAAGGCATAGTAGCGGTTGTCGGCGCTGGGCGAGAAGGAGGTCACCGGGTCGCCGTAGGTATAGTCCGTGTTGGTGGTGACATAGTCGCTGTAGCGATTCAGGGGGCTATACCAGTTGGAGAAGAATTCCAGGTTCCCCTGGGGAATGTTCCGCGCGCTTTCAGCCGCCGCCGTCGTGATCTTGTTCTGGTTGATGTACTCCGGGGAGATGGCGCCGGCGATATTGACCCGGCCGTTTTCCAGCGCTTCGTCGCTGACGCCGACGGTGTAGAACACCCGCAGGGGGAAGCTGGCAAGGGAACCCAAGTTGGTCTCGTAGGTAAAGTTCCCTTCCGCATCCTCGTTAATGGTGATCTTGCGCAGGGGCAGCATGTTCACGGGGATGTTGATCCACAGGGCCTCGTCAAAGTTGTTGTCGGTTTCCGTGCCGCCGGTGGAGGGGTCGCTGTAATCGCCGGTATCCTCCACCCAAATGCGCAGGTCGGCCAGGGCGTACACGCCGGGGGTTCCCTGATGGGAGCCGTCAGGCTGATACGTCTTCCCGACAAGGGCCTGCGCTTCCGTCTGCCCCTCTGCAAGGTAGGCGGGGTTCATATGGAGCTCCTTGCGTACGATATCGTCCTCCGCGATCCGGTAGAAGGTATACTCGGTGGCCCGCTGCTTGGCGCCGGCGTCGCCGACGGTCTCAATATCCTTCAGCGTGGGCACGAACTGCGCGGCGGTCTCAGCGTCCAGCCGGTAGACCCAGCCGGCATCCCAGGCTTTCTCCGCCTCCGCAGTCGAGTAACCGGTCGGCACACTACCACTGCCGCCAAATGTAGCGCTTCCAGGCTCACCCAGGTACCAGCCCATCTTGAACTTTTCACCGCTCCCGCCGCCTTGGGCCACCATGTAAGCGTCGTTCCACTCGTAGCTGTAAACGGCGGTCTCGGTGATGTCGTACGTATTACCAAACAGGACCAGCTTCTTGACGTCCTTCACGTCCATGTACTTGCCAACGGGGTCCATGTAGGTCACGGAATTTTCCACGCCCAGGTCGTTCTCGCCGGCCACAGGGGAGAAGATGTTGGTGGTGATTTGCTCCAAAATCTCATCGAAGATGCCTTTCAGGTTGGCACTCTCCGCTTTGTAAGAATGGTCGATATAATTCAGGTCAGAGAGGGCAGTGATATCGTATTTCTCATTACCGCCATTCAGATGGCCAAAATTAAAGGTGGCCGTTCGACCCGTAGGTGGATACCAAGTGCTAACGCCTGTTTTCGTAACTTGGCCTGTCTTACCAATATAGTCATTGGCAAGCCAGTTATAGGCTGTACGGGCACTGGGATAGGCCCGAGGATTGTTTTCTCCAGTTATAGCGCCGGAAGGGCCCTGGCTGTCTGCCTTCAAATAGTTGGCGGGGTCCAGGGTGGTATACATCATTTCCTTCTCGTTATCGCCCAAGCTTCTGGAGTTCAGGAGAATAGAATACCCGTACATGGATATTTTATCCTGTTCCGCCACACCGGTATTGTAATGCTCTTCGATGCGCTTCTGCATGGAACCAGCCAACATCAGGTTGGACATCATGATGGCAGACCTGATATTATCATCGTTCAGCTGTGAAGATAGGCTGCCGTAAACAGGGTTGCCTTGAAGAGGCCAAAAGCTCGAAGCATCTTTATCATCCGAGTAAACAGGGATTATTCCGTGATACGGGTTATCCCAAGTATAGGTATTATCAATGCTCGCAAAGGTAGTATATCTCTGCTGCGTCGCATTATAAGCGTAATTGCCGTCAAAGTTGTACGCATAGCGGCTGCCGGTTACGGTGCTGGCTGTCACCACATTTGTACCGCCATCGGAAAGGACGATTAGTACCGGTATGCGGTTTTCTTCATTATTACCGTCTGCGCCAAAGCTAGCCTCCGCCAGCATGTTCATGCCCTGATACAGTGCACCCTGCAAAAAAGTGGAATCGCCGAACATGTAACCGCTGGTTTGGTTTCCGCTTTCAAAATTTGCCCGGATCTGGGGAAAATAGACATTGGTATTATGTCCGTCGCCATTCACTTTATTGACCTTGTTGCTAACAGTAAGATAATTCGCTACCCCTGTCCCGGATGCAGCACCCGCTACCTTATAATGACTCAATGGCATCAGGATCTGTGTGCCGCCGCCGTAGACCACCACGCCTACACGGTTATTCGAATGGATGGAAGGATCAACCGCCGTGACCTCACCGCTGTTGTTCATCAGCGTGGTAATCAACTCGTTGGCATCGGTCAGCATCTGGTGCAGTGGGTCATTGTCACCCGTGAAGTCAGTTGCCATGGACGTGGAAATATCCAGCAGCAGCACCACATCCAGCGGGCGGACGTTTTCGGTGTTAATATTCTGGCTGGACCCCAGCACGCTGTAAACGTGCAGAAAGTCCGCGTCAAGAGGAACGGTGCCGCTCACGCCGTCGTCTGCCATATTCAGAGTCAGCACATTCGTTTCTCTGTTCCAGTTGCCGTCCCCGTTGTCGTAGCCGTAGGCGTATACGGACTTATCGGACCAGAGGCGGCCGGCATAGCGGGTGTTGGACGAAAAATCCAACATCTCCTTGTAGGTATCCATGGTGCTGGGATCCGCCTGCCGGGTAACGCCGGACGTGGGCGAGCCAGCGGCCGCCTCCACGGAGGGGACAAACCGAAACAGACCCATAGCGCTAAGCACTGTACACAGGCACAGTACCGCCGCAATGAGTCTGCGCGGGATCCCAACATTATTCCTTTTTCCGAATTTCACATGCATGGTTGATTCCCCCTTAGGAACTGTTTTCAGCTATGCTCCGCCGTTTTCGGCGGCTGTAAACCAAAGAGTCCAACATCGCGAGGCCGAGGACTGCCCCCCGCTTCGCAAGAATGTGTACTTT
>CANQQI010000012.1 GCA_947625945.1 uncultured Oscillospiraceae bacterium
ATGGAGGAGCTGCTGCGCATCCCCGGCGTGGGCCGGAAGACCGCCAACCTGCTGCTGGGGGATATCTACCGGGTGCCGGGAAGCGTGGTCTGCGACACCCACTGCATCCGGATCTGCGGCCGTCTGGGCCTCACCGACGGCAGCAAGGACCCGGAAAAGGTGGAGCGGCAGCTCCGGCAGATCCTGCCCCCGGAGGAGAGCTCCGATTTCTGCCACCGGATTGTCCTGTTCGGCCGGGACACCTGTACCGCCCGGGCCCCAAAATGCGGCGGCTGCCCATTGTCTCCCTGGTGCGACCTGGTCAATCGATGATAAAATCCGCGTCCTCGGGTCTCCGGGGGCGCGGATTTTGGTATAATTCAGGTTTCGGAAAGCCGGCGCCGCTTGCCTCCAAGGGGGCGGCGGTTATTTTTTGTCCCGCTTGCGACACAGGTAGATGTCCAGCTTTTCCTTCAAATTCTCCGGAATCTCCTTGGCCACCGGGCAGGTGACGGCATCTGCCATCCGCTGGGCAAAGGCGGTGATAAAGCCGATATCCTGCTCCATCCGCTCCCCCTTCACCAGCTCCAGGGTGTCGTAGCGCACATGGATGGGAGCCGCTCTGCCGGAGGCCATCCGGGCAAAGGTCACCGCCGGAATGCCCTTGTCGGCAAAGGGGGTGGAGTCGCTGGAGTAGACCTCCTGCCGAACGGAAATGCCGAAGCCCAGCTCGCTTCCCAGATAGCTGATATAGTGGACCAGCTTCTCCTCGCTGGTGCAGCAGGCGGCGAACTTGCCCATCACCGAGCCGATCATGTCCAGATTGATGTTCAGAACCAGGTTTTTCAGATTTTCTTCTTTGGCGCAGTGGGCCTTGGCGCCCAGCAGGCCCCGCTCTTCGCTGCCGCACCACACGAACCGCAGGCTGTGCCGGTGGGGATGCTGGGCAAA
The DNA here is from genome assembly GCA_947625945.1 of uncultured Oscillospiraceae bacterium. GTDB lineage: Bacteria > Bacillota > Clostridia > Oscillospirales > Oscillospiraceae > Faecousia. The sequence continues at coordinate 931 of CANQQI010000012.1, forward strand.
GTAGGCCGCTACCCCCAGAATGCCGATGCTGCCGGACATATTGTCGTAAGCGCCCTGGGACAAGGAAGTGGAGTCGTAGTGGGCGGAGAAGACGATGGTTTCGGGAATTTCCCCGGGCATTTCCAGCACCACGTTCCGGGACTCGCCCTCGTATTCCTCCTGCTCTAGGACGATCTTCGCGGTCTTGGCGTCCCGGGCCACCAGCTGTACCGCGTCCTTCACGTTCAAATGGACCCCGGGGAGCTTGGCAATGCCCTGGCATACCGAGGCCCGGAGCTCCCTCTGGTCGATGTCCCGGTCCGGGGTGGCGATATCCCCACCGTAGGTCAGAAAGCCCACGGCGCCGTTCTCCACAATGTCCCGGTAGGTCCAGTGGCCCAGGCCGTCCACCAGCACGATTTTCCCTTTGCACTGGGCCAGACTGTGGGGGTCGCTGCCTGTCAGATAGTAAAACGGCGCCTCCACCTCCCCACTGCCGGCGCAGCGGTAGCCCTTGCAGGGGATCTCCTGGCCGTCTACCGTCAGGCGGGCCTCCCGGATTTCGGCCATCTGCACAGGGAAGGGCTCCAGCTTGGCCTCTAACCCCAGCTCCTTGCACTTGCCGATGAGATATTCCGCGCATTTCAGCTCCTCGGGGCTGCCGCCGGTGCGGACATAGGCGGTGTCCTGAAAAATTTGCATGATCTCCTTGGCGTTCATTGATGATCCTCCTTCAAGTGATTATCTTCAAAATAAGCGATGACCTTGGGATCCAGGAAGGCCCGGTAGGCCCCGCCCAGATCGTACAGACCCCGGCTCACCATCTCCGCCATCCGGACCGCCCCGGCGGGCTTTAGATGGGTGTTGTCCTTGGGCCACATATAAAGGGGCTTGCTGGCCTCGTCCCCCAGCCTCTCCACCAGGGCCTCCGTCTGGGCGGTCAGGTCCAGCACCGGCACGGCCTCCTCCCGGCCCACCCGGCGGACGGCATCAGGATAGGCCCCGTGACTGCCGGGACAGAACCGGTGCTGGGAAAAGCGCCGCCGGGCCACCGGGGTGATCAGCACGGGCAGGGCCCCCGCTTCTCGGGCCGCGCCTAAAAACAGCCGGAGATTAGCCGAAAAGCTGGTGTCTGGGTCCGTGTGCCGGGCAGGATCGTCCTTTTCGTCGTTGTGCCCGAACTGGATGAGCAGCAGATCCCCCGGCGCCATGGCCGCCGCCACCGGGCGGAACCAGCCCTCGTCCAAAAAAGACTTGGTGCTGTACCCGTTCCGGCCCCGGGCCTCCAGGGCCACCCCGTCCGCCAGAAAAAGGGACATGGCCTGGGCAATGCCGGTCTGGGGGTAAGTATCGAATTTGTTAAAGGCAACGGTGCTGTCGCCGATATAAAACAGGGTGGACATAGGCGCCTCCGGGGATTTTTTACCATTGTACATAATTTGGGGAGAAAATGCAACCTCTGTTTTTCACGGAGAAACGGGGGTCCAAGTGTTCATTTTGCCAAAACCACGCTGCAAATTCCATTTGCGTCTCTTTTCGGCGCCCTTTGCCACGCTCCTGCTGGAACGCCGCAGAAGTTTTTTGGGAAATCCTTGAGAAGGACTTGCACCTTTTTCCGGTATTTGATATAATACCTCTAATTAGCGAGGTTATCATCGGGAGGTGGGGGCATGGATAAGAAATTGGGACGGCTGCTGCGGCCCAGAATGGGGATGTACTTTCTGGTCCTGGCGTTGTTTACGGTGGGCGCGGTGCTGTCCCGGGCCTATATCCTGGCGGCGGTGGAGGCTGTGATCACCTTGGCGCTGGTGATCGTCTACCTGATCCGGCAGAGGAAGCGCCACCGGGAACTGCAAACCTATTTGAACTCCGCCATGGACGCGGTCAGCACCGCCCGGGAGACGGAGAGCCCCTTCCCCGTGCTCATGCTCCGGCTGGAGGACCGGGTGGTGATCTATGTCAATTCCGCCTTCGCCAGCGCGGTGAATTTCAATCCGGGGCTTTCGGATAAGCCCCTGGAGGACGTGCTTCCCGGCTTTTCGGTGGACTGGCTCACCGCGGGCAAGCGGGAGAGCCCCCGGGACGTGACCCTGGGGAGCCGGCGCTGCCGGGTCTACGGCACCACCGTCCGGGCCAGCGACCCGGAGCAGACCCTTCTGGGGGTGCTGTACTTCACGGACCTGACGGAGCTGTACCAGGTGCGGGACGAGTATATCCGCTCCCGCCCGGTGGTGGCCATCATTTTGGTGGACAACTACGAGGAGCTGACCAAGAACATGGCGGAGGGCGCCATGTCCGCCCTGAACGCCCGGCTGAACGAGACCATCAATTCCTGGGCGGAGGGCTACCATGGGCTGCTCCGCCGGCTGGAGCGGAACCGGTTCCTGTTCATCTTTGAAAAACGGGATATGATCCTGGCGGCTCAGGATAAATTCTCCCTGCTGGAGAGTATGCACCAAATCACCAGCCCCGCCGGCCTGGCGGCGTCGGTCTCCATCGGCCTGGGGGTGGATGGGGCCAGCTTTGAAGAGTGCTATGACTTTGCCTCGCTGTCCATTGAAATGGCTCTGAGCCGGGGCGGCGACCAGGCGGTGGTCAAGGACCGGCTGAATTTCACCTTCTACGGCGGCCGCAACAAGGAGGCGGACCATCGGAGCAAGGTCCGCAGCCGGGTTACCGCCAACTCCCTGATGGAGCTGATCGGCCAGAGCAGCAAGGTATTCATCATGGGCCACAGGAACGCGGACATGGACGCTGTGGGCGCCGCCGTGGGCATCAACTGTATGTGCCGCAAGAAGGGAAAGAAGGGCTATATCGTCCTGGACCTGGACCGGAACGCCTCCAAGCGGCTCCTGGACGAGCTGGGCCGTGTGCCGGAATATAAGGACGTGTTCATCTCCGGCCAGGAGGCCATGGTGCTTGCGGACAGCCACTCCACCCTGGTGGTGGTGGACACCAACCGCCCGGACCAGGTGGAGTGCAAGCCCCTTTTGGAGGCGGTTTCCAGGGCCTGTGTGGTGGATCATCACCGCCGCGCGGCGGATTATATCAACCCAGTGGTGGTAAACTTTCATGCGCCTTACGCCTCCTCCGCCTCGGAGCTGGTGACGGAGCTGCTGGAATACGCCGTGGAAAAGACGGATGTTCTGCCCATCGAGGCCAAGAGCCTGCTCTCCGGCATCTTTTTGGACACCAAGAGCTTCCATGTCCGTACCGGCGAGCGAACCTTTGAGGCGGCGGCGTATCTGCGGCAGCTGGGGGCGGATCCGGTGGAGGTCAAGATGCTTTTGCAGAACGACTTCCAGGAGACCATGGCCAAGTACCAGATCATCCGCTCCGCCCGGATGTACCGGAAGGAGATCGCCATTGCCGCGCTGAACACGGGCACCTCCCGGGTTCTGGCGGCCCAGGCGGCGGACGAGCTGCTGAACATTTCCGGCATCAGCGCTTCGTTTGTGCTGTACCCGGATGACAACCAGGTGATCATTTCTGCCCGAAGCATTGGCAGAGCCAATATGCAGATGATCCTGGAGCCCTTGGGGGGCGGCGGCAACGCCGCCACTGCCGGGGCCCAGATCAAAAACGTCACGGTGAAGGAGGCCCTGGACCGGCTGGTGGCCTCCATCGACCAGTATTACGAAAGCGAATAGGAGGAGAATTTCATGAAAGTGATTTTGCTTCAGGATGTTCATGGAAAGGGCAAGAAGGGCCAGATGCTGGAGGTTTCCGACGGCTACGCCCGGAACTATATGCTGCCCCGGAAAATTGCCATGGAGGCCACGCCCGACGCCATCAACACCATGCGGATGAACGACAAGGCCGCCGCCGAGAAGGCGGCCCGGGAGAAGGCGGAGGCCATGGAGCTTTCCAAAAAGCTGCGGGAGATGACCATTACCGTCACCGCCAAGGGCGGCGGCACCGGGCGGCTGTTCGGTTCCGTCACCAGTCAGGAGATCGCCGACGCCCTCTTTGCCGCCACCGGCGTGCGGCTGGACCGGCGGAAGATCCTGATCTCCGAGACCATCAAAAACGTGGGCACCTATACCGTCCAGTGCCGTTTGGGCTATGAGATCACGGCCCCGCTGACGGTGAAGATCCAAGAGGCATAATTCGTTAGACAGAGAGGAGAAAAGCCATGGACGAGGAACTTTCCCTGAAGCAGCAGCCTCAGTCGTTGGAGGCGGAGCAGGCGGTGCTGGGCTCTATTTTGATCGACAGCCAGTGCCTGACGGATGTGATCGGGATTCTCCGTCCGGAGGACTTTTACCTCCAGCAGAACCGGGATCTTTACACCGCGATCTACACCATGTTCAACTTCTCCCAGACCATCGACCCGGTGACGGTGCTGGATAAGCTGCGGGAGCTGGGCCTCTACCGGGAGGAATCCCGGGACTATGTGCGCCAGCTGATGGAGATCACCCCCACCGCCGCCAACGCGGTGCGCTATGCCGGCATTGTCCGGGACAAGGCCATGCTGCGGGCCCTGGGGCAGGCGGCGGCGGACATTTCCGAGACCGTCTACTCCCAGGTGGGTACCCCGTCGGAGATTTTGGAGAGCGCCGAGAAGAAAATCTACGCTCTGCGGAAGGGGGAGCGGGGGGATTCCCTGGAGCCCATTGGGGTGATTCTCCACAAGGTGTTTGACCGGCTGGCGGAGCTGAGCCGGTCTGACGCGGATTTTCCCGGCCTGTCCACAGGCCTCAAGGACCTGGACAGCAAGATCAACGGATTAAACCCATCGGATCTGGTGCTGCTGGCGGCCCGGCCCGCTATGGGCAAGACCACCCTGGCGCTGAATCTGTGCCTGAACGTGGCAAAGAAATATCAGAAGACCGTGGCCTTCTTCTCCCTGGAAATGTCCCGGGAGCAGCTGGCCATGAAGCTCATGTCCAGCGAGAGCTTTGTCAACAGCCAGAAGATCGCCACCGGCAAGCTGTCGGAGGAGGAGTGGAGCCAGCTGTGCATGGCCTCCGCCGCCCTGAGCCAGACGGACATCCGGGTGGACGACAATCCCAGCATCACCGTGGCGGAAATGAACGCCAAGTGCCGCCGGCTGGACAACCTGGGCCTGGTGATCATTGACTATCTCCAGCTGATGACCGGCTCCGGCTATGGCCGGAGCAATAGCGGAGAGAACCGGGTCACCGTGGTGGGGGAGATCTCCCGGGCATTAAAAATCATGGCCAAGGAGTTGAACGTGCCGGTGATCTGCCTGAGCCAGCTGTCCCGGGCGGTGGAGAGCCGCCAGGACAAGCGGCCCATTCTGTCGGACCTGCGGGAGTCCGGCGCCATCGAGCAGGACGCCGACGTGGTACTGTTTCTCTACCGGGACGAATACTATAACGAGAATACCGAGGATAAAAACGTGGCGGAGCTGTTGATTTCCAAAAACCGCCACGGCGAGACCGGAACGGTGCGCCTCCAGTGGCTGCCCCAGTACGGCCTGTTTACCGACCGGGAGTGGAAGCATGCGGAATAAGGTCCTGACCCTGCTGCGGCGCTATTCCATGCTTGCGCCTGGGGACGATCTTAATTGCGCTGTGTCCGGCGGCCCGGACTCCATGGCGCTGCTGTGGTGTATGTACCTGCTGCGGGAGAAGCTGGACATCCGCCTCTCCGCCGCCCATTTTAACCACGGTCTCCGGGGAGCGGAATCGGATCGGGACGAGGAATTTGTCCGCGCCTTTTGTCGGGACTACCAAATTCCCCTGGCGGTGGCCCGGGACCGGGTGGAGCCGGGGGAGAAGGGGCTGGAGGCTGCCGCACGGGAGGCACGGTACGCCTTTTTTGACACCCTGCCCGGGAAGATCGCCACTGCCCACACCGCCGACGACAATGCCGAGACGGTTCTGCTCCGTCTGGTGCGGGGGACGGGCCTCCGGGGCTTGGGAGCCATCGCCCCGGTGCGGGGCCGGATCCTCCGGCCCATGCTGCTGGTGACCCGGCGGGAGGTGCTGGCCTTTTTGGAGGACCAGGGGATCGACTATGTGACGGACAGCACCAACGGCTCCGACCGATTTCTCCGGAACCGGCTGCGCAATCATGTCATGCCCCTTCTGTACCGGGAAAATCCCCGGCTGGGGGAGGACCTCTCCGCCATGGCCCTGCGGCTGCGGGAGGAGGAGGCGCTGCTTTCCGGCCTGTCTGTCCCTGAAAACAGTGTTTCCGCCCTGCGGGCCATGCCCCAGGCCCAAAGGAACCGGTGCCTGGCGGCCCTGCTGGAAGCCTCCGGGGTCCCGGAACCCACCGCGGAGCACATTGCCCTGGCGGAAAAGCTGGTATTTTCCCATAAGCCCGGGGCCCGGGGCCTATTTCCCGGCGGGGTTATTTTGGCCCGGGAATATGACCGGTTGACGATCCTGCCGCCGGAAGCACCCCCCACGCCAGCCATTCTGCCGGAGACAGGAACGGCGGAGCTTCCCGAATGGGGCATCAAGGTGACGGTGCTGCCGGGGGACGCGCCGCCGGGACCGGGCCGGTTCCAGGTGTGCCCTGAGGGCCCTGTCCTGGTGCGGAGCCGGGAGCCGGGGGACGAGATGCGCCTTCCCGGCGGGCGGAAAACCCTGAAAAAGCTTTTTATCGATCGGAAGATCCCCGCCGCCCAGCGCAGCCGGGTGCCGGTGCTGGCGGATCAGGTGGGGGTGCTGGGAGTCTTTGGCCTGGGGGTCAACCTGGACCGGGCGGGTCCCGGCAGGACGTATTGGATAGAACCGATGGTCTATCGGGAAAAAGAAATATAGGAGGTTCTTCGCATGGAAGAAAACATCCAAAGGGTACTCATCTCGGAAGCCGAGCTTCGGGCCAAGGTCCAGGAGCTGGCGGGCATTTTGCAGCAGCGGTTCGCAGACAAAAACCCGGTGTTCGTGGGGGTGCTGAAGGGAGTTTTGATCTTCTTCAGCGACATGATCCGCCAGTTTGACGCCCAGTGTCAAATCGACTTTATGTGGATCTCCTCCTATAACGGTACCACCGCAGGGGAAATGACCGTCAAAAAGGACGTATCCACCGATCTGGAGGGCCGGCACGTCATCATCTTGGAGGACATTTTCGACACCGGCGGGTCCCTGGACTTTACCTACCGCCATTTGCTGACCAAGCATCCCGCGTCGCTGACGGTGTGTACCCTTTTGGACAAGCCCTCCCGGCGGAAGCCCGGGATCACCCTGCAGCCGGACTACACCGGCTTTGTCATCGACAACGTGTTTGTAGTAGGCTATGGGATGGACTATAACGAGCAGTATCGCAATCTTCCCTATATCGGCGTTCTCAAGCCGGAGGTATATCAGCAGTAAGGAGAATTTCCATTGAAAGACCGCAAATTCATCACCGTGATCCTCTACCTGGTCATTCTGGCGGTGGCCTTTACCTGGCTGCTCCAGATCTTCAACCCGGGGCTGACCAACCTGGCCTATTCTCAGGTGGTGGAGCTGTTTCAACAGGAGCAGGTGCGCGCCTTTTCGGCCCGGGAGGGCCAGTTGACCCTACAGCTCCACACGCCCTATAATGGCAGCACCACCCTGACGGTGCCCCTGTCGGACGTGGAGGCATTTCGCCGGGAGATCTGGGACCTGGTGCAGGACCAGACTGCTTCCGGGGTGCTGGAAAGCTACGATTTTCCACCTGATGCCCAGCCCAGCCCCTACGACTATGTCTTCCCCCTGATCCTGGCGGGGCTGGCGGTGCTGCTGGTGTGGTTCTTCCTGATGAGCAGGATTAACAACGCCGGGGGCAACCCCATGGCCAATTTCGGACGGGCCCGGGCGGGGATGGGCCTGCCCGACGGGGAGAAGGTCACCTTTGACGACGTGGCCGGCGCCGACGAGGAAAAGGCGGAGCTGCAGGAGATCGTGGACTTTCTGCGCAATCCCGACAAATTTTCCCAGATCGGCGCCAAGGTGCCCCACGGGCTGCTGCTGGTGGGCCCTCCGGGCACCGGCAAGACCCTGCTGGCCCGTGCCGTGGCGGGGGAGGCGGGGGTGGAGTTCCTCTCCATTTCCGGCTCCGACTTTGTGGAGATGTATGTGGGCGTCGGCGCCAGCCGGGTGCGGGACCTGTTCGACCAGGCGAAGAAGGTGGCGCCCGCCATCGTCTTTATCGACGAGATCGACGCCGTGGGCCGGAAGCGGGGCGCGGGCCTGGGCGGCGGCCACGATGAGCGGGAGCAGACCCTGAACCAGCTGCTGGTGGAGATGGACGGCTTCGGCAAGAACGAGGGCGTCATCGTCCTGGCCGCCACCAACCGGCCGGATATTCTGGACTCTGCCCTGCTCCGCCCGGGCCGGTTTGACCGGCAGATCTATGTGGGCGTCCCCGACGCCAAGGGCCGGGAGGACATTCTGAAGGTCCACGCCCGGGGCAAGCGGCTGGACGATTCGGTGGACTTAAAAACCATTGCCATGGCTACCAGTGGCTTTACCGGGGCGGACCTGAGCAATCTGCTCAACGAAGCGGCCATCCTGGCGGCCCGGGAGGGCCGGCCGGCACTGAATATGCAGGACCTGAACGACGCCATGATGAAAATTTTGGCGGGGCCGGAGAAGCGCAGTCGTGTGATTCGGAAGGAGGATCTGCGCTTAACCGCCATCCATGAAGCGGGCCATGCCGTGGCCATGCACAGCCTGCCCACCCACAGCCCGGTGCGGCAGATCTCCATCATTCCCCGGGGCAAGGCCCTGGGCATGACCTGGAGCTGGCCCCAGGAGGACAGCCAGCACCTGACCCGGAATCAGATGTTTGAGCAAATCGTGGGCCTTTTGGGTGGCCGGGTGGCGGAGGCGCTGTTCCTCCAGGACATCTCCACCGGGGCCTCCAACGACATCGACCGGGCCTCCAAGCTGGCCCGGGACATGGTGGCCCGGTACGGCATGTGTCCGCGGCTGGGGACCGTGTCCTATACCAGCGACGACGAGGTATTCCTGGGCCGGGACTATGAAAAGACCAAGTCCTACTCTGAGGAAGTGGCGGGGATCATCGACCAGGAGGTCAAGGCCGTTATTGACCAAGCCTATGAAAAATGCAAGGCCATTCTGACCCGGGACGGGGAAAAGCTGCGCCAGGTGGCGGAGTTCCTCTTGAATAATGAGACCATGACCGGCGCCCAGTTTGCCGCCTGCATGGAAGGCCGGCCCATCCCCGAGGCGGATTCCATCGCCATGCTCACCCCTCCGCCGGAGGAAGCGTAAAAAAGAGCCGTCCCCGACCAAACCCCGGGACGGTGATTAGCATTTGAAATCCCCAAAAAAGAAAAGCCTTGGATTCCCAAGGCTTTTCTAAATGGTGCGCGAGGGGGGACTTGAACCCCCACGTCCGAAATGAACACTAGAACCTGAATCTAGCGAGTCTACCAATTCCACCACTCGCGCGTTTTCCGCGGTTTTCCGCCGCCCAAATATAGTACCACGGCTGCCGGGATTTGTCAATAGGAAAATCCGTATTTTTTCGGCGGAAAATGGCGGACTGGGGGCTTGTAATCGGGGGAGGGGTGTGGTATACTTTTTGCAGAAAGAAAGGAGGCCTGCCCCCATGGCGGAAAATCAGAGCTTCAGAACGGCCTTCCGGGGATTCAACCGGGAGGATGTAGTGAATTATATTGAGTACATCAATAATCGTTATCAGGCGGAGCTGAGCCGCCTCCGGACGGAGAATCAAACGTTACGGGAGTCTCCCCGGCAGAGCCCGCCGGACGCGGACCGGATTCAGGCTTTGGAGGAGGAGCTTTCCCAGACGAAACAGGAGCTGGAGCAGGCCAAGCAGGAGCTGGCCAAGGCCAAGCAGGCGGATACCGCCAGCACCGAGGCGGAGTTGGCGATTTACCGCCGGGCCGAGCGGACGGAGCGGCTGGCCCGGGAGCGGGCGGTCCAGCTCTGCGGCCAAGCGGGGAATGCCCTTGCGGCGGCCCGGGAGAGTCTGACTCAGGCAGAGGAGCAGCTGGCCGCCGTGACCATGCAGACCCAGGCTCAGGTGGATCGGCTGCGGGAAGCGGTGACTGCCAGCCGTCAGACCCTGGCCCGCACCCAGGAGGCCCTTTCCGATATCGCACAAAGCGCCGTGAAATAGCGCCCGCTCCGCTGTGGAAGGCGCGTTTAAAGACTATTGACAGGTTGAAGTGCCCCCAAGTCCATGGGACTTGGGGGCGCTTTTGTCCATATCAGGGGCATTACTGGGGCTGATCCTGGGAAATGTCCCGGCCAAAGTACTTGTTGGACAGCTCAGTGAGCTTGCCCTCCTGGGCCAGCTCCGCCAGGGCCTGGTTGATGGCGGTAAGCAGAGTGGCGTTGTCCTCGCCCTTCATCACGGGGATGGCAGTCTGGGTGGCCTCCCCCAGGGTGGCGATCTTGATTTGCTCGTCGGGGTGGGCGGCCATGTAATCGTAGAAGGTCATTTCGGAGTTCAGCGTGGCGTCGATCCGGCCGGTGAGCAGCAGCTCAAAGGTCTGGGCCAAGTCGTCTACACCGGTGACGGTGGCGCCGTACTTCTCCGCCACCTTGGCGTAGGTGCTGGTGATGGTGTTGGCGGTGTGCTTGCCGGCCAGGTCCTCGAAGGAGGTGATCTCCTCGTTGTCCATGGCCACGATCACCGCCGTCTGATTGTAGGCATAGGGGGTGGAGAAGTCATACTTTTCCGCCCGCTCCTCGTCGATGTCCACACCGTTGACCACGATGTCGTACCGCCCGGCCTCCATGCCGGCGAACAGGCCGTCAAACTCGCCCTCGACGAATTCCACTTCCACGCCCAGCTTTTCGGCGATGGCCTGGGCCACCTCCACATCGTAGCCCACCAGCTGATCGTTTTCATCGTGGTAGGTCCAGGGGGACCAGGTGCCCTCCATGGCCACGACGATCTTTCCGGCGTCCTGGATCCGGCTCAGGTGGTCCGTCCCGGCGGGCGCTTCCGTGGACTGGGAATTGCCGGCGGTATTCTGGGGCTCCGTGGGGCCGCAGGCGGTCAGCAGGCTCAGGGCCAGCAGCCCGGTCAGCAATAAAGCGATCATTTTTTTCATAGATTTCTTACTCCTTTTTGGGGTCTATTTCACCGGCCTCGCGGCCGCTGATGGTACGAAGAAACGCCCGAGTCCGGGCCTCTTTTGGGTTCTGGAAGAAGGCCTCGGCGGCGCCGGATTCCAGCACCTGTCCGCCCTCCATGAAGATCACCTGGCTGGAGACCTCCCGGGCAAAATGCAGCTCGTGGGTGACCACCAGCATGGTCATCCCCTCCCGTGCCAGCTGCCGCATCACCGCCAGCACCTCCCCGATCAGCTCCGGGTCCAGAGCGGAGGTGGGCTCGTCAAAGTAGATGATCTCCGGCTCCGTGGCCAGGGCCCGGGCGATGGCCACCCGCTGCTGCTGGCCGCCGGAGAGCTGATGGGGGTAGTAGTTATATCGGTCGGCCAGGCCCACCTTGTCCAGCGCCGCCTTGGCCCGGGCCTCCGCCCGGCCCTTGGGGACCTTCCGGGCGACCTGGAGCCCCTGCATCACGTTCTGCAGGGCGGTCTTGTTGAGGAACAGATTGTAATTCTGAAAGACGAAGGCGGTCTTTTTCCGCAGCCGGGCCACGTCCCGCCGGGGAACCTTCCCCAGATGAAACGTCTCCCCATCAAAAACCAGGGTTCCCTCGTCGGCGGTCTCCAAGAAATTGAGGCAGCGCAGGAAGGTGGTCTTTCCCGAGCCGCTGGGCCCTAAAATCGCCACCACGTCTCCCTGATGGACGGTCAGATCCACGCCCTTCAGCACCTCCAGGTCGCCGAACCGCTTTTTCAAGCCCCGGACCTCCAGCATGGCGTTATTTTCCATAGGTACGCATCCTCTTTTCCCCGAAGCTCTGGAGCTTGGTCAGCACGGTGCAGAACAGCAGGTAGATGAGCCCCACCTCGATGTACAGTGCCAGGGGCTCCCAGGTCCGAGCCACAATTCGCTGAGTCTCCATAAACATCTCCACCACGGTGATGTTGGCGGCCAGGGAGGTGTCCTTCACCATGGCGATCAGGGAGTTGGACAGGGGCGGGAAGGCGATCCGCATGGCCTGGGGCAGGACGATGTGCCACATGATCTGCAAATAGTTCATGCCCACGCAATAGCCCGCCTCGATCTGCCCGGCGGGCACCGCCTCCAGGGCCGCCCGGACCACCTCGGCGGAGTAGGCCCCCTCGTTAATGGAGAAGACGATTACCGCCGCCGGAAAGGGGTCGATGATAACGCCCACGCGGGGCAGGCCGTAGAACACCACGAACAGCTGCACCAGCAGGGGAGTGCCCCGAATGACCCAGATATAAAACCGGCAAAGCTGCTTCAGCAGCCGGATATTGGCAAATTGGATCAGAGCCACGATCACCGCGATGACCATGGCAATGGAGAAGGAAATGATCGTCAGGGGAATGGTAGCGGTGAGGCCGGGGAGCAGTATTTTCCAAAAGGAGTCGATGAGAATGCCGATCAGACGTCCGTCCATATGTGTCTCCTAAAAATTGGTTGTGTTCGCAACGGTTTCCTATATTTTACCACATTTCTCTAAAAATGCAATTGCCCAACTGCACAGGAAAAATGCCCGCTGGGGGCTCCCAGCGGGCATTTTGCCAAAAATATTCAAAAATCCGGGATGTATTGCCGATCCGCCGCCTCCGCCTCCTGGGTAAAGCCCTCCAGCCGGTTCAGATAGACCCAGCTCAGCACCGCCTGGTACTCCGCCTCCGTCACCGTCCGGTCGAAGGGGGCGGGCAGGCCGCCCATAGGGGTGTACTGCCGCATCAGGCTGACCAAAATCTGTCCCGGGGCAAAGGCGCCGCCCAGATAGTCCAGCACCCGCAGGGAGTTCTCCACCTGCCCCGGCAGGATCAGGTGCCGGACGATGACGCCCCGAACCACCCGGTCCCCCCGCCATTGGACAGGTCCCACCTGGCGCGCCATGGCCTCAATGGCCCGGCAGGCGGTTTCAAAATAGTTCTCCGCCCCGGAGAGGCGGCGGGCCAGACCGCTGTCGGCATACTTGAGGTCCGGCAGGTACACATCCACCAGCCCGTCCAGGGCGGCAATGGTCTCCACTCGTTCATAGCCCCCGCAGTTGTATACCACCGGCACCGGCAGCTTGGGCCGCAGGGCCGGGAGAATAGTGGGCAGAAAATGCGTGGGGGTGATGAGATCGATGTTCTCCGCCCCCTCCCGGATCAGGCCCTCCATGGCCCCCCGGAGGGCGGCGGCGTCCATGGGCGTCCCTACCGGCCCGCCGCTGATGGCCCGGTTCTGGCAGTACCGGCACCCCAGGGTGCAGCCGCCGAAGAAAATGGCCCCGCTGCCCCCCGGCCCCGCCAGGGCCGGCTCCTCCCAGGCGTGGCGCATGACCTTGGCAACCAATGCCGTGTCCGGGCACCGGCAGAAACCCAGTTCCCCGGCGGCGCGGTCCACGCCGCACATCCGGGGGCACAGCGTGCAGGAAGCATAGTCCATTCGATCCCCTCCTTTTCTTAAATGGTATCACATTCCGGCCCCCATTGCAACCGGGAACAAAATGTGCTACAATACGCCCATCAGGAAAAAGGAGGCGCCCCATGGTCATTCAAAACGCTGCCGTTGAGGACATTCCCGCTCTACTGGGGCTTCTGTGCCAGGTGGGGCAGGTCCACCATCTTGGCCGGCCGGATCTGTTCCGGCCCGACGCCCAAAAATATGACGGTCTCGCCCTGGAGGCGCTGTTGCGGCGGCCGGACCGGCCCATTTTTGTCGCCCGGGAAGGCAATTCCGTCCTGGGCTATGCCTTCTGCGTCCACAAGGAGACTGCCGGCGACCCGGTCCTGACCGGCAGGAGAACCCTTTATATCGACGATCTGTGCGTGGACGCCGCCCACCGCCGCCGGGGAGTGGGGGCGGCCCTCCTGGCCCATGTCCGGGCCTACGCCCGGGAGCGGGGCTTTGACGACATCACCTTGAATGTCTGGGCCTTCAACGATGACGCCCGGGCGTTCTACGCCGCCCAGGGATTTACGCCTCAGCGGATCTTTTTGGAGGAGCGGCTATGATCGAAAAGGGTCAAATTTTGGAGGCCATAATCACGGATTACACCTCCGACGGCCGGGGTATCGCCAAAATCGACGGCCAGACGGTGTTCCTCCCCAACGCCATCGCCGGAGAGCGGGTCCGGCTGCGGATCGAGCATGTGGGCAAGACCTGGGCGGCGGGGAAGCTGACGGAAATTTTGGAGCCCTCCCCCCACCGGGTGAACCGGGCCTGCCCCCTGGCCAAGCTCTGCGGCGGCTGCGTCTTCCAGCACATGGACTACGCCGAGGAATGCCGCCTGAAGGCGGAGCGGGTCCGCCAGGCTCTGAACCGCCTGGCGGGGGAGTCCCTGGAGTCCGTGCCCCTCATCGCCGCCCGGGACTGGCAGGGCTACCGCAACAAGGCCCAGTACCAGCTGACGGGCCGCCCCGGCCATGCCCAGGCCGGATTTTTCCGGGCGGGGACCCATCAGGTGGTGCCCTGCGCCCGGTGCCTGCTGCTGCCGGAGGAGATGGACCGGGTGAAGGACCTGGTCCTGGCCTACATGAACCGCTATCAGATCCCGCCCTATGACGAGGGAACCCGCACCGGCCTGGTCCGGCACATTTTCGTCCGGAAAGGGGAGGTGTCCGGCCAGATTTTGGTGTGCCTGGTGGTAAACGGCCATGGCATTCCCAAAAAGGATGCGCTGATCGCCAGCCTGAAAACCGTTCCGGGATTTCGCAGTCTGGTGCTGTCCGTCAACGAGAAGCCGGGCAACACGGTTTTGGGGGAGGAATTTCGGACCCTTTGGGGCCCCGGCTATATTGAGGACACCCTCTGCGGCCTGACCTTCCGGCTCTCCGCCCGGTCCTTCTACCAGGTGAACCACGACCAGGCCCAGCGGCTGTACCAGGCCGCCCTGGACCTGACGGAGTTGACCGACCGGGACACCGCCTTGGACCTGTACTGCGGCGTGGGGACCATCACCCTGGTTCTGGCCCGGCAGGCGGGGAAGGTGCTGGGGGTGGAGGTGATTCCCCAGGCGGTGGAAGACGCCCGGGAGAACGCCGCCCGGAACGGCGTCCAAAACGTGGAATTTCTCTGCCGGGATGCCGGCGCGGCGGCCCAGTCCCTCCTGGAGCAGGGGCTGCGGCCAGACGCTATCGTGGTGGACCCGCCCCGGAAGGGCCTGAGCGGGGAGGCCGTCCAGGCAATTGCCAGCCTGGCCCCTCGGCGCCTGACCTACATTTCCTGCGACCCGGCCACCCTGGCCCGGGACGTGGCGCTTCTCAAGACCCACGGCTACCGCCTGGCCGCCGCCCGGGCCTTCGATCTCTTCCCCCGCTGCGCCCATGTGGAGACCGTAGCATTGATGACGAGAACCGACGTCGCAAAGGGCTGAAATGTACTGAAATAAAGGGATTCCGAGGTTTGCCCCCAAAAACCGGCGGCAGCCCGGAATCCCTTTCAAACTTTTTCACTATCTATCCTATACACAGAAACTGCCAAAACGCGAGGCTACGGGTTAGATATTTGCTTGGCGAGGCTACAGGTTAGATATGAAAGAGAATAACAACAAACTACAAGAAACAGCAAATAACAATAAATGTTCACAAGAAACGCATTGAAAATCGCATCAAACTGTGCTATACTGATATGGTAATTAGGTTTAGATTGCGATTAAGGAGGTTCTCCCATGGCCGAAATGACAAATGATAAAGCAGCCGATCCGTATCTGCCAGCATTTTTTCACGGGAGATCTTTGCGGGTTCATCCGTGATCGTAACCGCGAAGGGCATCCCCTTCGCCCGCACAAAAGCGTTGGCGAAGATGTTAAAAGCAGTGGAAGTGGTCATACCCAGCTGATTGCAGATGGCACTCATTTGCGCCTTCACCTCAGAATCTATACGAAAAGTCATGTTTGTATCCATGGCGTTGCCTCCTTGCACTACGATTATAGTACATATTATGTGCAAAGTCAAATCGTTTCATTCAGGCCCCGTTTGCTTGTGTTGCTTCTGCAAGTCCTATTGTCTGCGGCACACAAGGGTGCCCACGATCCCCGAAAATGATAACTTTCTGATGTCTCTCCCATCCTGACGTTGACGATCGCAGAAACGACAGTATCTTTCCGACCGGCTTCGCTGCCGATGGTTTTCCTATCATGGCCGCAACAAATTCGGGCATACAATTTGCTTATGGCCGGATTTGTTCAAAATATCCCCAGTTTCATTCCAAAAACATTCCCAGACCGGCAATAAATAAAAAGTTACCGTTGTTGATATAGTATCAACAACGGTAACAGATTTGGTGCGAGTGCTGATAACGGATTTCATAAAACAATGAATTAACCGGCAGAAACACACATATTTCATCTCGCACACATACAGCTTCTTTAGAATTTTATTCGCACATTCGATTTTTACTGGCCTCTCCGTTACAATGATAGCACAAGGAGGGCAGAATATGAAACAAAAATATCATCTTGCAATGGATGATGCAGAGCGGCGGCTTCTCATTGGAAGTCTGAATGATCTGCGCAGCAGGCTCATCGCAGAGGGCAGATATGCCGACGCTGTTGACGAAGCGCTGCTGAAAATCATCGGTGCAAAGCGCAAGAAGTTCAAGGTCGTATACACGGGATGAATGGAGGGAAGCACAATGACGGAGTTTGAAAAGTTGGGCGGCACATACCGACAGGTGGGTGATTATTATCTGCCGAATCTTGAGATTGATAATCAAATCAAGGTGCAAATTGGTGTTTGGGGACAGCGACACCGGCGATTTTTGAAGGAGAACCACCGGGTGAGATACTACAATCTGTTGACCACCGGGACGCTGAACGATTATCTTGCCGAGATAGAGTCTCGGGCACAGGCGATGTTTGATATGCTTGTGAGGGAACTATCCGAAAAAGAAAACTTGACCGAAAAGCTCAAAGCAAGTGACCCGATGGAATGGGTCAGGCGGAGCAATAACCTCCGCAATCGAGCTACAGAAATCGTAAATGCAGAGGTCATTTTCGTGTGAGCAGCAACAGAATTTGATCGGAATCAGAGGCGCAGTCAGATGCAGGTAAGCACCGGCTGCGCCTCTTTCTCGTTGCGCTGAAATAGTCTGCATTATCTTAGCGAGCAGACTGTTTTTACTCCTATCGGAGCCAAAGCAGTACGGCTGCTCCCGATGCCTGTGTCATCT
Organism: uncultured Oscillospiraceae bacterium; assembly: GCA_947625945.1. Lineage (GTDB taxonomy): Bacteria > Bacillota > Clostridia > Oscillospirales > Oscillospiraceae > Faecousia. The sequence goes on from CANQQI010000012.1 coordinate 18,072, forward strand.
TAGCGAGCAGTGCCTTTTTACTCCGTTCTGCCGAACTGCGCAAAAGGCCTCGTTAGGGACACCCTAAGACCCATTTATCCGATGCCGAAGAATCGATCGAAGAAACCCTTCAGTTTATCAATGATGGTCTGCTTCTTTGCTGCACGGTTTCCACCGCCGAAGCGGGAGATTGGCGGCATCAGCCGGTCAATATCCGTGCCTGTCGTTTTGACAGAGCCGTCACGGAAGGCGCTCTCCATAAAGCGGCGAGTCTCGTCGTCTTTCAGGTTTTCCTCCTGAATGATTGCGACAAGCTGCCGTTCTTTTTCTTCGGCGACAAAGGTACGCCATTCCAGCATCACATCTGATACATCGTTGATTCCAGCAATGAAGGTTTCGATCAACGCCTTCTTACTGCGCAGTTCAGGACTGGCGTCCACTGCTTTGAGGATTGTGATAAGCACTTCCTTGTCATCGCAGTGAGAATCGTGGTATTTCTGCACCAAAAGCAGGATGTAATCTATATTGATCTCGATCTGCTTGATCAGTTCGATTTCAAAAACGATGTCATCGGTGATGTCCTCTTTTTCGCCACCGGGCTTGCGGTTTTTCCACTCATCCCGTAAGTCCTGATAGCGGCCAAGATAATCCTGAAAATCCCGCTCGCTCAAAATTTCGCTTCCGGCAAATTCGTCAAAGGAAGTCAGAAGGTTGCGCATACGCAAAATCGCACCGAACAGAACAATAAACTCCTTCTGCCGCTGTTCGCCGGTAATGCGTTCCTCTGTCAGCGGGAATTTCGTTGTCAGTTCCTCAATCATATCCTGGTAGCCGGGGTGATATTTTCCGTCGACATCCTCGTAGCCAAAGTAGTAATCCTTATAGCCACGCATCAGGACGATACCGCCCGCTTCCTTATCGCCAAACAGAGAAATTGCATCGTCGGTGCGCTTTTGCAGATTGCGGAAGCAAACGATGTTGCCGAATACCTTGATGGAATTGAGAATGCGGTTTGTGCGAGAATAGGCCTGAATCAGGCCGTGCATTTTCAGGTTTTTATCCACCCACAGCGTATTCAGCGTCGTGGCGTCAAAGCCGGTCAGGAACATATTGACCACGATCAGCAGGTCAAGTTCCTTGTTCTTCATGCTGCTTCGCCAACTCACCACATGCACAAATGAAGACCATGTTAGAAGAACAGTGGAATAATGTCTTTTCCTGACTGGTGGGCACAGCATCAAGAGTTATTCCTTGAAAAAATGGTACAAAAAATGCTCGTCAACTACGGCAACAAATTGACAACCTCGGCGACAAATGATATAATGATAATAGGCTGGTGTTGCAAATATCTGCGGTGGACGACGAATTCGCATCATCGATGGTTCAAAGAACTGTTTTTATCGATTTGTGAACCAACCAATGAGGCAAAACTATCGCATATTATCAGTGGCTTGCTGTAATAATGCTTAGTTTGAATATAAAGTACGATTTTTTAGTCGAATTGCTTCGCCGAATGATTCGACTAATGGCGGAGCTTACCCAAATGAATTACTGTTATTGTTTGTTCTGCGAAACCAAGAAATGTCAGCAGGTCGCAAATGCTTTAGAAAAGGCTGGAATTCATAGAGCGTTATCACCAAAAATAATCAAGCGCCAAAGAAGGCAGGGAAAGAATATTGATATTCTATTTGACTTGCTTCCGGGATATGTCTTTGTATATTCATCTGAACCTGTTGATTTATCCGCTATGATGGTCGAAGGCGTAATAAGAGCGCTTGGTTGCCCTGAGTGCGGTTTCTGCCTTCAAGGTTATGACCGTTTATTTGCAAACAAGATTTTTGAAACCGATGGCCTGATTAAGGCGATTAGAATAATACAAATCGGAGATGTAATACACATTGACGATCCGTTGTTTGCTGAATGTAATGGTGTGGTCCGCCATATTGATTACCGCAAAAAGAGAGCTAAAATTGAATTGCAACTGTTTAATGCCAATTGCTTTTGCTGGGTTGCGTGTGATGTAATCAACACCAACGGAAAAAAGTAGCTATTTGATAGTGTAAATTTATATGAAGGGAGATAACTATGGAACTATTAAGCAGCAAAAGGCGAGAACTTATCGACGCTCTAATAATTGAGTTACCTGTGTTGCGAGCAAGAATCGGTGCTTCTCAAGCTGACATTTCTGAGAGAATCGGTATCTCGAGGCAAACTTATAACGCAATTGAGAATGGGAAAAAGAGCATGAGTTGGACTGTTTTTTTAGCGCTCTATGCAGTATTTAGTAATGATGAACGAACACTACAGATGTTAAATTCAATCGATATTTTTAGAGAAAACTCTTCAAAAGAACACTGATTTCTTTTGGCTCAATAAATAGCTATTACGATTAATTGGAGGTAGATTATCGTGGGAACCAAGCTTCATCTTCAACTCGAAGATATTTATAGCGATCCTTATGGATTCACATATTCTGAAGTAGCAGAAACAATTGGAGAAGAACAAGCAGATAAACTCTATCATAATCTTTATTCAGGCCCAAATGGAAAAAAGCAAAGCACGATAAGGATTAAGGAAGTCTTTCGCGGTCCCGACACCCAAAAGTATGCATTTGAATTGTCTGACGGTTACTGTATAGAAACCGTCAGCATTAAACGAAAGACAGGCACAACCGTTTGTGTAAGCACCATGATTGGATGCCCTGTCGGATGCATTTTTTGTGCCTCTGGTAAAAACGGTTTTATTAGGAATCTTACCCCATCTGAAATAGTTCAGCAGGTTGTTTTGGTGAGCGGAAAAGTAAACCGGATTGTATTTATGGGAATGGGTGAACCGCTGTTTAATTACGACAATGTGATTAAAGCGATTCATATTCTTAGAGATCGGAAAGGTCTGAACTTTCCAACGGACGGGATTACCATCTCAACCTCTGGTCCTTTACCCCAAATGAAAAAAATTAGGGAAGAGCATTTGAAAATCCAGCTCACATTATCTTTGCATGCAACAAATCAACGTACAAGAAACTATATTATGCCCCATATGAAGGGCTATGATATCGAGGAGGTTGTCCAGTCAACGCTTTCGTATTCTGAGAGACACAATCGTACTGTTACCATAGCGTATTTATTAATTCCAGGCTTGAATGATCGCTTAAGCGATGTAAAACAGTTGGGAAGATGGTTTCGTGGCAAGAATGTTCTTATAAATCTTCTTCAATACAACGAAACTGATTGTAAGGTGGTCAGACGACCTAATAAGCAAGAATTAGTCGCTTTTCGTGATAAACTAAATGATGTTGGACTGACTGTGAAAATAAGAGAATCTCGCGGTGGGAGTATAAAAGCTGCGTGCGGACAACTCGTAAGCAAATTGAATCGCCGAACTGATTCTTCTAATGTTTCTAAAAAAACCAGTGGCTCGACGAAAAAAAATAGTTCATGCAGTTCAAGAGATAATTCCAGCAGAAATAAAACCAGCAAAATGCGTGAACGAAGAAAGGACTAACACCATTAAAGCATCTATTGCCTTTGATATTACCCGTGATTTATATGAGAGAGGCATGATATGAAATTATTTGCGGATATGCACGTTCATTCTAAATTTTCGATAGACGGAACGTCTACAATGGAAGAATACTGTTTGACTGCAGAAAAAACGGGTTCTAGGATAATCTGCTTCACCGAGCATGTGGATTTCAATTCTATGGAAAAAAACCTGTCTATCATTAAGGATAATAGAACTCAAAACTTTGTTGTTGACGATTACTTTTGCGAAATCAATCGTTTGCGGAAGAAGTATAGTTCATTAACCTTACTTAGTGGGATCGAATTTTCTGAGCCACATCTGTTTCCACATGAGTTCGCTAAATACTGCGCCTATCCATTCGATTGTATTACGGCAGGAATCCATCATTGCAACAATGCGGCATTTCCGGGAGCGAGGAACCTGCCAGTTACAGAAGCACTAGATGAATACTACAACATAATGTTAAAGACTATCGAGCTTGGCGGTTTCCAAGTGTTGGCTCATTTAGATTTCCCGAGGTTGTTTTTTGATAGCTGGGAGATTGATTCCGGATTATTAGATAAGATTCTTTCAAAAGTTGTTCAGCAAAACATAGTATTAGAAGTAAACACTTCGTCTATTCATAATTCGCATGATGAGCCACTGCCTTCGTACTCCATAATTGAACGATACCGTCAGTTGGGAGGCAAAAAAATAGTGCTCGGATCTGATGCCCATTGCACTAAAGACTTTTCAAATCAATTTAAAATAATAACGCAGAAACTGTCCAATCGTTTTCAGATTGGATATATCAGAAAAAGGATTTTTTGTCCCTTAGAGGACAAATGATTTAATAATCCCTTGAGTAAGCCATAAATCAATACAGATACAAACGGACGATAAGATAGAACTGGAAATTCATTTTGCTGAGGGTTTATATAATGAAAGACATATTTGGCACTAAAAACGAAATATTATTAGGGATCAATCCCTGCATTTACGGTCTGAACTATCATGACCCGTCCGTTGTTGTTTTTATTAACGGCGAAGTTGTTTTTGGGATTGAAGAGGAACGTTGCAATAGGATTAAAGGCTCTAAAGGAATGTTTCCTTCGTCAGCTATAAAGCAGAGCCTCATTCATTGCAATTTGACTTGGGATGATATTGATGCAATAGTGATTGGATATGACCCGGCTTTATGGATGGATCGTCTTAATCTTGAAATTCTTGATATCATTCAAAAATGCAAAAATGATACTGATATAAACTCTATTTGCGGCAGCCGGCTAATTGATAGCATCATCAATACTAATATTATTGACAGATACAGCTTTTTCCGTTGCCAAGGCAATGTCCGAAAACTAATCATACAGAAATGCTCTGCACCGGAAACAATTGAAGTGTTGTTTTGTGAGCATCATTTGGCGCATATTGCTTCAAGCTATGAGTCCTCTGGCTTTTATAACGCTGTTGGTGTTGTTGTAGATGGCATCGGAGAATCAGCTGTTACCACTCTATGGCAGATTAACAATCATAGATATAAAAAAATCCTTCAACTGGATTATCCGAATTCATTAGGATATTTTTATGCCGTTGCCACTCGATTCCTCGGTTTTGAGCCTTGGCGTGATGAGGGAAAAACTATGGCCTTAGCGGCATATGGAAAGATGAATGAGGATATTTCAGATAGATTAAAAGATTATTTGACGATAAACGGCGATTTTTATGATGTGTCAAATTTAATCAGAAATCATTCTGCCGGATTCTTGATGATGAACGAAGAAGAAATAATTGGTGTCTTGGAATCTTTGTTAGGGTTTTCAGCAAGAGAAAAGAATGCCCCCATCACTAAAAAGCATATGGATTTCGCGTGGTTTGTTCAAAACTATCTAGAGAGAAGCATTATTTCCTTGATCAATTATACTATCCGTACAACTGGCATTTCAAATGTTTGCACTGCGGGCGGAGTCTTTATGAACTGCAAAATGAATATGGTCGATGTCAAAATGTCTATGCAGCCTTTTTGGGACACGAACGAGAGAACCGCTGTAATATTCAATGGCGAGATATACAACTACAAGTCATTACGCAAGGAGGTGGGTGAGACAACATTTGGTACTTTGGGTGAAGTCGAGTTAATATTGCAGCTATACAAAATGTATGGAGAATCATTCATTGAAAAGCTTGATGGGATGTTTGCAATTTGTATCATTGATCTTCTAAAAGGAAAAGTCTTTGCGGTCAGAGACAAACAAGGAATAAAACCACTATATTACTATGAAGATGAATATGCGTATATACTTGCTTCTGAATTAAAGGCTATTCGAGCCGTGTATCCACTGGAAATTAATCCTTTGGCGATAGAAATGTACTTATCTTTCAGATTTATTCCCGCCCCTTATAGTATATATGATAAAGTTTCCAAGTTAAAAGCAGGGGAACAGATTACTTTTTATCGAGATGGCGAGATCTCAAAGAAATGTTATGTGCAGTATAATACCGATTTTTCGCAAAGACAGTTTAATGCAGATGAGTGTAGAAATGTATAAAAAAGTACATGACGAACCCTACCGAGTTCTTCTATGACAGCAACATTTCCGATGATTTCTGCCAGAGCGTACTTCAAATCGTAAATGCAAACGTGTCGGCAAACTATAATGTGGTGCGTTCAATTCTGACGGATTTTATAAAAAAGCAGAAGTCATTTAAAAATCTTCAGTATTATAAGCCGGCAAAGGATATAGCGGACAGATTTAACGCCGGCGCAACGCCCATAGGCGCACTAATCGATGTTATCGCGCAGTTCTTTGAAGAGCGGCAGGCGCTGTATGATCAGATTGCCTCGACAGTAATCCCAGTAATTGTTTATCACGGCGAGGAGGAAAACCTGCCGGAGATTTTCGACCGCATCAACTCCCAGGGTACCCCTCTCGACCAGTACGAAGTCTATGCCGCCGCGTGGCCGGTGAACAAACGCTTCAAAGTGTCGAATACTGCAATCGTGGAGTGCGCGATTAAGAAATATGACGCTTTTGTGGAAGACGGCTTTGTGATTCACGGATACGACCGTGAGAAGATGCGCTCCTCAAAAGAGGTTAATGCGTTTGAATATCTGTTTGGACTGAGTAAATTCCTTGTATCAAAATATGATATCCTGGGGTTCCAGAAAGGGCTTGCTGACGACACTGTCAACCCTCTCGGCTTTGAACTCGTAAACGCCTGTCTGAATGATACGGACAGGATAAAAACCCTGTATCAAAACATTTATGATATCGCCGATATCGGCGCATTTGAGAACGCTCTGAATAATGCGATAAAATTTGTTGTAGACTCCGTGTCGGCAATAATCCGTTTTAAAGGAAACAGCCGCTCCGGCACAAAGCTCTTCCACTCCAAGTATCAGATTCTCTCCATGATCTCCACAACATTCAAGGAGATGTACGGCTCTGGCGACTATTCTAAAGTTGATGACGCCTGGGATTCCAAGAAGGATGTAATAGCAAGAAATCTACGTCTCTATTACGTGTACGACATAATCACAAACTACTGGAGTGAAGGCGGCACCGGAAAAATTCACAGCGCGGCAAAGCCCAATCGCTACATGATTGAGATTTCACCCAGAATGTGGCGCAACGCCCTGGATGCTTTCTTTGATAAATCCATGCTTAGAACCGAAAGCAAGCAGATCGCCAATCCGCGCAGCGAGGAATATGTTCTTCTTAACTGTATTTACCTTAATACGTTCACGGCAATGGATCAGCTTTCAATTGATAAATTCGACGTTGAACATATAGCCCCGAAGGAACAGATGAAAAAGCTGATTGCCGCCACAAGCGGCGCCGGTCTGCCGATAAGCTGCATCGCAAATCTGTGCTATCTGCCCGAATATGTTAACCGCAGTAAGCGCGACCGTAATTTCTATCAGGACACGAAGTACCTTCAGCATATCAATCTCGATGAAGTCGAGCGCAAATACAGCTTCACAACGAGAAATGATCTCGAATGGATGGATATGGATTATACCGGCTCGGACGATTTTGATGCTTTGAAGGAATTTTATGAGGATTTCTGTATCAGCAGATTTGATGTCCTGAAACGGTTATTCTGTGAATCTATGGGGATAGATTACGATGCGATGATCTCTGTGTCGGATGAACCGGTCAAGCCGATTGTCGATTCAAGATCTGACACGGCTCCAAGGGCAAATGATTATGTCAGTGCGTGTGTTTCCAAGGTAGAAGCAAACGCGGATATCCATCTGCAAAAGGTCGGCCGCAGCACCTATAAATCGGTCGATGGTAAGAGCGGGTACATATTCTGCATCTCAAAAGCATACCGTCAGGGCAATCGTGATAAATACTGGTTCGGCTACAGACGCGGACCGCTCGATGATATTTCTGATTGCGAAAACAAGTATATGGTTTATGGTTTTAAGAATTCTGACGAGGTTCTACTGATTCCTGTTAACTATATGGAGAGTATCACAAGCGCTTGCAATAATTCAACAGATGACGAGGGTCAGATTTCACACTGGCATATTGTTTTCTTCCGTGATGAAACCGGGCATATGACGCAATTGCTGTCCAACCCCGACATCCGTGAAGTGGATATCGACAAGTACAAGATTTAAGGAGGACCGCGCATATGGCAACGGGCCGTTCTTTTGCGGAATTTGTAAAGAATAAATGCTATAACGGTCTGTACCAGGCTGCCGAGGACTACGTTAACAGCGATTGGCAGTCTCTTAACCTGTATGCCCGTCATGTTCACCGGATCGGTGAGGTCGAATTTATCGATGCCGACATAAAGCGTGTCTATGTCCGCGACCTGCCCGGAATGCGCGTTGCTTTTGAGGTTGGTCTGGAACTGGAAATCGAGGTCAAGGAGGGCGACTATCACTACGATAACAGCGATACCTGCTATCCCTGGGTAAGAGTATGCTGCGAAGGCGACCTTGCCTGCGGCCTCGATGACTGGGAGATCATATCTATCGCTCCCTACAATCCGAAGAACGCGCCGCTGAATTCTCTCTCAGATGCACTTGTTCCTTGTATTATAGAGTAGTAGTTTTTAGTGACCCTCTCCAAGGTCATGTGCTACACTGTAAGGGATGCTGTGGATT
>CANQQI010000013.1 GCA_947625945.1 uncultured Oscillospiraceae bacterium
GGCGGCAAGTCCAACTGCGGCAGCATGGGCTACGCCATGACCGACGCCAAGTACGCCGACCATGTGGTGGTGGTCACGGACTGCCTGGTGGACTTCCCCAACATGCCCGCCTCCGTGGAGGCCATCGACGTGGACGCGGTAGTGGTGGTGGATTCCATCGGCAACCCCAAGAAGATCGCCTCCGCCGCCGCCCGGATCTCCCAGAATCCCCGGGATCTGATGATGGCCGAGGACGTGGCCCGGGTCATTGCCTCCACGCCTTATTTTAAGGATGGCTTCTCCTTCCAGACCGGTGTGGGCGGCCCCTCTCTGGCGGCCAATCTGTTCCTGGAGCGGTACATGGACGAGCGGAACATTAAAATGGGCTGGGCCATCGGCGGCATTTGCGGCCCCATGGTGGAGCTGCTGAAGAAGGGCAAGGTGGGCAAGGTCATCGACGTGCAGGACTTCGACCTGGACGCGGTGAACTCCATCAATCAAACCCCCGGCCACTATGAGATGAGCGCCTCCCAGTACGCCAACCCCGCCAACAAGGGCGCTTTCGTCAACAAGCTGGACTTTGTGGTTCTGGCGGCGCTGGAGATTGACACCGGCTTCAATGTCAACGTTTTGACCGGTTCCGACGGCGTCCTCCGGGGCGCCCCCGGCGGCCACCCCGACACTGCGGCGGGCAGCAAGGTGTGCATCATCGTCACCCCGCTGACCCGGGGCCGGATGGCCACGGTCTGCGAGCATGTGGTCACCGTCACCACCCCTGGGGACTGCGTGGACGTGCTGGTGACGGATTACGGCATCGCCGTGAATCCCCTCCGGCCCGACCTGATTGAGTGCCTGGACAAGGCGGGCATCCCCCACGTCACCATTGAGAGCCTGAAGGAAAAGGCCTACTCCCTGGTGGGCCGTCCCGACGACCTGCAGTGGGAGGATCAGGTGGTGGCGGTCCTGGAGGCCCGGGACGGCACCATTCTGGACGTAGTCAAGAAAATCAAACCCTATCAGGGATAATTAAAGAAAGAAGGAGCAGACAATGAGTGAAACCGTCGTTGGTATTCTTGGTTTAGTATGTATTGTCGCCATTGTGGTCACGCTGTTTAAGAGCAAGACCCAACCCAGCATCGCCTTTATCGTCTTTCCCGCCATTCTCGGCATCATCCTGGTCATCGGCGGTTACTACAGCTTTGAGCAGCTGGCCGAGATGGTGGAGGCGGGCTTTAAGAGCACCGGCCCCACCGCCGCGCTGTTCGTGTTCTCCGTGCTGTACTTCGGCATCATGACCGACGCCGGAATGTTCGACGTCATCATCGGTAATCTGATGAAGCTGGTGGGCAAGAGCGTGATGGGCGTCACCCTGGTCACCGCCATCATCGCCCTGGTAGGCCATCTGGACGGCGGCGGCGCCTCCACCTTCTGCATCGTGGTGCCCGCCCTGCTGCCGGTGTACAAGAAGATGAACATGCGGCCCACCACCCTTCTGCGGATTGCCGTGCTGGCCATGGGCATTCTGAATCTGATGCCCTGGGCCGGTCCCACCATGCGGGCCGCCACCGTGCTGGGCATCGAGTCCGGTTCCTTGTGGCAGACCATTCTGCCCATCCAGATCTTCGGCATCGTCATCTGCCTGGCCCACGCCGTCCTGGCCGGCTGGCAGGAGAAGAAGCGGGGCGCCGGCCTGAACGGCACCCTGGCCGAGGTGGAGACCACCCAGACCGCCGAGGCCGCCCCCGTCAACGAGCTGGCCCGGCCCAAGCTGTTCTGGTTCAACCTGCTGCTCACCGTGGCGGTGATCGCCATGCTGATCTGGGACGTGTTCCCCAGCTATGTGCCCTTCATGCTGGGCACCGCCATTGCCCTGTTCGTGAACTACGGCTTTACCGCCGCCGCCCACAAGAAGATCATCAACCTCCACGCCGGTCCCGCGCTGATGATGTGCTCCACCCTGATGGGCGCCGCCATCCTCATGGGCATTCTGACCACCAGCTACATGGCCGACGCCAATGGCGCCCTGGTGGTGGCCAATGTGAAGTACATGGGCGAGCTGGCCATCCCCAGCGTGGTGCGCTGCCTGGCCGGGATCATCCGGAACATCCTGCCCACCTTCCTGGGTCAGCATCTGCCGCTGGTCATCGGCATTCTGTCCGTGCCTCTGGCGCTGGCCTTCGATACCGACAGCTATTTCTTCGGCATGCTGCCCGTCATGATCGGCATCGGCCAGGGCTTCGGCGTGGAGCCGCTGCCCATCGCCATCGCCATGGTGGTCTGCCGCAACTGCGCCACCTTCATCAGCCCCATGGTGCCCGCCACCCTGCTGGGCGTGGGCCTGGCGGATGTGGACATCAAGGACCACATCAAGGCCAGCTTCATGTACGTCTGGGGCTTCTCCATTTTGTGCATGATCTTTGCCATCATTGTGGGCATTATGCCTCTTTGATACCGACCTCCATTTCCCGAAGGGCCCCGGCTTTTGCCGGGGCCTTTTGGCGGGCAGGGCCCGCTCCCAATGCGTATGCCAGCCTGGCAGGAATCGCTCCGCCGCCTGGGCCGCTGGATATCTTGCGGGTTCCGGTTGCCAAAAGGTTCGCTGTGTGGTATGATAACCAAAATGAGAGGGGGATTTGGAATGAGCTATACGGTCGGCGCCATCTCGCCTTGGGACCGGCGGGGAATGGCCAAGGTGGACGCCCTTTTGGAGAAGGAGGGCATCCGCCGGGACGGCAATTTGGACTACACCTGCGGCGTTTTTGACGAGGACGACCGCCTGGCCGCCACCGGCAGTACCTTCGGCAATACCCTGCGCTGCCTGGCGGTGGACTCTGCCTACCAGGGGGAGGGGCTGATGAATCTGCTGGTCACTCATCTGGTGGAGCGCCAGGCGGAGCGGGGGAACTTCCACCTCTTTGTCTATACCAAGAGCCAAACGGCCAAATATTTCCGGGACCTGGGCTTTTACGAGATCGCCCGGGTGGAGGGGCAGGTCTCCTTCCTGGAAAACCGGGCGGGGGGCTTCGCAGGCTTCTGCCGCCGGCTGGAAAAGGACCGCCGGCCAGGAAAAAGCGCCGCCATCGTCATGAACGCCAACCCCTTCACCCTGGGCCACCGGTACCTGGTGGAGCGGGCGGCGGCGGAAAACGACTACGTTCATCTCTTCATCCTCAGCGAGGACGCCAGCCTGGTGCCCTTCTCCGCCCGAAAAGAGATGGTCCTCAAGGGGACGGAGGATCTGAAAAACGTGATCTGTCACGATTCCGGGCCCTATATCATCAGCGCCGCCACGTTCCCCAGCTACTTTCTCAAGGACCAGGAGGCGGTGATCCTGGGCCACGCCCGGCTGGACCTGGCCCTCTTTCCTCCCATCGCCCGGGCCCTGGGGGTCACCGCCCGCTATGTGGGGGAGGAGCCCCGGAGCCTGGTCACGGGGTTATATAATCAGGTCATGGCCCAGGAGCTGCCCAAAGCGGGGATCGACTGCGTGATTCTGCCCCGGAAGGCCCTGGGCGCGGTCCCCATCAGCGCCAGCGACGTGCGAAAGGCCATTCACGACGGCCATTTGGAGGAGATTCGGGGTCTGGTGCCGGAGAGTACCTGGGACTATTTCCAAAGCCCCCAGGCGGCGCCGGTTATTGAAGCCATCCGCGCCGGCGGCAATACAGTGCATTACTAAAGGAGTGGGCCATGGAAGTGACGCTTGATCAGGTCCTGGAGGCCCGGGAGCGCCGGGCGGCTGCCCAGCAGGCTCTGCTTGCCCAAACCGGGGCGCCGGTGATCAGCTTCTGCATGAACATCCCGGGGCCGGTAAAAAACGGCCCGCTAATCCGCCGGGCCTTCCGGGAGGGCCTTTCCAGGCTGGAGGACGCCCTGGCGGAACAAAAGAAGGAAATCCTCCACCGGGCGCTTACGGACACCGTCACCGGCTGTGAGGCGCTCCTGGCGGTGGAGGGAGAAACCAAAGAATTAAAGGAATTATGCGTCGATTTGGAGGACGAAGACGACTTAGGGCGCTTATTTGACCTGGATGTGGTGACAGCCGGGGAGAGCCTGAGCCGGGAGGACCTGGGCCTTCCGCCCCGGCCCTGCCTGATCTGCGGCGCGCCGGGCCGGGGCTGCGCCTCCCGCCGGGTCCATCCGGTGGCGGAGCTGCAAGCGAAGACAAGGGCCCTTTTGACGGATTATTTTTGGCGGAAGGACCGGGAGACGATGGCCGCCCAGGCCGTTCGGGCCCTTCTGTACGAGGTCTGCGCCACCCCCAAGCCCGGTTTGGTGGACCGGGCCAACAGTGGCAGCCACCGGGATATGGATCTGTTCACCTTTCTGGACAGCGCCGCGGCCTTGGCCCCCTATTTCCGCCAGGCGGTGGAGCTGGGAAGAAGCACCCGGGAGCGGCCCCCGGAATGGGCCTTTGCCCATCTTCGCAGAGCCGGACTGGCGGCGGAGCGGGCCATGGGCGCCGCCACCGGGGGCGTCAACACCCACAAGGGGGCGATTTTCTCCCTGGGCACGGTCTGCGCCGCCGCCGGGCGGCTGTGGACGCCGGAGCGGCCCTGGGCCGGGACGGAGGGGATTTTAGACATGGCCGCCCAGCTGTGCCGGGCGGCGGTGGCGGCGGACTTCGCCGCCATGGAAGCGGCCCGGCCGAAAACCGCCGGCGCCCGGCTCTATCGGGAGACTGGCCGCCGGGGGATCCGGGGGGAGCTGGCGGCGGGCCTGCCCTCCATCCGGGAAATCGGCCTGCCCGCCATGGAGGCGGCTCTGGCCGCCGGCGGGAATCTGGAGCAGGCGGGCCTGGCGGCCCTGCGCGCCCTGATGGCCCGGGTGGAGGATACCAACCTCTTTGCCCGGGGCGGGGCGGCGGGCCAGGCCTGGGCGGCGGCCCAGGCCGCCCAAATCCCCGGCCCTATTCCGGACCGGACCGCTCTGGAGGAGCTGGACCGGGCCATGATCCGCCGGAATCTCTCCCCCGGCGGCTGCGCCGACCTGCTGGCCATCACCTATTTTCTGCTTTTCGGTTCATTTATGGAAAACACGCTCCAGGAATGACGGAGCGCGTTTTCCCAAAAATCGGCGGCGGACCCGGCAGGGGGCCGCGGGCAAGAAGCGGAAGCGCGCGCCGCTTCCGCTTCTTGCCGTTTATCCGTCGCTGGGGGTCTGTTCCAGCAGGGTCCGCAGGTCGGGGGCGGGGGCGGGATTGACCGTCCGCCAGGGGCCGCCGTCTTTCCGCAGGTAGCGGTTGGAGCGCTGAAAATACACTCGCTGCTCCCCGTCGGACAAGGTTAGGGTGAACCGGCAAGATCCCGTAGGCGGTCCTCCGGTATCCACAGGGGGCGGAAGGACCTGAATGGCCCGCAGATAGTTGAGGATCGCCTCCATTTTGGGGCTTTCCGTATACTCCCGTTGGAGGAAGGCCCCGTCCAGGTTGGATTCCACGCTGACGCGGACGACCTGGGGAAGCGACCGGTCCGGCTCCCGAGGGCAGCAGACGCCGCACAGCCCCAGGGCCACTGCCAGGCTCAAAAGACATTTTTGAAAAAACATCGGGCAACCTCTCCTTTTAGGATAGGTTGCCCGATGGTCCGTTCCTTATCGCCGGGAAAAACCAGAAAACCAGAAAATTCGCGGAAAAAGCCCCAGTTATTCGTCTCCGAACAGCTGCCGCCAGAAATCGTTTTCCAAGATCCAGGTGGACACGGTGAACCGGTTGGACAGGTCGTTGTGCTTCTGCTGGATATACTCCTCACTCACCGGGGTATCGGTGTAATTCGTCACCTCGCCGGTGTTGGAATTGTAGCAGGCCAGATCGGTGATCCAGCTCCGATCCCGGAACATGACGAAGGGCTCCGCGTCGGAGAACACGTCCCTGCCCATATAGAGCCGGGAGTCGAAGTCCAGACCGAAAAGATTGCTTAAGGTGGGCAGCAGGTCCAGGTGACTGGAGGGGGCGTCCACGACCTCGGGGGTCATGCCGGCCTTGTAAATGAACGCGCCGTTGCGGAACCGGCCGAAGTTGTCGCTGATCTCATGACCCGCCAGCTCGGACATCTCCGCGTCCGTCAGACCGTTGGGATAGTGGTCGGCAGTGAGAACGATGACGGTGTTTTCCAGGACCCCGGCTTCCTCCAGCCGCTGCATCAGCAGCTCCATGCTCTTTTCCAGCTCCAGCTGGCAGGCCAGGTATGCCTGGACATTGGAGCTGTAGGGCTCGTCCGCTACCAGATCCCGATTCTTGTAGCAGATATAGTTGTCGGAGAAATTGAACTCCCGGTGGCCGGAGATGGTCATATAATAGGTGACGAAGGGCTCGTTGTTTACATAATCCCCTGTGGTCTTATCGATCACCTCAATATCGGACTCGGGCCAGGAGTATACCACGTCCAGCCCCTGGCCGTGGGCCTTGTACACAAAGCCCAGGTTTTCCAGATATTCGTTCCGGCTGTAATAGTCGTAGTCATGGCCGTGGAAGGCGTAGGCGTTGTAGCCCTGCTTCAGCAGTTGCCGGGACATGGTCAGGGGCATGGCGTTGCCGTACTTGGCGGAACGCTCAAAGCTCCAGGCGCCGGCCTCGGGGACGGTGCCGGTGAGGAAGGCGTACTCTCCGTCGGTGGTGGAGGTGCCCCAGTCGGAGACGTAGTAATTAGAGAAGTAAATCCCCTCGTGCATGAGCTTATATAGAGTAGGGGTACGGGTGGGGCTGAGGGCCAGCTCGTCGAAGGCCTCGGCACAGATGAGGATCAGGTTGCACCCCTTAAACATGCCGGTGTGGTCGTTCTTGCTGCTGGGAGTCCGCTGGGCGAAGAACAGGTACATATCCCGCAGATCCTCGTCCATGATCCGGCTGGCCATGGAGTTGAAATCGAAGTCCAGCACGTTGAGTCCGGTCTCCTGGGAGGCGGCGCCGGTGGTCTGGACGGGGTTGGCGGAAACGGTGCCCGTCGGCGCGGAGGTGCCGGAGGGCGTCGGGTCCAGATGGATGCTGCCCTTGGGCGTATAGTGGGTCAGCAGCCGGGTCAGATCCACCCGCAGGGAGGTGACGGCCCCCAGCATGTTGACGCCGGCATAGGGGTCGGTGCTGTTGTGGTACAGATCATAGGCGCTGTGATCCCCGGTGCCGAAAGCCGGCAGGATCGCCACCGCCAGCAGCTGCAGAGCCACCGCCAATACCGCGGGCAGCAGGGCGAACCGGCGCTTTTTCAGGGGCTTGAAGGAGAAGAACCTGGGCGCGAGAAGCGCCAGCAGCAAAACCGGGACCGCCATCAGGAGGATCAGGGGCAGGGCCTTCCCGATCTCGCCGAAAATGGTGGCGTTGAACTGGCCCTCAAATACCTGCCCGCCGTTTAAGAGGGAGTAGGCGGAGTAAAAGCTGTTGTTGAAGATTCGGGAGTAAACCAGCTGGGAGGCGCAGAACACCAGCACCAGCCCACTGTACACCGTGAGCAGGATGTGATTGGCCCGCCTGCTGGGGATTACCAGCGTCAGCGCGAACAGGAGCAAAACCGGGACGCCGGAAAAGAGCAGGGGCATCACCAGCCCGGAGTTGAACAGCGTCTTCGGGCCGGTGGCGGTGGCGATGTGGAGCACCAGCTCCGGGAAAAAGCCCGCCAGCCAGACCGCCAGCAAAAGATACCAGCGGTTGAGGTATTTTTTCCGCTTTTTCCGCTGCCGGGGAGCGCCGGCTACCGTCGCCCGCTGAGGCTGGGAAGGTGCGGCTTCCGCGCCCTTCTTTCGGGAAGCGGGCGGCTTCTTGGTTTCCTCCGGGTGCTCCCGGGGCGTTGGAGCGGAGGGCGCAGAGGGCGCTTCCTCCTCGGCCTCGGGGAACAGCTGGGTAGGACGATCCGGTTCTTCCGCAGGTTCCGGCAGGGGGGAAGAAACGTCCGGCGCGGGTTCCTCCGGCGCCGGCTTTTCAGACACCGGTTCCTCCGGGGCGGGCTCCTCCACCGCCAGCATTTCCGCTCCGGGGTCGGGCTCCTCCGGCGCCGGGGCTTCCGCGGCGCCCGGCTCCATCCCCAGAAGGGACAGCAGGGTGTCGTCCACCGGATCATCAGGCTCCGGGGCCTCGGGCTCCGCCTGCTCGGCGGGGGGCTGCTTTTCAAAAGCGGCGGGGGTCTCCTCCTCCCAAAAATCGAAGGCAGAGCTATCCCCATCCGCCTCGGGGGCGCCGTCGATTCCCGCCAGAAGGCGGTCGATCTCCGTTAAAATATCGTCAGTGCTGCGCTCTTCCGGGGAAAAAAGTGCGTCACGGTCAGGGTCCATGGGAATCCCTCGTTTCTTTTTCATGGTATTCTCTTAAATTATACGCCAAGTTGACAGAATATGCAAGAAAAAAAGTGTAAAGAAACCCTCCGGAAAGTCCGCCGGAGGCAAAAAAATCCGGGCCCAGCCCGGAAAAAAGATTGACAAACCGCTTCCCCTGTGATAAAATGGTTCTCCATACTGTGGGAGCGCGGCTATTTTTCAGAATCCCCACATCTACGTGCATTATACCACAGTCCGGGGGCAAAGTCAAGCCCGTTTTCAACAAAATGACAACCGCACCAGGCGTATCAACGAACAGATTCCGGCGCTCCGCCGAAAGAAAGGCAGTGATGTTTTCCATGGCATTGGTCAAAGAC
The DNA here is from genome assembly GCA_947625945.1 of uncultured Oscillospiraceae bacterium. Taxonomy (GTDB): domain Bacteria; phylum Bacillota; class Clostridia; order Oscillospirales; family Oscillospiraceae; genus Faecousia. Next base: position 8,598 of record CANQQI010000013.1, read on the forward strand.
GAAATGTTCGGCAAGACCTTGCGGAAAAGCTACGCGAAGTACAAAGAGATCCTGGAAATGCCCAACATGCTCAAAATTCAGAAGGACTCCTACCAGTGGTTCCTGGACGAGGGACTCCGGGAGGTGTTCCGGGATGTGGGCGTGATCACCGACTTTTCCGGGAAGTTGGAACTGAGCTTTTTGGACTACTCCATGGACGAAAAGCCCAAGTACACCATCGAGGAATGCAAGGAGCGGGACGCGACCTACGCCCGGCCCATCAAGGTCCGGGTGCGCCTGCGCAACACCGAGACCGACGAGATCAAGGAGCAGGAAATCTTCATGGGGGATTTCCCCATCATGACAAACGGCGGCACCTTCGTCATTAACGGGGCGGAGCGGGCCATCATCTCCCAGATCGTCCGCTCTCCCGGCATGTACTACGGCCACGAGGTGGACAAGGCCGATCAGCACACCTACACCGCCACCGTCATTCCCTACCGGGGCGCCTGGCTGGAATACGAGACGGACAACGCCGATATCCTCTGGGTGCGGATCGATAAGAACCGGAAGCTGCCCATTACCAGCCTGATCCGGGCCCTGGGGGTGGAGACCGACGAGCAGATCAAGGAGCTGTTCGGCGAGGACGTCCGCATCAAGGCCACCATGGAGAAGGACCCCTGCAAGAACCGGGAGGACAGCCTGCTGGAGATCTACCGGCGGCTCCGTCCCGGCGAGCCGCCCACCGTGGAGACGGCCATCGCCCATCTGGAGGGGCTGCTGTTTGACCCCCACCGGTACGACGTCAGCCGGGTGGGCCGGTATAAATTCAACAAGAAGCTGGATATTTGGTCCCGGCTGGCGGGCCAGGAGGCGGCGGAGCCCATCGCCGATCCCATGACCGGCGAGATCCTGGTGATGCCTGGGGAGATCATCACCCGGGCCCGGGCCCATGAGCTGTCGGACAAGGGCGTGAACGAGGCCGTTGTCAACGTGGGGGATCACCGGGTGAAGGTGTTCTCCAACGGCATGGTGGACATGTCCAAGTTCGTTCCCTTCAACCCCAGGGACTACGGGGTGAAGGAAAAGGTGCGTTTCTGCGTCCTCAAGGAGATGCTGGAGTCTGTGCCCGACGACGGCTGGGAGGAGGCCATTTCCGACCGGCTGACGGAGCTGGTGCCCAACCACATCATCACAGACGACATCATGGCCTCCATCAACTACCTCAACTGCGTGGCGGAGGGCCTGGGCGTCCCCGACGACATCGACCACCTGGGTAACCGGCGGCTGCGCTGCGTGGGCGAGCTGCTGCAAAACCAGTTCCGCATCGGCTTCTCCCGGCTGGACCGGGTGATTCGGGAGCGGATGACCGTCCAGGATCTGGACGCCGTTACCCCCCAGAGCCTGATCAACATTCGCCCTGTGACGGCGGTGATCAAGGAGTTCTTCGGCTCCTCCCCGCTGTCCCAGTTCATGGACCAGAACAATCCCCTGGCCGAGCTGACCCACAAGCGGCGTCTTTCCGCTCTGGGCCCCGGCGGCCTGAGCCGGGAGCGGGCGTCCTTCGACGTGCGGGACGTGCACTACACCCACTATGGCCGGATGTGCCCCATCGAGACCCCCGAAGGTCCCAACATCGGCCTGATCAACTACCTGGCCACCTACGCCAAGATCAATGAGTACGGCTTTGTGGAGGCCCCCTACCGGAAGGTGGACAAGGCCACCGGCTTTGTCACCGACCAGGTGGAGTATATGACCGCCGACGTGGAGGACGACTACTACATCGGCCAGGCCAATGAGCCCCTGGACGAAAATGGCTGCCTCGCCAACCGCCGTATTTCCTGCCGCCACCGCAACGAGATCATCGAGGTGGATCGGAACATGATCGACTACATCGACGTGTCCCCCAAGATGATGGTCTCCGTGGCCACCGCTTTCATCCCCTTCCTGCAAAACGACGACGCCAACCGGGCCCTGATGGGCGCCAACATGCAGCGGCAGGCCGTGCCGTTGCTGGTGACGGAGGCACCGCTGGTGGCCACCGGTGTGGAGCACCGCTCCGCGGTGGATTCCGAGGTCTGCGTCAAGGCCGAGGGAGACGGTGTGGTCACCGCCGTCTGCGCCACGGACATCACCGTGCGCTACGACTCCGGGGACGTGCAGACCTACCATCTGACCAAATTCGCCCGGAGCAACGCCGGCACCTGCATCAACCAGCGGCCCATCGTGGAGGCGGGGGAGCGGGTGGAAAAGGACCAGATCATTGCCGACGGCCCCGCCTGCTCCCAAGGCGAGATCGCCCTGGGCAAGAATGTGCTTATCGGCTTTGTCACCTGGGAGGGCTACAATTACGAGGACGCCATCCTGCTCAACGAGCGGCTGGTGAAGGAGGATGTGTTCACCTCCATCCACATTGAAGAGCATGAGACCGAGGCCCGGGATACCAAGCTGGGCCCCGAGGAGATTACCCGGGACATCCCCAACGTGGGCGAGGATGTGCTGAAGGACCTGGACGAGGACGGCATCATCCGCATCGGGGCGGAGGTGCGCTCCGGCGACTACCTGGTGGGCAAGGTTACCCCCAAGGGCGAGACGGAGCTGACCCCTGAGGAACGGCTGCTCCGGGCCATCTTTGGCGAGAAGGCCCGGGAGGTCCGGGACACCTCTCTGAAGGTTCCCCACGGCGAAAGCGGCATCGTGGTGGACGTGAAGGTGTTCACCAAGGAGAACAGCGACGAGCTGGCCCCCGGCGTCACCAAGTCCGTCCGGGTCTACATCGCCCAGAAGCGGAAGATCTCCGTGGGCGATAAGATGGCCGGCCGCCATGGCAACAAGGGCGTGGTCTCCCGGGTCCTGCCGGAGGAGGATATGCCCTTCCTGCCCGACGGCACCCCCCTGGATATCGTGCTGAACCCCCTGGGCGTGCCCTCCCGTATGAATATCGGGCAGGTGCTGGAGGTCCACCTGGGCTATGCCGCCAAGGCCCTGGGCTGGAAGGTCTCCACCCCTGTCTTTGATGGCGCCAACGAGAAGGACATTCGCGAGACCCTGAAGCTGGCGGGCCTGCGGGAGGACGGCAAGACCGTGCTCTACGACGGCCGCACCGGCGAGCCCTTTGACAATCTGGTAACGGTGGGTTACCCCTACTATTTGAAGCTCCATCACCTGGTGGACGACAAGATCCACGCCCGTTCCACCGGCCCCTACGCCCTGGTCACCCAGCAGCCTCTGGGCGGCAAGGCCCAGTTCGGCGGCCAGCGGTTCGGCGAAATGGAGGTCTGGGCTCTGGAGGCCTACGGCGCGGCCTACACCCTCCAGGAGATTCTCACCGTCAAGTCCGACGATGTGACCGGCCGGGTCAAGACCTACGAGGCCATCGTCAAGGGCCACAACATCCCCACCCCCGGCGTGCCCGAGTCCTTCAAGGTTCTGGTCAAGGAGCTGCAGGCCCTGTGCCTGGACGTGCGGGTGCTGGATGAGAACGGCAACGAGATCGAGCTGAAGGACGACGAGGACGACGACATCGACTTTGCCGACAGCCGCAGCGAGCTGGTGGTGGACACCGACGAGGTGCTGGATTCCGGCTTCAACATCGACGAGGACGGCCCGGAGGATATTATGGACGTGTTCGGAGACGAGCTGGACAACCTGGATGATTCCGAAGCGTATACGGACAACAATGAAGACTAAGGAGGCGTGATAAATGGCAGAAGCCACCTTTGATGCCATTAAGATCGGCATTGCTTCCCCGGAGATGATCCGGTCATGGTCCTACGGCGAGGTCAAGAAGCCGGAGACCATCAATTACCGCACCCTCAAGCCCGAGCGGGACGGCCTTTACTGCGAGCGGATCTTCGGACCCACCAAGGACTGGGAGTGCCACTGCGGAAAATATAAGAAGGTCAAATTCAAGGGCAAGATCTGCGACCGCTGCGGCGTGGAGGTCACCCGGGCCAAGGTCCGCCGGGAGCGGATGGGCCACATCGAGCTGGCCGCTCCCTGTAGCCACATCTGGTATTTTAAGGGGATCCCCTCCCGGATGGGTTTGATCTTGGACATTTCCCCGAAGGTGTTGGAGAAGGTCCTCTATTTTGCCGCCTATATCGTCACCGATCCCGGGGATACCCCCCTGATGCTGAACCAGGTGCTTTCCGACAAGGAGTACCGGGATATGCGGGAAAAGTACGAGGACGATTTCCAGGCCGGCATGGGCGCCGAGGCCGTCAAGAAGCTGCTGGAGCAGATCGACCTGGATCAGCTCTCCGAGCAGCTTCGCTCCGAGCTGAAAACTGCCTCCTCCCAGAAAAAGCTGCGGTTGGTCAAGCGTTTGGAGAGCGTGGAGGCCTTCCGGGAGTCCGGTAACAAGCCCAGCTGGATGATCATGGACGTGCTGCCCGTGATCCCGCCGGATATCCGGCCCATGATCCAGCTGGATGGCGGCCGGTTTGCCACCTCCGACTTAAACGACCTGTACCGTAGGGTGATCAACCGGAACAACCGGTTGAAGCGGCTGATGCAGCTCCACGCCCCGGATATCATCATCCGCAACGAGAAGCGGATGCTCCAGGAGGCGGTGGACGCCCTGATCGACAACGGCCGCCGGGGCCGGGCCGTCACCGGCGCCAACAACCGGGCCCTCAAGAGCCTGTCCGATATGCTCAAGGGCAAGCAGGGCCGGTTCCGCCAGAACCTGCTGGGCAAGCGGGTGGACTACTCCGGCCGGAGCGTCATCGTGGTGGGCCCGGAGCTGAAGCTCTACCAGTGCGGCGTGCCCAAGGAAATGGCCCTGGAGCTGTTCCGCCCCTTCGTCATGAAAAAGCTGGTGTCCGACGGGCTGGCCAACAACATCAAGTCCGCCAAAAAGATGATCGACAAGGGCAAGACCGAAGTCTGGGACGCTCTGGACGAGATCATCAAGGACCGCCCCGTGATGCTGAACCGGGCGCCGACCCTGCACCGGCTGGGCATCCAGGCCTTTGAGCCCATTTTGGTGGAGGGCCGGGCGCTGAAGCTGCACCCCCTGTGCTGTACCGCCTTCAACGCTGACTTTGACGGCGACCAGATGGCCATCCATGTGCCCCTGTCCGCCGAGGCCCAGGCCGAGGCCAGAATGCTGATGCTTTCGGCCAACAACCTGCTCCGTCCCCAGGACGGCAAGCCCGTCACCGTTCCCACCCAGGATATGATTTTGGGCGCTTACTACCTGACCTACGTCCGCCTGGGCAAGGCGGAGAAGGGCGCGGAGACGGTCTTCGTCACCGATGCCGGGGACACGGGCCTGCCCGTCAATGAGGTGGTGGACGCCGACGAGTTTGTGGCCGCCAACAAGAAGGCCAAGGCGGAGGGCACCGCTCCCGCAAAATTCCGGCCTGTTCACAACTACTCCAGCGTGGACGAGGCCATCACCGCCTACGCCTCCGGCAACGTGGGCCTCCACGCCCCCATTCGGGTGCGCTACGGCAAGGAGATTGACGGCCGGATGGCGTATAAGATTATCGACGCTACCGTGGGCCGCCTGATCTACAACGAGCCCATCCCCCAGGACCTGGGCTTTGTGGACCGCAGCGTCCCCGGCAACGAGTTCGATCTGGAGGTCAGCTTCCTGGTGGGCAAGAAGCAGCTGGGCAGCATCATTGACCGGTGCATCCGCCGCCACGGCTTCACCATCGCCACGGAGATGCTGGACCGGATCAAGGCCCTGGGCTACAAATACTCCACCAAGGGCGCCATTTCCGTGTCCATCGCGGACATGGTGGTGCCGGAGAAGAAGTACACCCTGGTAAAAGAGGCCGAGAACAAGGTGGTGGAGATCGAAAACTACTACCGCCACGGCTTCATCACCAACGACGAGCGCTACCGCCTGGTGGTGCAGCAGTGGGAGAAGACCACCGCCGACGTGACGGACGCCCTCCAGGGCAACCTGGACGAGTTCAACCCCATCTATATGATGGCCGACTCCGGCGCTCGTGGCTCCATGGCCCAGATTCGTCAGCTGGCCGGCATGCGGGGCCTGATGGCGGACACCGCCGGCCGTACCATCGAGATCCCCGTCAAGGCCAACTTCCGGGAGGGCCTGTCGGTGCTGGAATACTTCATCTCCTCCCGGGGCGCCCGGAAGGGCCTGACCGATACCGCTCTGCGGACCGCCGACTCCGGCTATCTGACCCGCCGGATGGTGGACGTGTCCCAGGAGGTCATCATCCGGGAGCCGGACTGCCACACCACCCAAGGCATCTGGGTCAGCGAGGTGGTCCAGAACGGCGACGTGATCGATACCTTCGGCAACCGGATCCGGGGCCGCTATCCCGTTGATGACGTGGTGGATCCCCAGACCGGGGAGCTGCTCCATCCCAAGGACAAGCTGATGATGCCCGAGGACGCCGCCAAATTCGAGGCCCATGGCATCCATCAGATCTATATCCGCACAGTGCTGGGCTGCAAGGCCCGCAGCGGCGTCTGCGCCAAGTGCTACGGCATGAACCTGGCCACCTCCAAGGAAGTGGACCTGGGCGAGGCTGTCGGTATCATCGCGGCCCAGTCCATCGGCGAACCCGGCACCCAGCTGACCATGCGGACCTTCCACTCCGGCGGCGTGGCCGGCGACGACATCACCCAGGGCCTTCCCCGGGTGGAGGAGTTGTTCGAGTCCCGCCGTCCCAAGAAGATGGCCCAGATCTCCGAGATCACCGGTACTGTGTCCATCGACGAGACCCACCGCAGCGCCCTGCGGAACATCACCGTTACCGCCGAGGACGGCGAGGTGAAGGTCTACCAGGTGCCCTATTCCGTAGGGCTGAAGGTCACCCAGGGCCATGTGGTCCAGAAGGGCGAGCCCATTACCGACGGCGCCCTCTATCCCCAGGACGTGCTGCGCATTTCCGGCGTGGAGGCCGTGCAGAACTACCTGGTCCAGTCTGTGCAGGCGGTGTACCGTCAGCAGGGCGTGGAGATCAACGATAAGCACATCGAGGTCATCATCCGTCAGATGATGCGGAAGGTCCGGGTGGAGGAGCCCGGCGACAGCGGCCTGCTGGTGGGCAGCGTCATCGACGCCTTTGAGTTCGAGGACGCCAAGAAGGCCATTCAGGACCGGATCGACGCCGGGGAGACGGAGCTTCGGCTCCCGGAGGCCTCCGTGGTGCTGCTGGGCATCACCAAAGCGTCCCTGGCCACCGATTCCTTCCTCTCCGCCGCCTCCTTCCAGGAGACCACCAAGGTCCTCACCGACGCCGCCATCAAGGGCAAGGTGGACCACCTGGTGGGTCTGAAGGAGAACGTCATCATCGGCAAGCTGATCCCCGCCGGTTCCGGCCTGATGGCCTACCGGGACTATCAGCCCCTGGAGACCCCGCCCCAGCGGATCGCGCCGCCTCCGGCCCCGGCGCCGGAGCCCGCCCCGGAGCAGGAAGCGGAGGACGCCGAGGAGTAATCTCAGGGGAAGCGCCTCCTGAAAGCCCCCGCGGCCTTGCCCAGGAGGAGTCTCAAAACAGAATCTGCCCCTGACTGTGCGCCGCCGGCGCACAGTCAGGGGCGTTTCCTTTGGAGCGCGCCGCCTACCCCGCCCAGCGCGTCCACCGGACAGCGCCGGCCCCGGTTTTTCCCTTCCGTCCGGCGGCTGGACGGGAAAAACCCGGAGGAAAACGGGAAAAATCTCAAATTCTTCCGGAAAATTTGTTGACATTTTCAAAATATGGCGTATAATATCCTTCGTGCGGACTCTTTTCGGGATAGGGGTATTGCGCCCACTTGACCGGGAGGGGAATGTATAATTTTGAAGAAAGGAGAACATTGATGCCTACCTTTAATCAGCTCGTGAGAAACGGCCGTCAGCAAGCCAGCTACAAGTCCACCGCTCCCGCTCTGCAGAGAGGTCTGAACACCCTTCAGAACAAGGCCACCGACCTGCCCTCCCCCCAGAAGCGCGGCGTGTGCACCGCCGTCCGTACCACCAGCCCGAAGAAGCCCAACTCCGCCCTGCGGAAATTCGCCCGTGTCCGCCTGACCAACGGGATGGAAGTCTCCGCCTATATTCCCGGCGTGGGTCACAACCTGCAGGAGCACTCCGTGGTTCTGATCCGGGGCGGCCGTGTCAAGGATCTGCCCGGTATCCGTTACCACATCATCCGCGGCACGCTGGACACCCAGGGTGTACAGGGCCGGATGCAGGCCCGCTCCAAGTACGGCGCCAAGCGGCCCAAGGCCGGCAAGAAGAAGTAATTCCCGCCCATTCGCAAGGGTAAGCCTTGCCATGAAGGTTTTATATATTGTACCTATGTAAGATCCTCTTGGCAGGCACAACGAAAGGAAAACACTTTCGAGTACCGATGACATCATTTTATTTATGAAGGAGGGAAGCAAAGTGCCCAGAAGAGGTAATGTTCCCAAGAGAGAGGTCCTTCCGGATCCCACTTACAATTCCGTTCTGGTAACGAAGCTCATCAACAGCATTATGCTCGACGGCAAGAAGGGCGTGGCCCAGAAGGTGGTCTACGGCGCTTTTGAGATTGTCGAGAAGAAGACCGGCAAGAACGGCCTGGAGGTCTTCCAGCAGGCGATGGAAAACATCATGCCCGCCGTGGAGCTGAAGGCCCGCCGGGTGGGCGGCGCCACCTACCAGGTGCCCATCGAGGTCCGGCCGGATCGCCGGCAGACCCTGGGCCTCCGGTGGCTCACCAACTACAGCCGGAACCGCGGGGAGAACACCATGCGGGAGCGGCTGGCCGCCGAAATTATGGACGCTGCCAACAACACGGGTTCCGCCGTAAAGAAGCGGGAGGATACCCACAAGATGGCGGAGGCGAACAAGGCATTCGCCCATTTCCGCTGGTAACATTTAAAGGAGCATTTCAATGCCTAGACAGTATTCCCTGGAAAACACCCGCAACATCGGCATCATGGCCCACATCGACGCCGGAAAGACCACTACCACCGAGCGTATTTTGTTCTACACCGGGCGGAATTACAAGATTGGAGAGACCCACGACGGCTCCGCGACCATGGACTGGATGGCCCAGGAGCAGGAGCGGGGCATCACCATCACCTCCGCCGCCACCACCTGTTTCTGGCGGGACTGCCGCATCAACATCATCGACACCCCGGGCCATGTGGACTTCACCGTGGAGGTGGAGCGCTCCCTGCGGGTGCTGGACGGTTCTGTGACCGTGTTGTGCGCCAAGGGCGGCGTGGAGCCCCAGACCGAGACGGTCTGGCGGCAGGCCGACGAGTACCGGGTCCCCCGGATGGTGTATGTCAACAAAATGGATATCATGGGCGCGGACTTTTTCCGGGTTTTGGACATGATGCATGACCGGCTCAAGTGCAACGCCGTCCCCATCCAGCTCCCTATCGGGAAGGAAGAGGACTTTAAAGGCGTGGTAGACCTGCTGAAAATGAAGGCCTACCTGTTCTACGACGAGCTGGGCAAGGACATGCGGGAGGAAGAGGTCCCCGCCGATATGCTGGAGCTCTGCCAGGAGTACCGGGAAAAACTGATGGACGCGGTCTCCGAGGTGGACGACGAGATCATGGAGATGTACCTCAACGGAGACGAGGTGCCCATCGACAAGATCAAGGCCGCCATCCGGAGAGCAACCATTGACAACACCATGGTGCCCGTCACCTGCGGCTCGTCCTACAAGAATAAGGGCGTGCAGGAGATGCTGGACGCGGTGGTGGACTACCTGCCCTCCCCTCTGGACAAGAAGGGCGTGAAGGGCATCAACCCCGACACCGGCGAGGAGGACTTCCGTCCCGCCTCTGACCAGGCTCCGTTCTCCGCGCTGGCCTTCAAGATCGCTACCGACCCCTATGTGGGCAAGCTGTGCTATTTCCGGGTCTACTCCGGCACCCTGGAGAAGGGGACTACCGTTCTCAACTCCACCAAACACAGCCGGGAGCGGCTGGGCCGGATTCTGCAGATGCACGCCAATCACCGGGAGGACATCAACACCGTCTACTCCGGCGACATCGCCGCCGCCGTGGGCGTGAAGAACACCACCACCGGCGACACCTTCTGCGACGAGTCCCACCCCATTATCCTGGAGTCCATGGTCTTCCCCGAGCCCGTCATTCGGGTGGCCATCGAGCCCAAGACCAAGGCCGGTCAAGAGAAGATGGGCATTGCCTTGGCGAAATTGGCCGAGGAGGACCCCACCTTCAAGACCTACACCGACGAGGAAACGGGCCAGACCATTATCGCCGGCATGGGCGAGCTCCATCTGGAGATCATCGTGGACCGGCTGCTGCGGGAGTTCAAGGTGGAGGCTAACGTGGGCGCGCCCCAGGTGGCCTACAAGGAGACCATCCGCAAGGCCGTGGACCAGGAGACCAAGTATGCCCGCCAGTCCGGCGGCAAGGGCCAGTACGGTCACGTCAAGCTCCATGTGGAGCCCAACGAGCCCGGCAAGGGCTATGAGTTCGTCAACGCCATCGTCGGCGGCGCCATCCCCAAGGAGTTCATCCCCGCGGTGGACGCGGGTATCCAGGGGGCCATGCAGGCCGGCGTCCAGGCGGGCTTCCCCGTGGTGGACGTGAAGGTGACGCTCTACGACGGCTCTTTCCATGAGGTGGACTCCTCCGAGCTGGCTTTCAAGATCGCCGGATCCATGGCCTTCAAGGAGGCCTGCCGGAAGGCCAATCCCTGCATTCTGGAGCCCATTATGAAGGTCTCTGTGGTGGTGCCCGACGACTACATGGGCGCCGTCATCGGCGACCTGACCGCCCGCCGGGGCAACATCCTGGGCCAGATCACCCGGACCGGCTCCGTGCAGGTGGACGCCAACGTGCCCCTGGCGGAGATGTTCGGCTACGCCACCGATCTGCGGAGCAAGACCCAGGGCCGGGGCCAGTACACCATGGAGCCCAGCCACTACACCGAGCTGCCCAAGTCCAAGAGCGAGGAGATCGTGCGCACCCGTTCCGGCGGCTAAGGCGGCTGTCCCGGTTTTTTCCGGGTAAAAATTCCATTTTCTACTTGCGTTTCTGCCGGGTTTGTAGTATGATGTGTGCAGAACCGCATTCATCCCCCAATTCATTATTTAATTCATCTATCACAGGAGGATTTTTCAATGGCGAAGCAGAAATTTGAAAGAACCAAGCCCCATGTCAATATCGGCACCATCGGCCATATTGACCACGGCAAGACCACCCTGACCGCGGCCATTACCAAGGTCCTGCACATGGCCGACCCCAGCGCCGCCGAGTTCACCGCTTACGATCAGATCGATAAGGCTCCCGAGGAGAAGGCCCGTGGTATCACCATCAACACCGCCCACGTGGAGTACGAGACCAAGAACCGTCACTATGCCCACGTTGACTGCCCGGGCCACGCCGACTATATCAAGAACATGATCACCGGCGCCGCGCAGATGGATGGCGCTATCCTGGTCATCGCCGCTTCCGACGGCCCCATGGCTCAGACCAAGGAGCATCTGCTGCTGGCCCGTCAGGTGAACGTGCCCTCCGTCCTGGTGTTCCTGAACAAGGTCGACCAGGTGGACGACGACGAGCTGCTGGAGCTGGTGGAGATGGAAGTCCGCGAGACCCTGGACTTCTACGGCTTCCCCGGCGACGACACCCCCATCATCCGCGGCAGCGCGCTGAACGCCCTGGTGTGCGATTCCACCGACCCCAACGCCCCCGAGTACAAGTGCATCTGGGAGCTGATGGACGCCGTTGACACTTGGATCCCCACTCCCGACCGGAAGGCCGACCAGCCCTTCCTGATGCCCGTGGAAGACGTGTTCACCATCTCCGGCCGTGGCACCGTGGCCACCGGTCGTGTGGAGCGTGGCGTGATCAAGAAGAACGAGCCCGTTGAGATCGTCGGCCTGCGGGAAGACAAGCTCAACTCCGTCGTCACCGATATCGAAATGTTCCACAAGCTGCTGGACTACGCCGAAGCTGGCGACAACATCGGCGCGCTGCTCCGTGGCATCGATAAGAAGAGCATCGAGCGGGGCCAGGTCCTTGCCAAGCCCAACTCCATCCATCCCCACACCAAGTTTGCCGGCCAGGTCTACGTCCTGTCCAAGGAAGAGGGCGGTCGTCATACTCCCTTCTTCAACAACTACCGTCCCCAGTTCTACTTCCGTACCACCGACGTGACCGGCATCATCACCCTGCCCGAGGGCGTTGAGATGTGCATGCCCGGCGACAACGTGGTGATGCACGTGGAGCTGATCACCCCCATCGCCATCGAGAAGGGCCTCCGCTTCGCTATCCGCGAGGGCGGCCGTACCGTTGGTTCCGGTGTTGTCACCGAGATCGAGGGCGACTAATTCCCAAATGATCAACCGGCCCTGGCGCAAGCCAGGGCCGGATCTCTGTTTTTTGGGTTCTTCAGCGGAGGAACCAAAAAATTTTCAAAATAAACCGAGGCGGTCCCGTTTGGGGCCGCCTCACGCGATCGGGTCTATAAGCCGGGTTCTGTTTTGACAGCCATCTATCTAGTCCCGTCGTTGCCGGCGGGATCCAGCCACCTCTTGGGGACGGCCGGGCCGGCCTCATGTCCCACACACGGTGTTGCTCCGGATAGAGTTTACAGCGGTCCCATGTCTCCATGGGCCGGGTGCGCTCTTACCGCGCCTTTTCACCCTTACCTCGTCGAAGCAAGCTCCATATCCTTCGCTTTGCCGCGAGCGGCAAAGCTCACTCATTTCGCTGCTTCTCCTCTCCCCACCGGAACCTGGGTTCCGGCGGGGCCCCATTTGGGGAATGCGGAACAAGCTTCGTATCATTCGCTTCGCCGCAGAAGCGGCAAAGCTCATTCGCTCCGCTGTTCCTCCTTTCCCCACCGGAACTTAGGTTCCGGCGGGGCCCCCGATTGGGACGGCAAAGCAAGCTCCATATCGTTCGCTTCGCCGCAAGCGGCAAAGCTTACTCATTTCGATGCTTTTCCTTTCCCCAATGGGGGGACGCGGCGGTATCTTTCTGTTGCACTGGTCCTGGGGTCACCCCCGGCGGGCGTTACCCGTTATCCTTGCCCTGCGGAGCCCGGACTTTCCTCACGGGGGGCCTTTCGGCCTCCCCCCGCGGCTGTCCAACCCGGTCGCCAGGATATTGTAACCCATTCAAAAGAGATTGTCAAATGTCTTGCAAAATCTTTTTCCGCAGGCTATACTATAGATAGAAATCTGCGTGGAGAGGTGCCCTATGGAGGCTTTTGACCGCTATTTTACCGCTCTTCGGAAGAAAACCGTCACCGTTTTGGGCCTGGGGGTCAGCAACAGGCCCCTGCTTCGGCTGCTGCTGCGCTATGGCTGCGCCGTCACCGGCCGGGACCGCACCCCCCGGGAGAAGCTCTCCCAGGAGGCGCTGGCGCTGGAGGCCCAGGGCTGCCGGCTGATCCTGGGGGAGGGCTATCTGGAAAACTTAACGGAGCAGGTGATTTTCCGCACTCCGGGGCTGCACCCAGATACCCCGGCCCTGGCCGCCGCCAGGGAGCGGGGGGCGGAGGTCACCAGCGAGATGGAGGCGTTTTTCACCCTCTGCCCCTGCCCCATCATTGGCGTTACCGGCTCCGACGGGAAGACCACCACCACAACCCTGATCGCGGAGATGCTGCGGGCTGGGGGGAAAACGGTCTGGCTGGGGGGCAACATCGGAACGCCTCTTCTGGACAAGTGCCCCCGGATGGCGGCGGAGGATCTGGCGGTGGTGGAGCTCAGCTCCTTCCAGCTGCTGGACATGAAGCACAGCCCCCACGTTGCCGTGGTGACCAACCTGGCCCCAAACCATCTGGACGTGCACAAGGACATGGCGGAGTATGTGGAGGCCAAGAAGAATATCTTCCGCTTCCAGAGCCGGGAGGACCTGCTGATCCTCAACGCCGACAATGAGGTGACCGCCGGGTTCACCGGCGTGGGTAGGACCATGTACTTCTCCCGGAAGGGTCCGGCCAATGGGGCGTGGTGCGACGGGGTGGTTCTCCGCCGGTCGGACCGAACGGTGATGGCCAAGGCCGACATTCTCCTTCCCGGGGAGCACAATGTGGAAAATTATCTGGCGGCGCTGCTGGCTGCCGGGGAATACGTCCCCGACGAGGCGGCGCGGCAGGTGGCCCGGAGCTTCCGGGGGGTGGAGCACCGGATCGAGCTGGTGCGGACCAAGGACGGCGTCCGGTACTATAACGACTCCATCGCCTCCTCGCCCACCCGCACCTTGGCGGCGCTGGCCAGCTTCCCGGAGAAGGTGCTGCTCATCGCGGGGGGCTACGACAAGCACATCCCCTACGACCCCTTGGGCCCCGCCGTTTGCCGGAAGGTCAAAAAGCTGTTCCTGGGCGGTGCCACCGGTCCCAAAATTCGACAGGCGGTGGAATCGTGCCCCGAATATACGCCGGGGGCACCGGAAATTGTGGATTGCGGGGACTTTGCCTCGGCGGTGCGGGCCGCCGCGGCGGCGGCGGAGCCGGGAGACGTGGTGCTGATGAGCCCCGCCAGCGCCGCTTTTGATCAGTTCGCCAATTTCGCGGTGCGGGGCGCCGTCTTCAAAAAGATCGTGGAGGAGTTGTAAGATGTCCATATCCAATGTTGTCAGCGCGGCCACCGGCGTGATGCGCAAGGCTCTGCCGCTGCCGGAATGCGCCGCCGTGATCGTGGCGGCGGGCTCCGCCCAGCGGATGGCGGGGCAGGATAAGATTTTGGCGGATCTGGCGGGCCAGCCGGTGATCCAGCGGACGGTGGGGGCCTTCCAGGACTGCCCCGCCATTAAGACCATCGTGGTGGTGACCCGGCCGGATCAGATCATCCCCGTCCGGGACCTTTGCGCCGGGATGGAAAAGCTGCTGGCGGTGGTGGCCGGGGGAAAGACCCGGGCAGAGTCCGTGTGGCTGGGCCTCCAGGCCCTGCCCAAGACCGTCAAGCTGGCGGCGATCCACGACGGGGCCCGGCCCCTGGTGACCGGTGCGGTGATCGACCGGACGGTGCGGGCTGCCCATACCTACGGTGCCGCCGCCCCGGCGGTGCCGGTGAAGGACACCATCAAGGCCGCCCAGGGCGGCGTGGTCAAGAGCACCCTGGACCGGAAGCTGCTGCAAGCGGTGCAGACCCCCCAGGCCTTCGACCTGGACCTGCTCCGGGGGGCCCTTAAAAAGGCCCTGGAGGCGGGGGAGGAGCTGACCGACGACTGCGCCGCCGTGGAAAAGCTGGGAATGTCCGTGAAGCTGGTGGAGGGGGACGAAAAGAATCTGAAGATCACCACCCCTCTGGACCTGATCCTGGCCGCCGCCATTTTGGAGGCGGGTCTATGAGGATCGGCCACGGCTACGACGTCCACCGGCTGATTGCCGGGCGGCCCCTGGTGCTGGGCGGGGTGACCATCCCCTATGAAAAGGGGCTGCTGGGCCACTCCGACGCGGACGTGCTGCTCCATGCCGTCATGGACGCCCTCCTGGGGGCGGCGGCCTTGGGGGACATTGGGACCCATTTCCCGGACACGGATCCCCAATACGCCGGCATCTCCTCCCGGGCGCTGCTGCGTAGGGTGGGGGACCTGCTGGCCGCCGCCGGCTACCGGGTGGGAAACCTGGACGTCACTGTTATCGCCCAGGCCCCCAAATGCAAGCCCTACATTCCCGCCATGCGGCAGGCCATTGCCGCCGATCTGGGGGCATCTATAGACCGGGTCAGCGTCAAGGCCACCACGGAGGAGGGGCTGGGTTTTTCCGGCAGGGGAGAGGGAATTGCCTGCCACGCGGTGTGCCTTTTGGAGGAGGTGGAGCCACCTGCCCGGAGCGCCGACCGGTGAGGCGTCTTTTGTGTAGTTTCCTTAGAAATTGGACGTTTCGGGGGCTGTTTTTCTCCTTTCCAGAAACACAAGTTTGTTGACTGGTTAATTTTTCTCTGATATAATACGTTTATCACAGAAAAATCAAAGGGGCCTAGCTATGAGCCAAATTCGCGTCATGACCGACTCTGCCAGCGACATTTCCGTGGCGGATGAGAAGAAGTATGGAATTTCCGTGCTGCCTTTCCAGGTGACCCTGGGGGGTAAAAACTACCTGAGCCGGGTGGACCTGGACAACGAGCAGTTTTACCGCCTGATGGACCAGATCCCAGAGCTTCCCTCCACCTCCCAGATCACACCGTTCCAGTTTCAGGAGATCTACCTCAGGGAGGCCGAGAACGGCACGGAGGACCTGATCCTGGTGCTGATCAACTCCAAGGGATCCTCCACCTATGAAAACGCCTGCCTGGCGGCGGAGCAGTTCCGCCAGGAGCATCCGGAGCGCGGGATGAACATCCACTGCATCGACGGCATGGGCTACAACGGCATCTACGGCGGCCCGGTGATCGAGGCGGCAAAGCTCCGGGATCGGGGGGCCTCCGCCCAGGAGATCGTGACTTATCTGCGGGATATTCTTCCCCGCCGGGAGATCTACTTTGGCATTTACGTGCTGAAATACGCCGCCCGTTCGGGCCGGATCCCCACAGCCGCCGCCTTCTTGGGGGACAAGCTGGGGCTCAAGCCCGTGATGCGGATCTTTGATCAGGGGATCACCACCGCCGCCAAGTGCCGAGGGGAGAAGCACCTGATCGAGCGCCTGGCGAATCTGAGCGTGGAGGACATGGCTCCCGGCTCCCCCTACGAGGTAATCTACGGCTGCGACGAGACCTGCCGGGACGAGATGGAGAAGGCCATGGTGGCCCGGGTGGGCTATGGTCCTACCAACTATTTCCAGATCGGCGCCGCCGTGGCGGCCAACGCCGGACCCAAGGTCGCGGGCGTCTCCTTTACGAAGAAATAAACAGCGGGCCGCCCTCTCCGGGCGGCCCAAAAAAATGAAGGGCGCTTCCCATGCGGGAAGCGCCCCTTTCTTTTATTCGCCTGCCAGATTGACGTAGGACAGCACGATATCCCGGTACTTGACCTTCATGGGGAAGGCGGCGATGGCATCCTCCACGACCTTGTTGATGGCGTCCGCGATGATGTCGCTCTCGGCGTAGCGGTACCAGATCTCCTGCCCACCTACGAAGTACATGATGTGGTAGCCGTATTCGCTTCTGATCAGGCCGTGGTCCCCGTATTCCCGGGCCGGATCGAAGCACCAGTCGTTGAAGGTCTGGACCATGCGGCCCTGGGTGATGTCGGTGATCAGGCCGCCGTTGGCGGCGGAGCTGTCCGCGGAGTGCTCTGCCGCCAGCTGGGCGAAGGCTTCCTCCGTGGCCTCCCCGGCAAGCCACTGATCGTAAAGCGCCTGAGCCTCCTGCCGGCAGGCTTCCCACTCCTCCTCGGAGTAGGTCGTGCTGCCGGTATCGTCGGTGGTGCCGCCCTGGGGCATGATGAGAATGTGGCGCACGTCCACGATGTTCCCGGCCTCCTTGGTGATGCCCTGGGAGGCGTAGGTGTCGGCATTTTCAGTGAAGTAGGCGTCTACCTCCTCATGGGTGGGAGCCAGGTCTTCATAAAGGGTATTCAGGTAGTAGTAAGCCTGATAGGACAGCCCCATATAGGCCAGGTAGTCATCCAGGCTGCATCCGGGGAACAGGTAGGCATCCAACATCTCTTGGACACCGGCAAAGCCATAGGAAGCAGCCTGCTCCTCCAGATTCTGGGGCAGCTCCTCCAAGGCCGTTTGCAGCGCCGGATCCATTTCCACCCCTTCCGCCTCGGCCTGGAAGGCCAGGGCCTGGTACCGGTGCCAGGTGTCCAGGGCCACGTCCAGGAAATACTGCTGGTAGGTGGCACCGTCCCCGGTGATCTGATACTCCAGAGGCTGGGTGTAGTCCACCAGATAGGCGGCATAGGTGGTACCGAGAAAATCATAGACCTGGGTCCAGTAGTAGATGTTCAGCAGCCCGTTGGTCAGCTTCTGCTCTCCAATGGACGCCACCGTCTTATCGGCGGCGGCTTTCAGCTGGTCCGCCTGGACGGTGTAATTGTCCTTATATTGGACGTTGTTCTCCTTGGGCAGCCAGGAGCCGTTGACGCCGTAGTAGATCGACGCCGCCAGCCCCAGCG
>CANQQI010000014.1 GCA_947625945.1 uncultured Oscillospiraceae bacterium
GAAAAGGACTGCTCCTCTCCCCCAAGGGTCGGCTCGCTGGTGGGAGAGGTGTCCCCCTCCTCCCGGGCCAGTCCCCCGCCATGGGGCACATAGGTCCGCCCCCCTACCGCGCAGCCGGTGAGCAGCAGACACAAAGCCATCAAAAGGGAAAGACACCGCTTCATTGGATTCCTCCCATACAGCGAATCATGGCCCCCTGGGAACCACGGGCATCCCCCATCCGCCGGGCCGACCAGAACAGATCCGTCCGGCATGCGGTACACAGGGAGCTGACCTCCAGGTTCTCCACCCCCGCGCGGCGGAGGAGTTTGGCGTTGAGGGCCTTTAAGTTTACATAATATTTCTCGCCCACCGGGCGGATGTCCTCCTCCGCCGTGGGTCCCAGCTGCGCGACCATGGCCTGGGGCACCTCCGGCCCGGTCTCAAAGCAGCACGGGCCGATATTGGGGCCGACGGCGGCCCGGATATTCTCCCGGCGGCAGCCAAAAAGCCGCGCCATGGCCTCCACGGTCTTACCCCCGATATCCTGAGCGGTGCCCCGCCAGCCGGCATGGGCCGCGCCCACCGCCCCGGTCACCGGGTCCCACAGCAAAATGGGGGTGCAGTCGGCAGTAAAGACCACCAGCGCCGCGCCGGGGGTGGCGGTCACCAGGGCGTCGCATTCCGGAAGTCTGGGGCCGGTCACCCCCGCCCCCAGCTCCGCCGGCCCCACGGGCAGGACGATGTCCGAGTGGATCTGATGGGCAGCCGCGACCTGTTCAGGCGCGGTACCCAGGGCGGCGCAGAGGATCCGGTAGTTTTCCAGCACCCGCTGCGGGTCGTCTCCCCGGTGAAAGCCCAGGTTCAGCGCCGCCAGATGGTCCCGGCTGACGCCGCCCAAGCGGGTGGTAAAGGCATGGGGAACGGAGATGTTGTCCCCAGTGAAGTAGACCAGGGCCCCTTCCTGGCGCCGCGTGAAGCCCATGGCCGTCACCGGTCCAGTCCCGCCGCGATGTCCTTCTCCCGGCAGCACTTTTTATACTTTTTTCCGCTTCCGCAGGGGCAGGGGTCGTTGGGGCCCACCTTCTTGGCCTTGCGGACGGGCTGTTTCTTCACGGTCCCGTCGGAGGTGCCGGAGGTAGAGGTCTCCTTGGCGACCTTCTCCCGCTTGACCTCCTGGGTTGGCCGGAGCTGGACCAGGAACATCCGGCGCACAGTCTCCTCCCGAATGGCGGCGATCATGGCCTGGAACATCTCGTAGCCCTCTTCTTTATAGGCGACCACGGGATCGTGCTGGCCGTAGGCCCGGAGGCCGATGCCCTGCTTCAGATCGTCCATGGCGTCGATGTTGTCCATCCAGTATTCGTCCACCACCCGGAGCATGACCACCCGCTCCAGCTCCCGCATCACGGCGGGGGTGTAGGCGGTCTCCTTTTTCTCATAGGTTTCCAGGGCCAGATCGTAGAGCTCCTGAGTAAGGTCCTGGGCGGTGCGCTTCTCCCGGTAGGGACAGGCCCCCTTGGCAAAGTAGATCCCCTCGAAATGGGACAGGACCATGGAAAGCCCTTCCTCGTCCACAACGCCGCCCCGGTCGCTGAGAACGGTGGAGACAGTGCTTTCCACCACCTCCCGGAGCATGGACAAAATGCTTTCCCGCAGGTCCTCCCCGCTTAGCACCTTTTCCCGCTGGGCGTAGATGACCTCCCGCTGGACGTTCATCACGTCGTCGTATTCCAGCACGTTCTTCCGGGCCCGGAAATTTCGGCTCTCCACGCTCTTCTGGGCGTTTTCCACAGCGCCGGAGAGGATCTTGGCGTCGATAGGCGTATCCTCGTCAATGCCCAAGCTGTCCATCATCCCCATGACCCGGTCGGAGGAGAAGAGGCGCATCAGGTCGTCCTCCAGGCTCAGGTAGAACCGGCTTTCGCCGGGGTCCCCCTGACGGCCGGAACGGCCCCGGAGCTGATTGTCGATCCGGCGGGACTCGTGGCGCTCGGTGCCGATGATGAACAGGCCTCCGGCGGCCTTGACCTCCTCGGCCTCCTTCCCGGTCTCGGTCTTGTAGGAGGCCAGGAGCATTTCATACCGCTTCCGAACGGTGAGGATGTCCGCGTCGTCGGTCTCGGCGTAGGAGTTGGCCTCCTGGAGCAGCTCCTCCGGCAGCTCCTGCCGCCGCAGCTCGCTCATGGCAAGGTATTCAGCGTTGCCCCCCAGCATGATATCCGTACCACGGCCGGCCATGTTGGTGGCGATGGTGACGGCTCCGAATTTACCGGCCTGGGCCACGATCTGGGCCTCCAGCTCATGGTACTTGGCGTTCAGGACGTTGTGAGGGATGCCCTCCCGCTTCAGGAGCTTGCTTAAAAGCTCGCTTTTTTCAATGGACACGGTGCCCACCAGCACCGGCTGGCCCTTTTCGTGGCATTCCTTCACCTGCTGGATGATGGCACGGAATTTTCCGGCCTCGGTCTTGTAGACCACGTCGGAGTGGTCCTGCCGGATCACAGGCCGGTTGGTGGGGATCTCCACCACATCCAGATTGTAGATGGCGGCAAATTCCTCCTCCTCGGTCAGGGCTGTACCGGTCATACCGGAGAGCTTGTCGTAGAGGCGGAAGAAATTCTGGAAGGTAATAGTGGCCAGGGTTTTGCTCTCCCCCGCCACGGTGACCCCCTCCTTGGCCTCGATGGCCTGGTGAAGGCCCTCGTTGTACCGCCGGCCGTACATCAACCGGCCGGTGAACTCGTCCACGATGATGATCTGGCCATCCTTCACCACATAGTCGATGTCCTTCTTCATCAGGCCCCGGGCCTTCATGGCCTGGTTGATGTGGTGGGACAACGTCGCGTTGGCCGCGTCCGCCAGGTTCTCCACGCCGAAATACCGCTCCGCCTTGGCGATGCCCTCGGCAGTGAGGGAGACGGTGCGGGACTTCTCGTCCACAAAATAGTCGCAGTCGTAATTGTCCTGAACCTCTTTTTCATCGGTCTTGGCAAAGACCTTCTTCCGCAGGCCGGAGACGAATTGATCCGCCATCTGGTACAGCTTCGAGGAATCCTCCCCCTGGCCGGAGATGATCAAAGGAGTTCGGGCCTCGTCGATGAGGATGGAGTCCACCTCGTCCACGATGGCGAAGGCGTGACCCCGCTGGACCTGCTCGCTCTTATAGATGGCCATGTTGTCCCGGAGGTAGTCGAAGCCCAGCTCGTTGTTGGTGCAGTAGGTGATGTCCGCGGCATAGGACACCCGGCGCTCCGCCGAGGTCATGCCGGGGATGATCAGTCCCACCGTCAGGCCCATGTAGCGGTAGACCTTGCCCATCCAGTCGGCGTCCCGCTTGGCCAGGTACTCGTTGACGGTGACCACATGGACGCCCCTGCCGGTCAGGGCGTTGAGGTAGCAAGGCAGAATGGCCACTAGGGTCTTGCCCTCGCCGGTCTTCATCTCGGCGATCCGGCCCTGATGGAGCACCACGCCGCCGATAAGCTGCACGGGATAGGGCCGCATTCCCAGCACCCGGTCCGCCGCCTCCCGCACGGCGGCGAAAGCCTCAGGGAGCAGGTCGTCCAGAGTCTCCCCCTGGGCCAGGCGCTCCTTAAACTCGGCGGTCTTACCCTTCAGCTCCTCCTCCGATAAGGCCCGGTAGGCATCCTCCAGAGCCAGAATTTTATTCACAGTGGGCTGAATCCGCTTGATCTCCCGCTGGGAGCGGGTGCCAAACAGCTTCGTGATCAATCCCATATCGGTATTCCTCCCAAATTTAAAGTTATTTTTTCATTTTTTCCATATCGGGCCTATTATAGCACACCGTGCGGAAAAAGAATAGTCAAAAATTATGAACATTTCACGGGCAGTAAGGATCCCCGCCCAGTTTCCCGGGCGGGGATCGGCGGCAGGACAGATGGGGTAAAGAGGGCTCATGAAAGCGGCAATATCAGGTAGATCCGGCTGTAGCCGTCGGCGTAATGCTCCGGATACACCGTCACCGTCTCCCCGGGGGCCAGGGCGGGGATCTCCACACAATAGGTCTTGCCCCCTATGTAGATGCCGCTTTCCTTGTCATAGCTTTTGTAAAACAGCGCCGCCGGACCGATCCGGCTTTTGGCGCGGTTGGTAACGGCGATGCTTCCCATGCCCTGGGGGGTGATCTCCAGCGCCTGGGACGCCAAGGGTTCCTCCCGCAGCAGCTCTCCCCAGCCGTAGCAGGCGGAAAAATCCCGCTCGGGGCAGTACTTCCCCTCCCTCTCCAACACCATCACCAGCCCGCCCGGGGGCAGCATGGTAAAGGGGAAGCGCAGCAGCAGTCCGCCCCGCTCCAGGATCACCTCTCCTGTCTCCACCACCCGGTCGCTGTCGTTGCGCACCAGCAGGGCGGCGCATTTGGTCACCTCCCGGTAGGTGCCGTCCTCCATAAAGGGCCCTTCATACTCCGCCATCCGGTAGGCCACCACACTGGTCTCCGAAATGGGGTACGGCAGCCACAAGTTGGTGGGCCGCAGCGTGCTTTTCGGCACCGTAGGTGCCAGGGTCGCCGCCGCCGGGACTGTCTCCAGCGGCGGGGCCAGAGCCGCCAGCACGTTTCCCCGCAAAATCAGGGCGCACAGCACTCCGGAGACCATCCCCAGCGTCAGCAGCAGCCGCCGAAAGGTCCAAATCGTCCATTTTCCTCCCTGAAACACCCTTTCCAACCCCTTTGTCCTGTCTCTGGAGGGATTATAGAACGGGGAGCTTGTCTGATGCTAGGGAAATTCGGCGAAGGGATTTTTTTCCCGCCGGGCATTGTCATTTGCCGAACTCTTTGTTATAATAATTGATAGACATTTTTAACGGAACCGGAGGACGCTATGAACATCATCATTGCCGGCAACGGCAAAGTGGGCCTGACCCTGACGCGGCAGCTCTCCGCAGAGGGTCACGACTTGACCCTGATCGATCTGGACAGCAAGCGCCTTGGCGACACGGTGGAGCAGTACGATGTGATGGGCGTGGAGGGCAACTGCGCCTCCGCCCCGATCTTACGGCAGGCGGGGGTGGAGAAAGCGGAGCTGCTGATCGCCGCCACCAACATGGATGAGGTGAATATGCTCTGCTGCCTCACCGCCCACAGCCTCAACCCCAAATTACACACCATCGCCCGGATCCGAAATCCGGAGTACACCGACCAGATCTTTGAAATGCGGGAGACCTTCGCCCTGTCCCTCGCCGTCAACCCCGAGCGGCAGGCGGCCGTGGAGATCGAACGGCTCCTCAAGTACCCGGGCTTCCTGCGGCGGGACACCTTCGCCAAAGGACGGGCCGAAATCGTAGAGGTACGGGTGGACGGCAAGAGCAAGCTGTGCAACATCTCCCTGAGCGAAATGCTCCATAGCATCATCAAGACCCGGGTGCTGGTCTGCGCAGTGCTGCGCAGCGGCACCGCCATGGTGCCCAACGGCAACTTTATCCTCCGGGAAGGAGACCGGATCTTCGTCACCGCCCCCACAGCCAATCTGACCACGCTTTTAAAAAATCTGGGCATCATCACCCGGCGGGTCCGGCGGGTGATCCTCTGCGGCGGCGGACGGGTGAGCTACTATCTGACGGAGCTGCTGGAGCGGGACGGCATCGCCGTGCAGATCATCGAGCAGAATCCCCAGCGGTGCCTGGAGCTGGCCGCGCTGCTGCCCAACGCCTCCGTCATTCAGGGGGACTGCAGCAGCCAGGAGCAGCTGGAGGCCGAGGGCCTGGGCTCCTGCGACGCCTTGGTGACTCTGACGGGCATCGATGAAATGAATATGATCATCTCCCTCTACGGGGCCTCCCGGGGGGTACCCCAGATCATCACCAAGCTGGGCCGGATGGAAAACTGCCAGCTGGCGGACTCTCTGAATCTGGGTAGCGTCATCTGTCCCCGGGAGCTGTGCAGCAACAACATCGTCCGCTATGTCCGGGCCATGCAGAACCAGACCGGGGCCGCGGTGTCCGTCCACACCATTGCCGACGGGCAGGCAGAGGCGGTGGAATTCCAGCTGGACGAGGGCGCCCTCCACTGCGGCGAGCCCCTGAAAAATCTGCGGCTCAAGGCAAATGTGCTGGTGACCAGCATCACCCATGGCGCCAAGGCCACCATTCCCAACGGCGACTCCGTTTTCCGCAAGGGGGACACCGTGGTGGTGGTCACCAGCGGGCAGGGCGTCCTGCGGCAGTTCAACGATATTTTCGCGTGAGGTTTTGCCATGAATTATAAGATGATGGGCAGGTTTCTCGCGCAGATCGTGGCGGTGGAAGCGGTGTTCCTCCTACCGGCGCTGGCCATCAGCCTGTGCCTGGGCGAGTGGGACGCGGTTCGAGGCTTCCTGATCTCTCTGACGGTAATGGGGATCGTGTGTCTGATTCTTTTCACCTCCTGCCGCAAGGCCCCCGGGCCCTTCGGGGCGAAGGAAGGGCTGGTCTGCGTCAGCGCGGGCTGGATCACGCTGAGTCTATTAGGGGCCCTGCCCTTCCGGTTTTCCGGAGAAATCCCCCGGTTTATCGACGCCCTTTTTGAAATCGTCTCCGGCTTCACCACCACCGGCGCTTCCATTTTGCCGGAGGTGGAGACCATCTCCCGGGGACTCCTCTACTGGCGCAGCTTCAGCCACTGGCTGGGCGGCATGGGCGTGCTGGTGTTCCTCCTGGCGGTGGCCCCGGCAGGCGGCAAGGGCAGCGGCTTTACCATGCATCTGCTGCGGGCGGAGAGCCCGGGGCCGGACGTGGGAAAACTGGTGCCCAAAATGCGCACCACCGCCATGATTCTGTATCTGATCTATATCGCCCTGACGGTGCTGGACATTCTGTTCCTCCTGGCGGGGGGGGATGCCCCTGTTTGACGCGGTGTGCGTCGCCTTCGGCACCGCCGGCACCGGCGGCTTCGCCGTGCGGAACGACTCCATTGCCAGCTACTCGCCCTATCTTCAAAATGTATGCACCGTGTTCATGCTGCTCTTCGGCGTCAATTTCAGCTGCTACTATCTTTTGCTGATGCGGAAATTTTCCAGCGTATTGAAAGACGAGGAGCTGCGGCTCTACCTGGGGATCTTTCTGGGCAGCACGCTGCTGGTAGCCTGGAATATCCGGGGGCTCTACGGCTCCGTCGCCGACATTTTCCGCCACGCCGCCTTCCAGGTGTCCAGCATCATGACCACCACGGGCTTTGCCACCACGGACTTCGATCTGTGGCCCAGCTTCTCCAAATCCATCCTGCTGATGCTGATGATCGTTGGCGCCTGCGCCGGCAGTACCGGCGGCGGGCTGAAATGCGCCCGGGTCCTGCTGCTGCTCAAGAGTCTGCGGCGGAACATCCACCAGGTGCTCCACCCCCGGAAGGTTCAAGTGGTCCGCACCAACAGCCGGGTGGTAAATGAGACCGTGCTGGACAATACCGCCGCCTACCTGGCGGCCTATGTGATCATCCTGCTGGGCAGCTTCATCGCATTGTCCCTGGACGGATTTTCCATCGAAACCAATCTGTCCGCCGTGCTGGCCTGCTTCAACAACATTGGTCCCGGCCTGGACGCCGTGGGCCCCACCTGCAACTACGGCGCCTACGGCCTGGTGTCCAAGCTGGTGCTGATCCTGGACATGCTGGCGGGGCGGCTGGAGATCTTCCCCATCTTGGTGCTGTTCTCCGGAAGCACCTGGCGGAACAGCTGATTTTCGTAAAATTACGGATTTTCTCCAAATTACCGGTTGAATTTCCCGGCTGAATGTGATACGATAACATTGTATCGGTATGGGCAAAATTGCCCAAATCCCGCATCGGCAATCCTGGGATTTATAGGAGGTAAACAAACAAATGAACGTAGCCGAATTGATGAATCAGCGCAGCACCTTCTCTTTTGAGGTGTTCCCCCCCAAAACCGACGTGGGCATGGAAAAGCTCTGCGGCGAGGGCGGCGTGCTGGACAAGCTCTACACCATGAACCCGGACTACATTTCCTGCACCTACGGCGCCGGCGGCACCAACGTGGGCAAGAATCTGGAAGTTCTGAAAAAGATTAAGGCCGATGGCAAGTGCGTCCCCGTGACCCACTTCACCTGCATCGGCAACACCAAGGACGACATCCGCCAGAAACTCCAGACCTATCTGGACAATGGCATCGACCACATCCTGGCCCTCCGGGGCGACCTGCCCTTCGGCTGGACCGGCACCAACGGCGACCTGCACTACGCCACCGAGCTGGTCAAGTTCATCCGCCAGGAGTTTGGGGACAAGTTCACCATCGCCGTGGCCGGCTCTCCCGAGGGCCATGTTCAGTGCCGCAGCCTGGAGAGCGACATCTCCTTCCTGAAGCAGAAGCAGGATAACGGGGCAGACTATGTCATCAGCCAGCTGTGCTGGGATATGGATCAGTTCCGGTACTGGCTGGACGCCGTCCGGGCCGCCGGGATTACCCTGCCCATCGATGTGGGCATCATGCCCATCACCACCATCTCCGGCACCCTGACCAACGCTCTGAGCCGGAACGCCTGCGTCATGGATCGGAAGCTGTGCGAGATCATCTCCAAGTACTGGATCTTCCCCAACCCCTACGATCCCGCGCCCTTCGACGCCTACGCCGAGCAGAAGAAGGCCGACTTCCGGAAGGCCGGTCTGGAGTACACCATCGAGCTGATCGATCAGTACCGGGCCTGCGACATCGCCGGTATCCACCTGTACGCCCTGAATAAGTACGAGGACGTGGCCTACATCGTGGAAAATTCCGGCATCGTGGATCTCATCTGATATTAAAAAGGAGACTTTGCAATGGGCACACCCCATACCATCGCCGTAGCCGGGAAGGGCGGCGTGGGAAAAACCACCACCTGCGGCATGATTATCGACTACCTTTGTAAAAAGAAGGCCGGGCCGGTGCTGGTGGTGGACGCCGACGCCAACAGCAACCTCAACGAGGTGCTGGGGGTGGAGGTGGAGACCAGCCTGGGGGATATTCGGGAGGAAATGGCCCAGGCCGAGCTGCGGGGAGACGCCATCCCGGCAGGCATGACCAAGGCCGACTACGCCGAGTTCCGGTTCAACAGCGCCCTCATCGAGGAGGACGACTTCGATATGCTGGTCATGGGCCGGACCCAGGGCAAGGGCTGCTACTGCTACGTCAACGGAGTCCTGAAGACCCAGATCGACAAGTACGCCAAAAACTACCGCTACCTGGTGATGGACAACGAGGCGGGGCTGGAGCATGTGGCCCGGGGGACCCTCCCCCATGTGGACACCATGCTGCTGATCTCCGACTGCTCCCGCCGGGGTATCCAGGCGGTGGCCCGGCTGGCGGAAATGATCGAGGATCTGGGCCTGAAGCCCGGACAGATGGGCCTGATCGTCAACCGGGCGCCGGGGGGCGTCCTGGACGAGGGCGTGAAGGCCGAGATCGAAAAGCACGGTCTGACGCTGTTCGGGGTACTGCCCCATGACGAGGCGGTGTACCGCTGCGACTGCGACGGGGAACCAACCGCCAAGCTGCCGGACAGCGACCCGGTAAAAACCGCCCTGCGGGACATCATGGCCCGGCTGGGCATCTGACTCTGTAATCCATAAAAGCATATAGTTTAAGGGGGAACATTCACTATGTCTTTCACACCCAAGACGCAGCCCTATAACGGCAAAATCAACGCCGTGACTCTGGGCACCGGTGACCAGGCAATCATCATCGGCGGCCAGAACGTGCTGCCCTTCTACACCTTCGACGCGCCCATCGAGCACGCGCCGAAGATCGGCGTGGAGGTCTCCGATCTGGCCGGCGAATGGACCGCGCCGGAGATCCGGGCCTTCTATGAAGGCTGCGTCACCATGGCCGACTACGCCAAGAAGGCGGAAACCATGCCCGGCGCGGATTTCATCTGCCTGCACTTCGAGTCCGCCGATCCCAACGGGGCCAACCGCTCTGTGGAGGAATGCGTCGCCGACGCCAAGGCCGTGGCCGAGGCCGTCAGCAAGCCCATCGCCGTCATGGGCTGCAAGAACATCGAAAAGGACGGCGAGCTGTTCAGCAAGATCGCCGAGGCCCTCCAGGGGAAGAACATTCTGGTCCTCTCCGCTCGGTCCGAGGACTACAAGACCGTGGGCGCTTCCGTGGCCCTGGCCTATGGCCAAAAGGTGGGCGCGGAGACCGCCGACGACATCAACCTGGCCAAGCAGCTCAACATCATGCTCAAGGGTCTGACCGTGCCCTCCGGCTCCATCGTGATGAACGTGGGCACCGCCGCAGTGGGCTACGGCTATGAGTATGTGGCCTCCACCCTGGACCGGGTGCGTACCGCCGCCCTGGCCCAGTCCGACGCCGATCTACAAATGCCCATCGTGGCCCCCGTGTCCCCGGACACCTGGAGCGTGAAGGAATCCGTCGCCACCGAGGAGGACGCCCCCGAGTGGGGCTCCCAGGAGGAGCGGGCCATCGACATGGAGGTTGCCACTGCCGCCGCCAATCTGACCGGCGGCGCCGACGCGGTGATCATGCGTCATCCCGCCGCCGTAGCGACCATCCGCCAGTTCATCACCGAGCTGGTCTGAGAAGGAGGAACACACAATGGCATTAAAAGGTCTGGATATCTTTAAGCTGTCTCCCAAGAAAAACTGCAAGGAGTGCGGCAGCCCCACCTGTATGGCCTTCTGCATGAAGGTCGCCCAGGGCGCGGTCAAAATCGAAAAGTGTCCCTACTTCTCCCCCGAGGCCATGGCTCAGCTGTCCGAGGCCACCGCGCCTCCCATGAAGACCATCACCGTGGGCGACGGTCTGAAGCTGGGCGGCGAGACCGTCCTGTTCCGGCATGAGAAGACCCTGGTCTCCAAGAACCTGTACGCCGTGTCCGTGGACACCGGCATGGCCCCCGAGGCGGTAGACGCCGCCCTGGAAGCCATGAAGGTGGTGGACTATGAGCGCATCGGCGAGCGGATGTATGTAGAAATGGTGTTCTGCGCCAACAAAGGCAATGATCCCGCCGCCTACGCGGAGCTGGTGAAGAAGGCCGCCGCTACCGGCCGAACCCTGATCCTGGAGTGCTGGGACGAGGCGTGCGCCAAGGCCGCTCTGGAGGTCTGCAAGGCCGGCAAGCCCATTCTGGACGGGGCCACCCCCGAAAATTACGCGGCCATGAGCAGCCTCGCCACCGCCGCCGGAGTCACCCTGGGGGTGTGGGCGGAGAATCTGTCCGATCTATATGACACCGTGAAGAAGCTGGAGGCCGCCGGCAACAAGAACCTGGTGCTGGACGTCACCGGCAAGACCGCCAAGGAGACCCTGGCCAACGCCGTTCTGGTCCGCCGCACCGCCCTGAAGGACGGGGACCGGTCCTTCGGCTATCCCTCCATCGTCAACCTGACCCGGTTCGCCAAGGGTAATGCCCGGCTGCAAACCGCCTACGCCGCCATGTTCACGGAGAAGTACGGCTCCATCATCGTCATGGACACCATGACCTACGCCCAGGCCCTGCCCCTGTACGGCCTGCGGCAGAACATCTTCACCGATCCTCAGAAGCCTATGAAGGTGGAGAGCAAGATCTATCCGCTGAACGGCGCCGACGAGAACAGCCCCTGCGCCCTGACCGTGGACTTCGCCCTGACCTACTTCCTGGTGTCCGGCGAGCTGGAGCGGAGCAACTGCCCCGTGAACCTGCTGATCACCGACGCCTCCGGTATGTCCGTGCTGACCGCCTGGGCCGCCGGCAAGTTCTCCTCCTCCTCCATCAAGAAGTTCTTCGACGAGAACGACATTGAGAACAAGATCAAGTCCCGCACCCTGATCATCCCCGGCAAGGTGGCCGTGATGAAGGGCGAAATCCAGGAGAAGCTGCCGGGCTGGAACGTGGTCGTCGGACCCACCGAGGCTGTCCAGCTGCCCAAGTATATGAAGGACAAGGAGTACGAGGCCGCCGCCAAGGCCGCCCAGGCCGAAGCCGCCGCCAAGGCCGCTGCCGCCGCCCCCGCCCAGGAGGCAAAGGAGCTGACCTTCGAGGAGCTGCTGGAGAAGGTGCCCAAGATCGAAGTGGTGGACACCGGTGTGGTCTACAAGGGCCACAATCCCGACGCCCAGACCTTCGTCACCATTGGCGAGCGGATCCACTGCATCAGCCCCTCCATCCGGAAGGCTATGGACGAGCGGGATCCCGGCCCCATCCTGAAGCGGGCCGCCGAGCAGATCGCCGCCGGCGCCACCTATCTGGACGTGAACATCGGACCTGCCGAAAAGGACGGCCCGGAGCGGATGATGTGGGCCGTGCAGCTGTTGCAGCAGAACTTCAACAACGTGCCCCTGGCCCTGGACACCGCCAACAAGAAGGCCATCGAGGCCGGCATCAAGGTCTACAACCGGACCAACGGCAAGCCCATCGTCAACTCCGCCGACGCCGGCTCCCGGATCTCCAACATCGATCTGGCCGCCGCCAATGACGCCATCGTCATCGCCCTCTGCTCCGCCGACGGCATCGCCAAGGATAACGAGGAACGGATGCGTCACTGCCACAACATGCTGGAGCGGGGCCTGTCCCTGGGCATGGAGGCCACGGATCTGTGGTTTGACCCCCTGTTCCTGGTGGTCAAGGGCATGCAGGACAAGCAGATGGACGTGCTGAACGCCATCAAGCTCTTCTCCGACGAAGGACTCAAGTCCACCGGCGGTCTGTCCAACAACTCCAACGGCGCGCCCAAGAACCTGCGGCCCATCATGGACGCCACCATGGTCGCCATGGCCATGATGCAGGGCCTGACCTCCGCCATCGTCAACCCCTGCGACCAGCGGCTGATGGAAACCGTCAAGACCTGCGACATTATTAAGAATCACGTTCTGTACTCCGATTCCTATGTGGAGCTGTAATACCCCTGCGCTTTTCCGGCCGGGAGGGAGCCTCCCTCCCGGCCTCCCCGTTCCCAACTGGATTTGAAATGGTATATTCGGCCAACCGGCCTGATATAAACGCAACAGGATCACTAATTTTGAATGGGAGGAATTGTTATGAGTGTATTAACCGATTTGATCTACGGCGGCTCCAATGCCGTTGCCGGCCTGACCGAGGGCGCTGTCAACGACGCCATTGCCAAGTATGGCCCCGGTAAGGAGATTGCCTTCCCCGACACCGCGTATTTCTTCCCCACGATCTATGCGGCCACCGGCGTCAAGGTCAAGACCCTGGGCGACCTGCCCGCCTGCGTAGGCGTGCTGAAAAGCCTGATCACCAATCAGGAGGATCTGGGTCAGGCCCTGAACGCCGGCCTTGCTACCGCCGTGGGCGCCGAGATCCTGGAGGGTCTGAAGTGGGTGGACAACCCCGAGCCCTACGCCAATGACTCCGGCATCGGCTTCGTGCCCGATCCCATTATCCGCTCCCTGGGCGTGCCCCTGGTCACCGGCGATATCCCCGGCGTGGCCGTGGTGCTGGGCAAGGCCGAGAACCCCGAGGATGTGGTGAAGGTGGTCAAGGGCTATCAGAGCAAGGGCATCATGACCTTCCTGGTGGGCGACGTCATCGAGCAGTGCATGGAAGGCGGCGTGAAGATGGGCCTGGAGCTCCGGGTCATTCCCCTGGGCCACGACGTCACCTCCGTGATCCACGTGGTCACCGTAGCCATCCGTGCGGCGCTGATCTTCGGCAACGTGACTCCCGGCGACCTGGGCGGTCTGCTGACCTACACCAAGGAGCGGGTCCCCGCGTTTGTCAACACCTTCGGCGCCATTGACGCCGTGGTGGTCTCCGCCGGCGCCGGCGCCATCGCCCTGGGCTTCCCCGTGGTGGTGGACATCGATCTGGGCGAGAATCAGGTTCCCGGCGCGCTGGAATCCGTCACCGATCACGAGGAGACGGTGAAGCGCTCCCTGGAGCTGCGGAACATCAAGATCAAGACCACCGAGCTGCCTATTCCCGTGGCCTTCGCCGCCGCCTTCGAGGGCGAGATCATCCGGAAGGCCGACATGAAGCTGGAGTTCTACTCCGGCAAGAACCCCACCGCCGAGCTGGTCCTGATGCGGGACATGAGCGAAGTGGAGGATCACAAGATCACCATCATCGGCGACGACATCGACTGCGGCCGGAAGGACTTCGCCCTGGCGACCTTCGTGGAGGTGGCCGGCAGCAAGATGCAGACCGACTTTGAATCCGTCATTGAGCGGAAGTTCCACGCCTGGTTCAACTATATGGAGGGCGTGATGCACACCGGCCAGCGGAACCAGGTCCGGATCCGGGTGTCCAACGACGCCTACGACAAGGGCCTGCGGCTGAAGGACTTTGCCGAGGTGCTCTACGTCATGATCATGAACGAGTTCGACGCCGTGGTGGACAAGTGCCAGGTCACCCTGATTACCGACCCCGTCAAGGCCGCCGAGTTCCGGGATCAGGTCGCCATGCCGCGGTACAACGCCCGGGACGACCGCCTGGCCTCCATGACCGACGAGTCCGTGGACCGGTACTACACCTGCATCCTCTGCCAGTCCTTCGCCCCCGCCCACTGCTGCGTGGTCACCCCCGAGCGGCTGGGCCTGTGCGGCGCCGTGTCCTGGCTGGACGCCAAGGCCACCAACGAGCTGAATCCCAACGGTCCCTGCCAGCCCATTTTCAAGGAGGGCTGCATCGATGAGCGCACCGGCCGGTATGAAACCGTCAACAAGGCGGTAGCTGAGGCCACCCACGGCGCGGTGGAGAACGTCACCCTCTACTCCATCCTGGAGGATCCCATGACCAGCTGTGGCTGCTTCGAGTGCATCTGCGGCATTGAGCCCATGAGCAACGGCTTCATCGTGGTCAACCGGGAGTACAAGGGCATGACCCCCGCCGGTATGTCCTTCGGCGAGCTGGCCTCCTGCACCGGCGGCGGCGTTCAGACCCCCGGCTATATGGGCCATGGCCGTCACTTCATCTCCTCCAAGAAGTTCATCGCCGCCGAGGGCGGCATCGAGCGGATCGTCTGGATGCCCAAAGAGCTGAAGGACGATGTGGCAGAGCGGCTGAACAAGACCGCCTACGAGATGTACGGCATTGAAAACTTCACCGACATGGTGGCTGACGAGACCGTGACCACCGACTGCGAGGAGCTGCTGAACTGGCTCACCGAGAAGAATCACCCGGTGCTGGCCATGGAGCCCCTGATGTAAGGTTCAATCTCCTATCACCGATGGCGCGGCGGCGATCCCGCCGCGCCATTTCCATAGAGGACGAATGCGATGAGAGTCATTTTTCAAATTGAGGGCGCAAGCCCCGTTCAGGTAGAATGCAACGCCGGAGATAACCTGCTGGAGCTGGCCCGCCGGGCCAATGTGGCCATCGACGCCCCCTGCTCCGGCAACGGCTCCTGCGGCAAGTGCCGCGTCAAGCTGGTGGAGGGCAAGCTTTCCAGCCTCCCCACCCGGCACATCTCCGATGAGGAATACGCGGAGGGCTGGCGGCTGGCCTGCGCCAGCAAGGTGGTGGAGGATGTGACGGTGTTCGTGCCGGATATCGCCTCGGCCTACCAGTCCCGGATGAAGACGGCGGACCTGTCCAGCCCCCAGGAGGTGGCCATTTTTGAGGAGGCTCAGGAGGCTCTGCGGGGCAGCGGCGTGGAATTTTCCAACGACTGCATGGCCCTGGAGCTGGAGATGGAGGAGCCCACTCTGGAGGACACCATGCCGGATAACGAGCGGCTGACCCGGGCCATTCAGGACCAACTGGAAGTGGAGCGGGTGGAAATTCCCTACAGCGTCATGGTTCGGCTGGCCCATGTCCTTCGGGAGGAGGGGTTTCATGTCACCGTCAAGGGGCTTTTCCTCGGCGATGTGTTCCGCTGTATGGACATCTGCCCCGCTTCGGACAAGGATCTGGTGGGCTGCGCCATCGACATCGGCACCACCACCGTCTCCATGGTCTTATCGGATCTGAACACCGGCAAAATTTTGGCAAAAGGTTCCTCCGGCAACGGCCAGATCCGCTATGGCGCGGACGTGATCAACCGGATTATCGAGCAGAGCCGTCCCGGAGGCCGGAAAAAGCTCCAGGACGCCATTGTGAAGGAGACTCTGACCCCCCTGATCGCCGGGCTGTGCAAGGCGGCGGGCGTCAGTGCCCGGAGCATTCTGCGGCTGTCCGTGGGGGCAAACACCACCATGAACCACCTGTTTGTGGGGGTGGATGCCCAGAGCGTGCGGATGGAGCCCTATATCCCCAGCTTTTTCGCCTGGGACGGCCTCTTGGCCGGGGATCTGAAGCTGCCGGCCAATCCCCTGGCCCCGGTGTTCCTGGCCCCCAACATCGGTTCCTACGTGGGCGGCGACATCACCGCCGGGGCCCTGGCCAGCATGATCTGGGACAAGGACGAATTTAGCCTCTTTATCGACCTGGGGACCAACGGGGAGATCGTCTTCGGCAATCGGGACTTTCTCATGTCCTGTGCCTGCTCCGCCGGGCCGGCCTTCGAGGGCGGCGATATCTCCTGCGGGATGCGGGCCACCGACGGGGCCATCGAGGCCTGCGTGCTGGACAGGGCCACCATGGAGCCCACATTGACCGTGGTGGGTGAAAAGGATCAGAAGCCTGTGGGCATCTGCGGCTCCGGCATTATCGACATCATTTCCGAGCTGTTCCGCTGCGGCATTATCAACAACAAGGGCCTGTTCGTCCGGGAGGGCCGCCGGGTCCGGCGGGACCAGCACGGCATGGGCAGATTTGTCCTGGCGGAGCCGGAGCAGAGCGAGACCGGCCGGGAGATCTCCATCAACGAGGTGGATATCGACAACTTTATCCGGGCCAAAGGCGCCATCTTCTCCGCCATTGATACTCTGCTCAAGGCGGTGGATATGTCCGTGGAGATGATCGACAAGGTCTATGTGGCCGGAGGCATCGGCTCCGGCATCAATATGAAAAACGCCGTGAATATCGGAATGTTCCCGGATGTGGAGCTGGAAAAATTCCGCTATATCGGCAATTCCTCCCTGACCGGGGCCTACGCCATGGTCATGGGGGATCAGGCGGTGGAAAAGGTGGCCCAGGTGGCCGCCAACATGACCTATTTGGAGCTGTCCACCCACCCGGGGTATATGGACGCCTTCGTAGCGGCCTGCTTCCTGCCCCACACCGACGCCCGGCTGTTCCCCCACAGCCGCCAGGAGGTCTGACATGCCCGAAAATCACAAGGAAGAGGTCCCCTTTGCCCACTATGCCGCTCTTTTTGCCGCCCTGGATCCAAGGGATGCCCAGGCCCGGCTGGGGAAAGAGGTATGGGACGAGGAAAGGTATTATGTTAACCTTCTGGGCCGGCGCTACGCCCTGACGCCGGAGCCCTATGCTCTGGAGCCGCTGGACGGCGGCAAAATCCCGCCCCTGCCCGCCCAGACCTTCCTGCTGCGCTACCTGCTGGAGGGGCGAGACCTGCCCTGGCTGGGGCAGTGGAAGACCTTCCGGGAAATGCCCTGGGGGGAGCTGTACATTCAGCCCTATACCGGGCGTGTCCTGACGCGGGCGGCCTTCACCTTCGCCACCAGGCTTCCTGCCTTCCGCAAGGCGGCGGAGGCCGCCGGAGGGGAACCGGCCGGCCACGGGGACGCCGGATACCAGTTCCAGCTGATTGGGCCATATTGGATGCAGCTCCTTCTCTGGGCCGGGGACGAGGAATTTCCTCCCAGCGCTCAAGTCCTCTACTCTGATAACTTTTCATCCGGATTTGCTGCGGAGGACCGGGTAGTAGCGGGAGATTTGCTCATTTCTCACATTAAAAGTTTTATGTAAATTTACGGAGTGTGCCATGCCTATCGCGAACATTCCCCAGCCGGAGCTTTTGACGGTCACGCCGACTCTCAGGCTGCGGCGGTTTGAGAAAGTGATTCGGGAGGCTTTGGAATGGTACCGGGATCCGGAGACCGTCTATCTGGTGGACAGGATCCGGGAGCCCTACAGCCAGGAAAAGCTGGAGCGGATGTACCGCTATCTGAATGCTCACGGGGAGCTTTACTACATCGAGCTGCTGGAGCAGGACGTCTTCCGCCCAATCGGGGACGTGACCTCTCCCGGGAGGATATGCCCCTGGTGATCGGAGAAGCCGCCTACCGGGGAAAGGGCATTGGAAAAACCGTGGCGGCCGCGTTGATCGCCCTGGGGCGCTCGCTTGGATTCGACTTCCTAGGAGTTCGGGAGATCTATTCCTGGAACCATGCCTCCCGGAGGTGCTTTGAAAGCCAGGGCTTCCGCCCGGTGGAGGCGACACCCTGGGGCCACCGGTACGCCATGAGCCTGACGACCCCATAATTCAGTAGAAAATCCCTGCCGGAGGCGCTGCCTCCGGCAGGGATTTCTTTACTGCGCATTATTCATGTTTTCCACGTTCTGCCGGGACTTGGATTTGTGCCGATTCCTACGGCGCTTCTTATGATTCCGCTGTGCCTCCGCTTCCTTGGAGGTCTTCGGCGTTGCTTCAGAAGCGGTCGGCGCTTTTTCCGAGACATCCTCGGCGTCTCCGCTTTCCGCTTCCGTTGGACCGAGATCAGACAGCAACTGAGACAGTCGCTCCCGGGCGTTGCCTCGCTCCTCATACGCCGCCTTCATCAACCCGGGAATCCGAGCAAGCAGCCGCGCGGCATCGAACGGAGCGGGACGGCAGATATAAATCCCGCTGTCAGAGGTCTTTTCAAGTTCCTCCTCCGCCGTCGTTCCCTCCTCCCGGGACTCCTCCTCCGGGCAAAGGCCGGTATAGACGACGGAAATATCCTGATCCGGCCGGTGGCCGGAGAGCTGGATCAGCTTCCGGGCCTGGGCATCGAGCTTCACCGGCTCTCCCATGTCCAGGGCGAAGATCTCCCCGTCCTTGGCGTTAGCGCAGGTATGAAGGATCAGCCCGACGGCCTCCTGGGCGGTTATCAAGCGGCAAGCAGCCTCCGGATCGGGCACCGTCACCGGCCCGCCCTGGGCGATCTGCCGCTGGAACATGGCCACCGCGGAGCCGCTGCTCTCCAGCACATTTCCCAATCGCGCAGTGACAAATTCCGTGTTTACATCCTCCGGCAGAGCCGCAAGCTCCTTCCCTGCCCGGCGCGAACGCAGTCTGGTCAGCTCCTGGGAACGGCCCTCCCGAATCATCCGGCCAAAGGCCCCCAAGATCATTTCGCCGAGCCGTCTGGATGCCCCCATGACACTGGAAGGCTTCGCCGCTTCGTCCGCGCTGACCAGCACAAACCGCTGGCAGCCATAGGACATGGCGGCCCAGGCTGTCTGATGGGTGCCCAGGACGTTGTTCTTCACAGCCTCCCAGGGGCTCCCCTCCAGCACCGGCCCGTCACTGTAGGCCGCTCCATGAAACACCACCTGGGGGCGATACCGGGAGAACACCTTCTCCAGCCGCCGGTCGTCCCGGACGGAGCCCACCAGGGGCACCAAATCCAACTGGGGCGCTTGCTCCTTCAGCTCCCGCTGAAGAGCGCCGATATGGTCATCGCGGATGTCGAAAAGGATCAGCTTTTTGACGCCGCAGCCGGCGATTTGACGGCACAGCTCGCCGCCGATCAGTCCGCCGGCGCCCGTCACCAGCACGGTCTTATCCCGGAGGAAGGGCAGCTCCTCCATGTCCATTTTCACCGGGTCCCGACCCAGCAGCTCCTGTACGGGAATCTCCCCGGCGGTCTTCTCCGGGTGGAGAATCCCCCACACCAGGCGGTAGAGCAGTCTGGGGAGCAGCACCACCAGAAGCTGCAGCAGCACCCCCACGGCATAGTAGGCCGCGGGCATCCTGCCAAACAGCGCCCACACGCCCACGATCTGGGCAGCGCAGGCCAGGCAGACGGCAAGTACCGCCTGCAACAGCTCCCGATCCCCGGCGTGCCGCCACCGGTCCCGATACATCCGGCACAGCCAGAAAATGGCCAGACATACCGGCGTATAAAGGGGCGCGAACCGGCCCAGCCACCGGAGGCCGTCCGCAGGTATGGCGGAAAACTGACAGTCATACCGCAGCCAGAGGGCCAAGAAGTACGCGAGATTCACCGCAAGGGCATCGTAAACCGCCAGGCCAACGCCGACGATCTGCCAATGGTCAAAACGCTTTTTCCCTTTCCCGTTCAATCCTTCCATACACACCATCTTTATTTCTGTTTATTCTGGCTGCTTCACGACCTGGCCGGAAAGCAACTGCTTCATAAGCTCCTTAGCGGTCTCTACCGTGGACTCGTCCGGAATGACCACCGACGCCTCCACCCCTTGGGAGAAGGTGACCTGGTAGTCTCCATAGCCACTGACGGCGTAGGAGACGATATTCCAGGGCTGATTACTCGACAGCTGTTCCCGCACCAATGTCGCCAGCAGGTCGTAAGGCACCGAGGTGATGAAGCCGTTTTCCACCGCCTGCAAAAGCGGGAGATAATTGGTCAGGACACTGGGCGACATGGCCTTATTGATCACGGCCTTGATCACCGCCATCTGGTTCCGGCCACGCTGGAAGTCTCCGTCGATAAAGGCGTGCCGCTCCCGGGCAAAGGCCAGCGCCTTACCGCCGTCCATATAGTTGTCACCTTCGTCGAAGTGGTAGCCATTGGAGGTAAATTCTATGGGAGAGCTTACCGTGATTCCGCCCAGGCTGTCGATGATCTCCTCAAACCCGCCGAAATGGACCTTGAAATAATAGTTAATGTCAACCCCATAGAGCATTTCAATGGTGTCCATGGACACATCGATTCCATAAATGCCAGCGTGCGTCAGCTTATCTCTCACTCCGTCGGAGATGGACAGGGGCACAAAGTAGTCCCGTGGCGTGGAAACCAGCAGGATCTGATGGGTCTTGGGATTCACCAGCATCAGAATGTTGACGTCGCTGCGGCTCCGGGTATCCAGCCCGGTGCGGCTGTCGATACCGCTGACATAGACCACAAAGGGCTGAAGCTCACCGGTCACCGGATCAATAGGTGTGAAGTTGTTCGGGGCGGAGGGCGCGGAACCGGAGGAAGGCCGGCTGGGAGGCGTGGGCGCATAGACGCTCATGGCAATGACCTGTCGCACCTGGCTCTCCACATCCTCAAAGCCAGGCGTCTCCGTCAAAACGTCCAAATATGCCTCGTTCAAAATGATCGCGTCCACCTGGCCGTCCAGAAGGGCGTTGACCATCTGGGCCGGGCCGTCATACTCGGCAATGGCAATGTCCCGCTCCAGCTTTTGGGTGACCTGCGCCACGGTCTCGTCTACGCTCTCCCGGTCAATAGACCGGAGAATGCCGAAGGTATAATCCCCCATGTCACCCAGGATCTTGGCAGGGTCATCGGTGCGGACGTAAATGCCCACCTGGATCTCTTCCCTGCCGGGATTGGTGATATTGCCCATGGCTATCAGGGTCCTGCCCACTCCCAGGTTCCCAATCAGAAGCAGCAGGCAGGCCAGAATGCCGAAAACCATGCCGGTGGTACGGATTCCCTTTCCCCTCTGGAGCGCCAAAATCGCCACCAAGGCGGTGAGGGCCACCAGGAGCAGGCCTAAAATGATCAGATAATAGGGGGGCAGCAGCTGGGTCAGGCCCATCAGCACACAGAAAACGGCCGACAGCACACCCACCAGCGCCACAAGAACACCGCCCCAGGGAAAGCCGCGCTTTCTCCGGCGAGGATTGTAAGAACTGTTCCGGTTATTATAGTTATTATAGTTATCATATGTCATAATCCAACGCCTCCAGCATGATTGCCCGATACGGACTTCGCGGCGGAACAGGTGAAAAAAACGGCAGTCCGGCCGGCAGCGGCCTTCCCGCGGGAAGCCGCCGATCGGAGCCGTCTTTATCTCCCCAACCGTCGCCAATACAGCCATTGCGGCAAGCGCCATACCGTCCGTATCTTGGCTTTTGATATGCTTTTTTCAATTTTAAATGTTGATTGCTTTTAATGTTGATTGCGCCAAAATAGGGCTGCCGCTCCTTCCCATCTGGGCATCGGCACCCACAGGCATCCTATGCGCGCGGCGGAGCCTTTATCCTTGCCCCAATGACCCGGAAGCCGGTTTTTGCGTAGGTTCCGCCCATGAAAACGCTGCCGTATTTTGAGACCTAGACTGATTTATTTTACTACATTTCCCCCTTAAATGCAATGGGTAATCGGGAAAATCTTTTTTAACATTTCTTTACGGTCCGTTTCGGACGGAGGATCGCGGAAAATGGCCGTCCGTGGAAAATTCTCTTCCGCGGACGGCCATTTTATGCCTCCCTGCTCCGGAGGAACGCGTCCAAAACGTCCAGAGCCAGGGTCATCCCGGCAGCCATGCAGACCAGGACCGTCTCCAGTACCCGCTTATACAATCCAAAATAGGGCGGGCCGATGAGGGCCCGGTCCCCTGCCGGGTCGTACTTCCGGGCCAGTTCCCCCGGGGGGCCCAGCTCCGTCAGCACCACCCGCAGGTCCCGCTCCGTGGGCTTGGCCCCGGCGCAGCGCTCGGAGAGCATATCCTCGATCAGGCCCCGCAGCTCCCGAGCCACGTCCGGCCGCTGCTTGGGGCCCAGGCGGCGGGTCACAGCGTAAAGATAACGCTCCATCAGATCGTTTTCCATGTTCATCCCTCCAAACACTGATCCACCTGGCGGGAAAACCGCCGCCAGTACTCCGTAGCCCTGGAAAAGACCTCCCCGCCCAGGGCCGTCAGGCGGTAATACTTCCGGGGCTTGGGCTCGTCGGTCCGCCAGGTACTCTCCAGCAGGCCCTGCCCCTCCAGCCGGCGAAGGAGGGGGTAAAGGGTGTTGGCATCCATAGGGATTCCCCGGTCCGACAGCTCCTTCACCAGTTCATAGCCGTACCGCTCCTGCCGGAGGCGGCTGAGCACCAGCAGGATCAGCGTCCCCCGCCGCAGCTCCGATACCAGGCCGGAAACCAGCTCCTGCGCATCCGCAGAATGCACTAAAATAAGAAGATAAAATGGTGTATTTTGCCCGCCCACAGTGGGGCCTCCGGCAAAAAAGAAAAGGCAGGAGAACGAATCTCCTGCCTGAAGGTTGGGGGCGGGCGTTAAAGCTCATAGGCAAAGCCGGTCTTGGGCTTTGCGTTTTTCCAGCGGCCGGAGGTGAAGTCCGGCATTTCCACCGGCGCGCCGCCCTGGGCAATGGACCGCTCGCTGAGGGCCGTGATGCTCATGTAGGTGGCCATGTCGTAGACGTCGATGGGGGCGGGCTGGTTTTGCTGGATGCTCTCAAAGAAGGCCCGGAGCACCAGATAGTCGATGCCCCCATGGCCGCCCACCGCCTGGTATTCCCGCCAGAGGGGATGGTCATAGTCCTTCCCGTACTCCTTGGCGTTGCCCCAGAGGGCCTTGGCGTTAAATTCATAGCGGTTGTGGACCCCGTCTTGGAAAATGGCGTCCATGTCCTCAAAATAGGCGGCCTTGGTGCCCCGGATGGTAAATTGCCGGCTGTAGGCCCGGGGTAAGGTGGTGTCCAGGGTGATTCGCACGGTCTGGCCCAGGGCGGTTTTCAGAACCGTGGTCACCACGTCCCCCTGGGAAAATTGGGCCTTCGCCAGCTTGTCCTCCGGCCCCCGGTGGGCCAGGACATACTCATGGAGCCCGGCGGCCTTGGAAGCCACGGACACCAAACCCGTATACCGGTTGCCACTGTTGATTTTCAACACCTTGCTGATGGGGCCGATCTCATGGGTGGGGTAGTTTTCGCAGTTCCGGGACAGATAGTTCCGCAGGCGGTAGTGGCGGTTTTCCTCCCCGCAGCTGACCTCCTCCCGCAGATCGTGGCAGTAGCCGCCGTCGCAGTGGACGATCTCCCCGAATAGGCCCTGCTCCACCATATTTTTCACCATCAGCTCCCGGCGGCCGTAGCAGCAGTTTTCCAGGAGCATACAGCGCCGCCCGGTCCGCTCCGCCGTCTCCACCAGGCGCCAGCAGTCTTCCAGATGGTAGGCGCCGCCCACTTCACAGCCCACGTCAAGGCCCGCCTCCATGGCCTGGCAGGCCATATCGATGTGGCCCTCCCAGGCGCTGGTGATCAGCACCGCGTCGGCGTCCAGGGCCAGAAGGTCCCGGTAGTCCTCGGTCTGGACTGGGCGGAAGCCCCGGGCCTTTTCGATCCGATCCGCCGCGGCGGCGGTGCGGTCCGGGTAGGCGTCACACACGCCCACCACCTGAATGTCTTCCATGGTCTTCAGCATCAGCTCCAGCATGGGAATCCCCCGCTGGCCGAAGCCGATCTGCACGATCTTTAAGTCTTGCTTCATCTTTCCGCTCCTTTCACAGCGCAAGGGTCTCTTCCTCCCGGCAGACCTGGTAAAAATGGTTCTCCTCCATCCGGTAGGCCTCGCCGCAGAGGATGGTCTTTCCGTCCCGGGCGTAAAAATAGGTCCCGTCGGGCAGGGCGTAGAAGCAGTGCCCCCGACTGTCTCCCAGGGCGATATCCCACACCACCAGCAGCCCATCCAGGCGCAAGTCCCGGATCTGCTGGAAATGGGGGACAATGTTGATGTAGGTCAGGCCCAGGCCCGGCAGGAACCGCTGATAGTCCGGGTCCACCGCCTCCCCCCGGAGCTCCGGGTGGGAGTAGACCATGGCGGCGCTGTTCATGCTGCCGGCGCTGACGCCTATGACCGTTCCGGGATAGTCCCGGAGGAACCCTGCCAGGCCGATCTCCCGGAAAAACCGGTTCTGGGTGGGCACATGGCCCCCGGCCAGAATAATCATCTGGCTCCACGCCACCAGATCCCGAGCATCCGAAGGGTTGCGGCCGTCCAGCACCCGAAATTCCCCCCAGGGCATTCCGGCCTCCTCAAAGGCCCCGGCCATATCCCAGGCGAATTGGTCTAAAAAGGCAAAGGTGTTCGGGTCTGAGCAAACCACCAGGCACTTGGGCCGCTCCGGCAGGTCCGCCCGAAGCCGGTCCAAAAAGCGATTGGCCGGGTTCAGGATCGCCCGGTCCGCCCCCGGCACGCAGGGGCTGCTGGTCAAATACAGGATCATTTTTCTCTCCTCCTCGCTGCCGTTCATTATACGCGGAAATGGGGGAAATAGCAAGACGGTACATTTCAAAAAATACCGCGCCGCGCTTTTTCCCCAAAAAGCGCGGCGCGGAGGGCTTGGGATCGTTAAGAGGTAACCGATGGCTT
>CANQQI010000015.1 GCA_947625945.1 uncultured Oscillospiraceae bacterium
TCATCTTAACCAAGGCCGATACACTCCGTACAGATATTGATGGCTTTTACCAGCACATCCCGCAGTCCCCCGTTGGCAGCGCCCGCCGCCACCAGGACGATCCCCAACGCATAGAGGGCCAGGCGGAGATAGGTCCGTCCCCTTCCCGGTCCCTTCGGCGCCGGCGGCGCTTCCTGTTCCCGGGGCAGGGTTTTCAGAAGAGCGATCTCCCGCTCAGCGCTTTTGCCGCCGTAGAGTACGGCGGCGATCCAGGCGGCCAGGGCCAGGCCGACCCACGGCCCCACCCAGAGCAGCAGCTGGCCTACCGTATGTTCCAGATCTGTACCGGCAAAATTCCGCCCGTCCAGAAGATACCAAAGGCTCAGGATCAGGCACACCGCCGAAACGGCCAAAGCCCCGACATACGCCCGCTTTCGTCCCTTTTCCTCCCGCAGAGCCTCCTCGGGAAGCGCCGAGACCCGGCTTTTCATGCGGCGAAGGATCTCCTCCGGGCTGCGCAGAGCTCGGCCCTTCTCCCGCTTCCCCGCCGCCGCCTCCAGGATCAGCCCGGCGGCGGCCAGGACCCCGGCGGACCAAAACAGTGGCAAAAGCGCCGCCAGGCGGTCCCCGGCGATCTGCCGGGAGTACACCGGCTCGATCCGCACCCCGGGGGCGCTGAAATTTTCCGGCGCGTTTCCGAGCCGGTAAATGTCCACCGCCTGGAAACAAAGAGCCGCGCAAAGGGCCAAAAGGACCGCGGTAAGAAGAATTTTCAGTATTTTTCGCAGAGCAGTCATGGCCTTCCTCCCAGTTATCCCGGCGTTGACGCCGAATTTCGTTTGCATTATTATAGTATATTTTCTTGGGAATTTCAATGGAAAACTTCCATAAATTTGGGCAAATTCCTTATTGACATCTGGTAAAAAGTGAATTAAAATTCATAGTATTCCGTTCGGATTCGCGACCGGCCGGGCGGAGATCCTACAATCTATTCAGGAGGTAAAAAAATGAAGAAAACATCCGTTTTGGCCCTGGTCCTGGCTCTGGCTCTGTGTGTGAGCCTGCTGGCCGGCTGCGGCCCCACCGGCGGCGACTCCACGGAACCGCCTACCACTACCGGGGCTCCTACCGGCACCACTGCCGCGCCCACGGAG
The DNA here is from genome assembly GCA_947625945.1 of uncultured Oscillospiraceae bacterium. Taxonomy (GTDB): domain Bacteria; phylum Bacillota; class Clostridia; order Oscillospirales; family Oscillospiraceae; genus Faecousia. Next base: position 1,134 of record CANQQI010000015.1, read on the forward strand.
CCGGACGCGTCCGATCTGAACAACTCCCCCATTGAAGTGGGCACAGAGCTTGGTCAGCGCTGCCGGGACTTCACCTTCACCACCTACGACGGCCAGACCTACAGCCTGTACGAGACGCTGAAGGAAAAGAAAATGGTCCTCATCAATATGTGGGCCACCTGGTGCGGCCCCTGCAAGCAGGAATTCCCCTTCATGGAGGAAGCCTACGAGGCCTATAAGGATCAGGTGGAGATCTTCGCTCTGAGCTGCGAGGAGGAGGACACCAACGAGGTCCTGGCAGACTATGTGGCCGACATGGGCATGACCTTCCCCGTGGGCCGGGACGAGCCCAATGTCTACGGTGATTTTTCCACCGGTTACATCCCCGTGTCCGTGGTGGTGGACCGGTTTGGCGTGATCTGCTTCTGCGAAGTGGGTTCCCAGACCTCCGCCGACAAGTTTGCCCGGCTGTTTGACGTGTTCCTGGCCGACGACTACACCGAGTCCGTCATCCTCACCGACGGCCTGCCCCCCAAGGTTCCCGATGTGACCCCCGCCTCCGCCGAGGAGCTTGCCGCCGCGCTGAATGTGGAAGGCGGCACCCTGGCCTTCGCCAACCCTGACGGCGAATACGAGTGGCCCATGGCTGTGTATACCGAGACCGACGATAGCGGCCGGACCTATCTGCAATCCACCAACGTGGGGCAGGAGAAGTCCACTTCCTATGTGACCTTCCAGGTCACCGCCCAGGAGGGCGACGCCCTGTCCTTCGACTACAAGGTTTCCAGCGAAGCCGACTTTGACGGTATCTGCGTCTATGTGGACGGCGAGCCTGTAAAGCAGTTCAGCGGCCAGCGGGATTGGGCTACCTTCGCCTGCGCCCTCTCTGCCGGTGATCACACCGTCACCCTGGCCTATGAAAAGGACGAGGCCTCCGACGACGGCGACGATGTGGCCTGCTTCGACAATGTGGCCCTCCTCTCCGGCGACGCCGCTGCGGACGCCCTGGCCGCCATGCCTGTCTATCCCACTGCCACCGAGGTGTCCTTTGAGGTGACCACCGAGGGCGCCAAGGAAGTCGTCATCAACGATCCTTCGGGGATGCTGGAAGGCAGCTTCGGCGATGCTCAGTATTTCATCATTCCCGGTGAGGAGGCCAGCTTCAGTGTGACCTTGGACGCATCCTGTGACCCGGACAATATCTTCACCGGCAGCTACTACGATGGCGCCAGCCTCTGCCTGGCCGACTGCGTGGACGGCGACCACTACGCCTTCTCCACCGGCATCGACAGCGTGGAGACCACCGGCTCCTCCTATTGCTACGCCACCGTGGGCTTTGACCCCAATGACCCGGCCTACATCGTCTTCTTCAACAGCGAGGAGGATCTGAACACCTTCCTGCTGGCGAACTTCAGCAATGACGACGGCACCTGCGCCGCTACCTGGCGCTACGCCGACGGTTCCGCCCCCGGCACCGCCGCCACTTCCGGCTCCAAGGCTGTGTCCGAGGGCAGCGCCGCCTATCTGCTATCCTTCGTGGACCAGAATGGCGATCCGGTGGAGGGCGTCACTGTGAACATCTGCGACGACGCCTCCTGCACCCCCATGGAGTCCGACGGCAACGGTATGGTGAGCTTCGTGTATCCCTCCTTCGCCTACCACATTCAGGTCATCAAGGTCCCCGATGGCTATGAGTACGACACCACCCAGGAAAGCTACCTGGAGGAGGCCGGCGGAGTGACCGAGATCGTTATCACTAAGAAATAATTCCCCTGTTCCCACGCCAAGCGCCGCCCAAAAAAGGCGGCGCTTGTATTATTTGGGAACGGCGCGGCCGGACAGAAAACGCCCCGGGCAGTTGCCCGGGGCGCGGTATGGCGGTTCCTTTTTTACTGGGCCTTGGCGCCGGCGATCTGGGCGGCGACCTCGGCGGCGAAGTCCTCGGACTTCTTTTCAATGCCCTCGCCCTTCTCGTAGCGGATGAAGGAGTTGACGTGGATCTTCCCGCCCAGCTCCTTGGCCACGGCGGCCACATGCTGTTCCACAGACACGCCCTTTTCCTTGACGAACTCCATCTGCATCAGGCAGTTCTCCTCGTAGAACTTGCCCAGGCGGCCCATGACCATCTTCTCGATGATGTTCTGGGGCTTGGGCTTGGCGGAGGCGGCGTTCTCGTTGAGGGCCAGGGCCATCTGGATCTCCTTCTCCTTGGCCATGGTGGCCTCGTCCACGTCGGACTTGTCGCAGAAGCTGGGATTCATGGCGGCGGCCTGCATGCACAGGTCCTTGCCCAGCTCGGTGACGGCCTCGGGCTCGATGCCCTCCACGGTCATATTCACCAGCACGCCGATCCGACCGCCCATGTGGACGTAGGGAACGGTGACGCCGGAATTGTAGATGGCGAAGCGGCGGATCTTCAGGTTCTCGCCGATGACCAGCACCTTGTCGGGAATGGCCTCGGCAATGCTCTTGCCGGCGCCGGGGTAGGGGCAGGCCATGAGGGCGTCCACGTCGGCGGGCTGATTTTCCAGCACGGCCTTGGCCACATCGTTCAGGAATTCTTTAAAGGGCGCGGCATTGGCGGCAAAGTCGGTCTCGCAGTTGATCTCCACAATGGCGCCCACGCCGTTTTCCACCTGAGCGGTGACGGCGCCCTCGGCGGCGATCCGGCCGGACTTCTTAGCGGCGGCGGCCAGGCCCTTCTCCCGGAGCCATTCCACAGCCTTGTCCAGGTCGCCTTCGGAGGCGGTGAGGGCCTTCTTGCAGTCCATCATGCCCACGTTGGTCATTTCCCGGAGCTTCTTCACATCTTGCGCGGTAAAGGATGCCATATTTTTTCCTCCTATATCCTTGGTGGAGGCGTCCGGGATCCGGACGCCTCAAATCTGTTCTTATTCAGCGGCGGCTTCCGCCGGGGCTTCCTTGGCCTCGGGGGCTTCGGCAGCCTCGGGGGCGTCCTCGCCCTGGCGGCCTTCGATGGCGGCGTTGGCCATGGTAGAGGCGATGAGCCGAATGGCGCGGATGGCGTCGTCGTTGCCAGGGATGACGTAGTCGATCTCGTCAGGATCGCAGTTGGTGTCCACGATGGCCACGATGGGGATGTTCAGCTTCCGGGCCTCGGCGATGGCGTTGCGCTCCTTCCGGGGGTCCACAATGAACAATGCCGCGGGCAGCTTCTTCATTTCCTTCACGCCGCCCAGGTACTTCTCCAGCTTCTCGATCTCGCCCTGGTGCTTGATGACTTCCTTCTTGGGCAGCATGGCGAAGGTGCCGTCCGCCTCCATTTTCCGCAGCTGGGCCAGCCGGTCGATCCGGGTCCGCATGGTGCGGAAGTTGGTCAGCATGCCGCCCAGCCAACGGGCGTTGACGTAGTAACCGCCGCAGCGGGCGGCCTCCTCCCGGATGGCGTCCTGGGCCTGCTTCTTGGTGCCGACGAACAGCACGTTGCCGCCGTTGGCGGACAGATCCCGAACGAAGGAATAAGCCTCCTCCAGCTTCTTCACGGTCTTCTGCAGGTCGATGATGTAGATCCCGTTGCGCTCCGTGTAGATATAGGGCGCCATTTTGGGGTTCCACCGGCGGGTCTGGTGGCCGAAATGCACGCCGGCCTCCAGCAGTTGCTTCATAGATACGACAGCCATGTTTTTTACTTCTCCTTATCCGTTTGTTTTTTCCTCCACCCCGTTCCGCCAGGGAGCCCATCCAAGTATGGACACGAGAGCCCCCTGTCCCCGGGTGTGTGGTTTCCCATGGGAATACCCATGCCGATATATTATAGGGGAAAGTCGGAAATTTTGCAAGTATTTTTTCCAGTTTTTTTTGAAAATATTCCCACTTTTTTCCGGTCAGAACAGCCAGCCCGGCTTTTCCCGGGGCACCCGGCATTCCTCCCGCTTGATATCCACCAGAACAATGTCCGGCCCGATCCGGCAGATGCAGCGCCAGGGGATCACATAGTCGTCCTTCCGGCCGAACAGCCCGAAAAACCGGCACTCCCCCGGTACGATGATGGCCACCACGTTTCCCTCCGGAATCTCCACCTCCACATCGGAAATAAAGCCCAGCCGCCGGCCGTCGTTGACGCAGATAACTTCCTTGCAGTGCAGCTCCGTGAACCTGGCTGACATAGTAAGTCCCTCCCATGGCACAGTTTGGTTTCTTATATGCCCCGGGAGGGAACTTTATTCGCTATTTAATTGACCGTGACGCTCACCGACTTGCGCATGGCGTTGATGGCGCTCTTCTCCAGCCGGGAGACCTGGGCCTGGGAAATGCCCACCAGCCCCGCCACCTCCATCTGGGTCTTGCCGTCATAAAAGCGGAGGGACAGAATCTGCTTCTCCCGCTGGCCCAGGGCCTGGAAGGCCTCCCGGAGGGTGATCAGCTCCATCCAGTTTTCGTCGGTGTTCTTGGTGTCCCGCACCTGGTCCATCACCGTCAGGGGATCGCCCCCGTCGGAATACACCGGATCATACAGGCTCACCGGGGCGCACACCGCGTCCAGGGCCTCGCTGACGTCCTCGGCGGGCAGATTCAGCTCCTTGGAGATTTCCTCCAGGGTCGGCTCCCGGCCCAGCTTCAGAAGCAGCGCCTCCTTGCACTGCAACACCCGGTAGGCCACGTCCCGGATAGACCGGGAGACCCGGATGGCGCTGTTGTCCCGCAGGTACCGGCGCACCTCCCCGGCAATCATGGGCACGCCGTAGGTGGAAAAGCGCACCTGTTTGCCGGGATCAAAATTGGAGATGGCCTTGATCAGGCCGATACAGCCCACCTGAAACAGGTCGTCGGGGCTTTCGCCCCGCTTGTCAAACCGCTGAATGACGGACAGCACCAACCGCAGATTTCCCTCGATCAGGGTCTGGCGGGCGTTTTCGTCCCCCTGCTTTGCCCGGACGAGGAGCTCGTCCATCTCCTTCTGACTCAAGACCTTCAGCCGGGCGGTGTTCACGCCGCAGATCTCGACCTTTCCCTGCATGGCAACCATCCTTTCAGGGCCGGTTTTCGCGGCCCGCATCCCCCAGTATTTCCAGCGGGCGCGAAAACATACCGGGAGACGTTTTGTGCCATTTTCACAAATTTTTCCCGGGGGACCCCCATCCCGGCGGAACAAAAAACGTCCAGTTTGGCGTAACCGCCAACTTTTTCGCCAAACTTTTACGAAAAAAGCCAGGTGGTTGCCGGCGACATAATCCGAAGAAACCCGCCCTCCAAGGCGGAATACGCGGCATTCTGTACACCGCCCCGCCCGACCGGCGGCGGAGCCGATTTCCTTGAAAAATGGGCAGTTTTCCACACTCTCCACAGAATTTTCCACAGCCGGTTCCCGCCCGGAAAGGGGTCCGGGCGGGATTCCATTTGGTTTACATAAGGAAATCCGACCTTTTTCGCCGGGTTTTGCACATTTTTCCCCATCAGCAATTTTTTGATCCGACGCCTGTTCTCTGAAAAAAAGTTCTTGACAAGCGTTCGGAGTATTTTGGGCAAGGGCGCCGGGAAATGGGCGGTCTTTCCCCGCCCGTCGGGAAAATTTTTCGATTTCCCGAAAAAAGGGGTTGATTTTATGAATTACCGGCGCTATAATGTATAACTGCGTAAACTAGAAGGCAGAACAGGAGGTGTTACCATGCCCAACATCAAGTCCGCGAAGAAGCGGGTCGAGCTGTCCAAGGCCGCCTACGAGAAGAACAAGGCCGACCGGTCTGAGCTGAAGACCGTCGTCAAGAAATTCGAGGCCGCTGCCGCCGGTGAGGACCGTGCCGCTGCCGAGAGTGCCTACAAGCTGGCTGTTAAGACGGTGGACCAGGCGATGAGCAAGGGGATTCTGCACAAGAATACCGCTGCCCGGAAAAAGAGCAGCATGACGCTGAAGCTCAACAAACTGGCCTAATCCGTATGAAAATAGCTCCTTCCGCTTCGGAGGGAGTTTTTTCATAACCGTTTGACTTCTAAGGAGGCGACGCCGTTGGCTCAACTTTCCGACCCCATCACCGTCCTGCCCGGCGTAGGGGAAAAGCGGGCGAAGCTCTATGCCCAGCTGGGCATCTATACCCTCCGGGACCTGATCTGCCACTTTCCCAGGGGCTACGAGGACCGCACCCGGATCGTGCCCATCTCCTCCCTGATCCCGGACCAGCCCGCCTGCTTCCGGGCCACCGTCATGACCCCGCCCCGCACCAGCCACATCCGCAAGGGCCTGGACATCACCAAGGTGCAGGTGGCGGACGCCAGCGCGCGGCTGAACCTGACCTTCTTTAACCAGAAATTCACCGCCGGCCAGTTGGCCTATGGAAAGGAATACATCTTTTATGGGGCGGTCACCGGGGATTTTATCGGATACAACATGCCCTCCCCGGTATTTGAGCCCCTGGACAGTCCCCCCGTCGTCACCCGGCGAATCCTACCGATCTACCCCCTCACCGCCGGCCTCAACAACGCCGGTATGATCCGCGCCATCTCCCTGGCCCGGGAGCTGTGCCCCGACCCGCCGGAGATCCTCCCCGAGGACCTGCGTCGGGAATACCGGATCCTCCCCGCCGCCCGGGCCTATCAGGCCATCCACGCCCCCATCTCCATGGAGGAGGCAGCCATGGCGAAAAGGCGGCTGATCTTCGAGGAATTTTTCGTCTTCTCCGCCGGCCTGGCCCTGGCCCGGGCGGCCCGGGAGACAAAGCGGGTAGCGCCCTACGAAAAAGCGGAGCTGTCCGGCTTTTTAGCCGCCCTCCCCTTCCGGCTCACCGGGGCCCAGGAGCGGGCCATCCGGGATCTGACCCGGGATCTGACCCGGGGGATCCCCATGAACCGGCTGGTCCAGGGGGACGTGGGCAGTGGTAAGACCATGGTAGCCGCGGCGGCGGCATACCTGGCCGCCGTCAACGGCCGCCAGGCGGCGCTGATGGCCCCCACAGAGATTTTGGCGGAGCAGCACTTCGGCTCCCTCCGGCCCCTCTTTGACCGTCTGGGACTGCGCACGGCCCTGCTCACCGGCTCCATGACCCCGAAGGAAAAGCGCGGGGTCCGGGAGGCGCTGGCCGCCGGAGCGACCGACCTGGTCATCGGCACCCACGCTCTGCTGTCCGAGGCCACCGCCTTTCAGAATCTGGGGCTGGTGATCACCGACGAGCAGCACCGCTTCGGCGTGGCCCAGCGCTCCGCCCTGTCGGAAAAGGGACAGGAGGTCCATCTGCTGGTCATGTCGGCCACGCCCATTCCCCGGACCCTGGCCCTGCTGATGTACGGCGATCTGGAGGTGTCCGTGCTGGACGAGCTGCCCCCCGGGCGGCAGCAGGTGGACACCTTCCTGGTGGGGGAGTCCATGCGGGCCCGGATCAACGCCTTTATCCGCAAGCAGGTCCAGGAGGGGCACCAGTGCTTTGTGGTGTGCCCCGCCGTGGAGGAAAATCAGGAGCTGGGGATGAAGGCCGCCACCGCCTGGGCGGAGACCTTGGGCCGGACCGTCTTCCCCGATCTGCGGATTGCCCTGCTCCACGGGCAGCTGAAGGGCGCGGAAAAGGAGCGGATCATGGCCTCTTTCGCCCGGGGCGAGGCGGACGTGCTGGTGGCCACCACCGTCATCGAGGTGGGGGTGGACGTGCCCAACGCCACGCTGATGGTCATCGAGGACGCCGACCGGTTTGGCCTGAGCCAGCTCCATCAGCTCCGGGGCCGGGTGGGCCGGGGCGGCGCCAAGAGCTACTGCATCCTCACCACCCACAACCGCAATCCCGAAACCCTGGCCCGGCTCAAAGCCCTGTGCGCCACAAACGACGGCTTCCGCATCGCGGAGGAGGACTTAAAGCTCCGGGGCCCCGGGGACTTCTTCGGCTCCCGGCAGTCCGGGATGCCCGCCTTCCGGGTGGCCAGCGTCTCTACCGATCTGGAGACCCTCCAGCAGGCCCAACAGGCCGCCGCCGGCTGGATCGACGCCCACGGCCAGGAGGACACGCCGGAAGCGGCGGCCCTGCGGGAGCGGATCGGCGAGTTGTTCGCCCACGGAAAGCCCGCCATGAATTGACTGCTCTTTGAAGGGCCGGGCCTTGAAAAAAGCCCAACCCCCGCGCCGGAAGCGCCCGTCTACGGCGGCTGGACATTTCCGCAGATTGAAGTGCCCAGGACCGGCGGAAACTGCCCGCTTTGCTCAAATTGGAGGGGGTTTTGGTTCTTTTTTTGTGCGGAACGGAAATTTTTCAAAATGGGTTGTAACTTGGAAAGAAATGATGTAAAATATACAAACAAGATTATGGTTGGAAATCTAGGATTTTCCTGCTCTGGAGGTTTATTTATGGTAAAACCCATTGTTCTTGTGATTATGGACGGCGTGGGGAAGGGCGACGGCGGCCCCGGCGACGCGGTGGCCCTGGCGAAAACCCCCACCCTGGACCGTCTCCTGGAAACCTGCCCTCACACCTGGCTCAAGGCCCACGGCACTGCCGTCGGACTTCCCTCCGACGACGATATGGGCAACTCCGAGGTGGGCCACAACGCCCTGGGCTGCGGCCAGGTCTACTCCCAAGGCGCCAAGCTGGTGGGCGAGTCCATCGATAACGGGGCCCTGTTCCGTTCCGAGACCTGGCTGGATCTGGTCGCCAACGCCAAGGCCGGCCACGCTCTCCACTTCCTGGGCCTGCTGTCCGACGGCAATGTTCACTCCAACATCTCCCACCTGATCGCCCTGCTGAAAAAAGCCCGGCAGGAGGGGGTCAAGAAGGTCTGCTGCCACATCCTGCTGGATGGCCGGGACGTGCCCGCCACCTCCGCCCTGGAATATGTGGATCAGCTGGAAGGCGTCCTTGCCTCCCTATCTGGCGAGGGCTATGAATACCTGATTGCCTCCGGCGGCGGCCGGATGAAAATCACCATGGACCGCTACCAGGCCAACTGGCCCATGGTGGAGGCCGGGTGGCGCACCCACGTTCAGGGCCAGGGCCGTCAGTTCCCCAGCGCGAAGGAAGCCATCGAGACCTACCGGGCCGAGACCGGCTGCATCGACCAGGATCTGCCCGCCTTCGTCATCGCCAAGGACGGCCAGCCTGTTGGAAAAATTGAGAACGGGGACAGCGTGATCCTGTTCAACTTCCGGGGCGACCGGGCCCAGGAGATCTCCCTGGCCTTCGACCGGAAGGAATTCCCCTACTTTGACCGGGGGGACTATACCGGCGTCAAGTTCGCCGGGATGCTCCAGTACGACGGGGACCTGAACATCCCCGAGCACTACCTGGTGCAGCCGCCGGTAATCTCCAACACCCTCACCGAGGTCCTCTGCGCCGCGGGCATCCACGAGTATGCCCTGTCCGAGACCCAGAAATACGGCCACGTCACCTACTTCTGGAACGGCAACCGGTCCGGGAAGGTGGACGAAAAGCTGGAGGTTTACGAGGAGATCCCCTCCGACGTGATCCCCTTCGAGCAGGCCCCCGCCATGAAATCCAAGGAGATCACGGAGCGCCTGGTCGCCCAGATGGCGTCAAAGCAGTTCCAGTTCCTCCGCTGCAACTATCCCAACGGCGACATGGTGGGCCACACCGGCGTGCTGGAGGCCGTGATCTACGCCATGGAGCGGGTGGACGAAGGCCTGGCCGCCATTCTGAAGGCTGCGGACCAGTACGGCTACACCGTCCTCATCACCGCCGACCACGGCAACGCCGACCAGATGCTGGAGACCAAGAAGGGCAAGACCTCCGTCCGCACCGCCCACTCTCTGAATCCGGTGCCCTTCATCATTTACGACACCGACCACAGCTGGGAGATCCTGCCCGGCAAATACGGCCTGGCGAATGTCGCCCCCACGGTGGTGAAAATGCTGGGCCTGACCGCCCCCGCGTGCTGGGAAGCCAGCATGGTCTGACCGATTCCGATACAGGAGGGAATTGCTATGATCCGGCAGAACAACGAAAACGGCTCCGTCAACGTCAGCACCAGCGTGTACACCGACATTGTGGGCAATGCCGCCACCAACTGCTTCGGCGTGAAGGGCATGGCCGCCCGCTCCGTCACCGACGGGGTGTACCATCTGCTGCGCAAAGAGTCCCTGGCCAAAGGCGTCCGCGTCCACTTCCACGAAGATGATACCATCTCCATTGATCTGCACATCATGGTGGACAACGGGGTAAATCTGGGGGCCGTAGGCACGTCTATTATTTCCGAGGTGCGCTACGTCGTTACCAAGTGCACCGGCACCCAGGTCCGGGCCGTAAACGTATATATTGATTCCATGATGATTGGATAACATTCGGAGGTGTAACCATTGAGGCAGACCATAAACGGGGCCGATTTCCGCAGAATGATTCTCAGCGCGGCCGCCTCTATCGAGACCCATAAGCAGGCCATCAACGAGCTCAACGTCTTTCCCGTGCCCGACGGGGACACGGGCACCAATATGTCCATGACCATCGGGTCAGCCGCCGCGGATCTGAAGAAGACCGAGGATCCCACCCTGGAAAAGGCAGCCGCCGTCACCGCCTCCGCCACCCTGCGGGGGGCCCGGGGCAACTCCGGCGTGATTTTGTCCCTGCTGTTCCGGGGCATTTCCAAAAAGCTCAAGGGTGCCCAGGAGTGCGACGGCGTGCTGTGGGCCGAGGCCATGCAAAAGGGCGTGGACGCCGCCTATAAGGCGGTGATGAAGCCCGCCGAGGGCACCATCCTCACCGTCGCCCGTCTGGCCGCCGCCAAAGCCGCCCAGGCCGCCCAGGAGAGCAACTACCTGGAATACGTCCACGAGGCAGCCCTGGCGGAGGCCAAGACCGCCCTGGCCAACACGGTGAATCAGAACCCGGTGCTGAAAAAGGCCGGCGTCATCGACGCCGGCGGCAAGGGCTGGGTGCTGGCCCTGGAGGCCATGCTTGCCGCCCTCCGGGGGGAGGACATCACCGTTCCCGAGGAAACCACGGAGGTCAAGGATCAGGCGTCCTTCTCCGAGTTCGCCACCGAGGACATTACCTTCACCTACTGCACCGAATTTATCGTCTCCCGGGAGAATAAGAAGGACCCGGAGGCTCTTCGCGCCTTCCTCTCCGGGCTGGGAGACAGCCTGGTATTGGTGGACGACGACGAGATCATCAAGGTCCATGTTCACACCAACAATCCCGGCACCGCGTTGCAGGAGGCGCTGACCTACGGCTCCTTCGTCACCGTGAAGATTGAGAATATGCGCCTGCAGCACACCGAGAAGGTGATGACCGAGCAGGAGCTGGCCCCCAAGATCGCCGAGCCGGAGAAATCCTTCGGCGTGGTGTCGGTATGCGCCGGGGACGGGCTGGCGGACGTGTTCACCAATTTGGGAGTGGACGGGATCATCTCCGGCGGCCAGACCATGAACCCCAGCACCCAGGACATCCTCTTGGCGGTGAACCGGGTCCCGGCGGAGACGGTGTTCGTCCTGCCCAACAACAAGAATATCATTATGGCGGCCCAGCAGGTGGATCCCCTGACCCCCAAGCATGTGGTAGTGATCCCCAGCAAGACCGTGCCCCAGGGCGTGACCGCCATGCTGAACTTTGCTCCGGATCTGAGCGAAGGGGAGAATGTGCGGGCAATGAACGAATCGCTGTCCACGGTGGACACCATGCAGATCACCTACGCCGCCCGGGACTCGGATTTCGACGGCTATAAGATCCACGAGGGCGACTACCTGGCCATGTATGGCAGTTCCCTCTTCGGTACCAGCCGGGATATTCAGGTGCTGCTCCAATCCCTGGCGGAGAAGGTCCGTGACGGGGGCAAGGAGTACATTACCATCTACTATGGGGAGGACATTCCGGAAAACCAGGCTCAAAAGGCGGCGGAGCTCTTCTCCGACACCTGCGCCGGGGCGGATGTGAATCTTCTCAAGGGCGGCCAGCCGGTCTATTATTATCTGATCTCCGCCGAATAAGCGGCGGGCGGGGCCCGCGGCCAATGCGCACCGGGTTGTCTGGTGTCGTTACCCGATTCTTTTTGCCCGGTAACGGCGGCGTGCCGCCGCGGTCTATGCGTGCGCCGGTCTGGCAGTGATCGTTACATCTGCTGGGCCCGCTCGGTATCGGCGGCCAGTGGCTGCTGACAAGACGCACGGGGTTGTCTGGAATCGCCACCCGAGTCTTTTTGCCCGGTATCGGTACTGCGGAGGATGGCAGGCCCCTTTGGATGGGCGGCCAACGGCTTGATTTTTGAATAGGGCGTGCCGCGCTTCTGGCGCGGCACGTTTTCCCATTTTTCTCCGGAAAGGACGAGAGGGTTTGAAACAAATTCCCCAGGGCGGGCTGATCGGAAAGGTCTACCGCCTTTCCCGGTCCATCGGCGAACTGCACATTTCCTTCCACGCCGCCCATGCGGGGTATTTTATCGTTCTGGCGGTGTTTCCGGGCCTGGTGTTGATCCTGAGCCTTCTGCGCTATACCGGGCTGCGGGTGGAGACCCTGACCGATATGCTCTCCGGCATCCTCCCCGCCGCCCTGCTTCCCGCGGCGGAACGGCTGATCGTCAGTACCTACACCAGCTCCAGCCATGCCGTGGTAGGTCTTTCCGCGCTGACGGCCCTGTGGTCCGCCAGCAGGGGGATCTTCGGCCTGCTCACTGGGCTGAACGCGGTATATCACGTCTCCGAGGGCCGGGGATACTGGTACACCCGGGGGATCAGCGTGATCTATACCTTTTTCTTCCTGGTAGTGGTGCTGCTGACCCTTGCCCTCCATGTCTTTGGCACGCTGCTGCTGGAATGGCTCCACGCTTCCGACAATCCGGTACTGCGGTTCCTGGGGGAAGTGCTGGATCTGCGGTTTTTCTTGCTGATCATCGTCCAGACCGCCTTCTTCTGCGGCATCTTTATGGTCTTCCCCAACCGGCGCAACAACCTGTTGGACTCTCTTCCCGGGGCGCTGCTGTCCAGCATCGGCTGGCTGGTGTTTACGGACATTTTCTCGATCTATGTGGAGCACTTTTCCAACTATGCCAATATCTACGGCTCGGTGTACGCCGTGGCGCTGAGCATGCTGTGGCTGTACTTCTGCCTGTCCATCGTGTTTTACGGCGGGGCGCTGAATTATTATCTGATGGACCGAAAAAAATAGCCGCCGTTTATTCCCAGTTCATATCCCGGGGATAAAATGGGGAAAAAGGAGGCGTTGCCATGTTTGGTTTGGTCGCAGCGAATTTAGAGGAGCTGACCCAAGCGGAAAAGGACCGCTACGGAGCGGTGTACTGCGGCATCTGCCGGGAGATCCGGCTGCGGGCCTCCTCCCTCTCCCGGCTGGCTCTGCGCTATGACATGGCCTTCCTGGCCCTGCTGCTCATGAGCCTGTACGAGCCGGAGGAGGAAGCTGGGTCCGGCGCCTGCGGGCTTCATCCCTTCCGGCCCCGGCCTTGGGTGGACTGCGAACCCATTCGCTATGCCGCGGACATGAATCTGATCCTGGCCTACTACAGCGCCAGGGACCACCAGCTCGACGACGGGAGCCTCTCCGCCGGGGCCATGGCCCGGATCCTCGCCAAGGGCGTCCAGCAGGCGGAGGAGGCCTATCCCCGGCAGACCCAGGCCATCCGTCAGGCGCTGGAGGCCCTTTCCCAGCTGGAGGCGGAAAACTGCCCCAATCCTGATCTGCCCGCCGGATGCTTCGGCCAGCTGATGGCGGAGCTGCTGGTATTCCGGGAGGATCGGTGGGCCCCCACCCTCCGGCAGATGGGCATGGCTCTGGGCCGGTTCATCTACCTGGCGGACGCGGACATCGACTACCGCGCCGATCAGAAAAAAGGAAGCTACAATCCCTTCCTCGCCATGGGCGGCGGAGAGGACCGGGCAGCTTGGGAGCGGTACCTGGTGCTTGCCATGGCCCGGTGCGCCGATGAATACGAGCGGCTGCCCCTGGTGCAGGACAAGGGGATCTTAGACAATATTCTCTACAGCGGCGTCTGGGCGGAGCTCCACCGGCGGCGCAAGGACAAGGCAGGAGGGGAAGCGCATGGATGACCCTTATAAGGTTTTGGGCGTCAGCCCCGACGCCTCGGATCAGGAGATCAAGCAGGCCTACCGGAAGCTGGTGAAGCAGTACCATCCCGACCGGAACCCCGGCGACCCGGTGGCCGCCAAGAAGATGCAGGAGATCAACGCCGCCTATGAACAGATCAAGAACCCGGAGAAGGCGGGGCCCTCCGGCGGCGGCGGTTCCGGCAGCTATAGAGGATACGGCGGCTATGACCCCTTCGGCGGCTACGGCCCCTTTGGAGGCTACCAGCAGACCTATCGCCAGGAGGAACAGGGGGATCCCTATCTTCGCTCGGCCTATCAGTACATCGTTTACGGCCGGTACCAGGAGGCGCTGAACGTCCTTTCCTCCATCCAGGACCGCTCCGCCAGGTGGTATTACCTCAGCGCCCTGGCCAACGACGGTCTGGGCAACCAGATCACCGCCATGGAGCACATCCGCCGGGCGGTGAGCATGGAGCCGGACAACGTGGAGTATCTACAGGCCCTCCGGCAGATGGAAAACGGCGAGGCAGCCTACCGCCGTCAGGCCGGTTCCTACCGGGGCTTCTCCAACGGCAGCTCTATCTGCCCCTCGCTGTGCATGTGCTATCTGGCGCAGATGTTCTGCTGCCGGGGCTACTACTGCTGCTAAACCGGAATATAAAAAGCATGGACAGGCCCTTCCTGTCCATGCTTTTTTTGCCTTTTCGGGGAACGGGTTTATTTCAAGGTGGAGCTGCTGTTGAGGATCAGGCTGCTGTACAAAAACAAGACGTCCTGGCCGTGGAAGTCGATGAAATTGCCCAGGTAGCTGCTCATGAGATAGCGGATATCCACCACCGTCACCGTCTTGTACCCCTGGACCAGCAGGGGCACCATGGAGCTTCCGAAGGAGTCCCGGAAGACGATCAGCTCCCGGTCGGTATCGGCGTTGGGATTCTCGATGGTCAGCAGCGCCGCCGCGCCGGAGAGGAACACATCGTACAGGTCCCGGCTGCTGAGCTTGTCCAGGTCGTAGACCTGAGTCTCTTTATTGTTCTCGTAATTGAACACGGTGCAGCCCCGGAGCAGATCGCTTTGGAGGTAATAGATGGTCTCCGGCTCCATGGGCAGGGCCGCCTGGCCGTAGTAGACCCCGTAGAAGGGCTTTCCCACCGCCGTGGGGGTGTAATCCCCCTCCTTTGGCTCCGGGATCCCCAGGGCCCGGCAGAGCGCCCCCGCCGCCGGAAGCAGCCGCTCCTGACGCCAATGGGTGTCCGTGCGGTAGTAGTCCGTACCGGAAAGGTACGGGGTGACGTCCACATAGCTGGCCCAGGGCAGGCCGGATGTGATCTTTTCCTTTAGAACGGCATAGTCCATGGCGGGATAGCCGTTGGCCTGGGCCAGGTAGAAGCCCTTGTCCGGGGCCATGGTGAAGTAAATTTTGGAGCCCGCGTCCTTTAAGTAGGTGTCGTACACGTTCTGGAACCGGGAAATGGCATAGTTTATGGATTTTTCGTCCAGGGGGTATTCCACCTTGGCGGCGTAGCCGCCGGCGATGTAGATGCCGTTGTTGTCCTTCTGACCCAGGCAGTAGTAGTGAAACAGAGCCTTGAGCTGCCGGAACTGGTCCCGCAGGGGAAACTGGTCCAGACTGTAGCTTTCAAAATCTGTCATAAACGACCCGGACAGGACGTTTTCCACCGTCAGCGCCGGCATTTGGTCCAGCTTCCGCCGCTCGGACACGGACACCTCCTGCTTGGGCCCGAACCAGGCGAAAAGCGCCAGTCCCAGCCACACCGCCAGCACCGCCGCCGCGCCCAGAAGGTATTTTCGGTTTTCCTTCATCTTCCCGCGCCTCCTTAGAACCGGAAATAGAGGAAGGGATTATAAGACCCATCCACCAGGTAGCCGCTGCACAGCAGCAGCAGCGCGATCAGACCCACCGGCTCCAAAACCGCCCGAACCTTCTCCGGGAGCCTGGCCTCCAGCATCCTGGGCAAGGGCGTGGCCCCCATGAAGCCCAGGATAAACAGCATCAGATAGCTTTGCAGGTAGTAAACCGTCTGGGTGGAGAGCAGCGGCAGCCCCGCCAGACCGAACAATCCGGCAAAATCCTGCCCCGCCTGGGCCATGTCGTTGGCGTTGAACAGCACGAAGCTCAGCACCACCGCCAGCAGCACATAGCCGTGCCGCAGGACCTTGGGCAGCTTTTGCAGGGCGGGGACCCACTTTTCCAGCAGCAGCAGCGCCGCAAACAGAAGACCCCACAGCACGAAATTCCAGGCGGCCCCGTGCCACAGGCCCGTGAGCATCCACACCGCCAGGATGTTCAGCACCCAGCGGAATTTGCTCACCCGGTTGCCGCCCAGGGGGATGTACACATAGTCCCGGAACCAGCCCCCCAGGGTCATATGCCAGCGCCGCCAGAACTCGGTGACGCTCTTGGACAGGTAGGGGTAGTTGAAATTCTCCGGGAACCGGAAGCCGAAGATCCGGCCCAGGCCGATGGCCATGTCGGAATAGCCGGAAAAATCAAAGTAGATGTGCAGGGTAAAGGCGATGGCGTAGACCCAGTAGAAGACCAGGGATTTTTCCCCGGAGGCCCGGAACAGGGCGGTCAGCTCCCCAAACTGGTTGGCCAGCAGCACCTTTTTGGCCAGGCCCGTTAAAAACCGGCGCAGGCCCAGGTACAGATCATCCGCGTGGGTGGACCGCTCCTTCAGCTCCTGGGCAATGTCCACATACCGGACGATGGGCCCGGCGATGAGCTGGGGGAAGAAGGAGACATAGGCCCCGAAGCTGATGGGGTTTTTCTGGGCCTCCACCTGCCCCCGGTACACGTCCACCACATAGCTCATGCACTGGAAGGTGTAAAAGCTGATGCCGATGGGCAGGGCCAAATGGAGCAGGGGCACCGCCAGCCCCGTGGCGGCGTTGAAGCTGGAGACGAAGAAGTCCGCGTACTTAAACACCCCCAGCAGGGCAACCCCCGTCACCACGGACAGGAGCAGCCACAGCTTTTTGACCTTTTGGGACTTGCTAAAGAAGATGGCCAGCCCGTAGCCGTAAAAGGCCAGGATGGAAAAGATCATCAGCGCCAAGTATTTAGGCTCCCCCCAGCCGTAGAAAAAGAGGCTGGACAGCAACAGCACCGCGTTGCGGGGGAGCATGTGCCTGGGCGTCAGCAGAGCCACCAGGAAATAGGCCAGCGCCGTAGCCACGGCAAAGTAAAACAAAAACGGAACGCTGGAAAACAGCATGGGCATCCTCCCTTCTCATGGGCCGCCGAGTTGGCGGCGGGGGCTTACCAAAAGCAGCGGCCGGGGGCCGCTGCTTTTTTCGGTTGGGTCGATCAGGGCATGGGGATAGCGACGCCACCCGGCTTGCCCTCGCCTTCCTCGGCAAAGTCCAGCTCACCGCCCATCACCTGCTGGAAGGCGTCCACAATGTCCTGGGCGCTGGTGGGGGTATCGCCCTCGGCAAACTGCGGGTCGATCATGACCAGGATGACGATGTCGCCCTTGCCGGCCACCATCAGATCGTCGCCGCTGACGCAGCCCCACTTCCGGGGATCGATGTTGTCCTTCATCTGGGTGGCCACGTCATGGGCTTTAGAGGCATCCTTCACCTGGACCACCACCAGGGAGTAGGCGATGGAGCTCATCATGGGCTCGGACACCACGATATCCGCCAGATCGGCGTCGCTCTCCAGTCCGGTATAGTACGGGATCATCTCCTGCACCATTTCATCAGGCACGTCGCCCAGCATCAGCGCCACGGGATGGACCTCATAGATCTGTGCGATCAGAGCGCTCAGGGGGCTGACCGCGGGATCGGCGCCCTGGGTTTCCCCGTCCGTGGGTGCCTCCGTGGTCACCTGGGCAGGGGGTTCGGTTTGCTCGCTCTGAGGCGCGGTGGTGGTTGCCTGGGGCTCGGTGCCTTCCGGGCCAGCGGGGGCGCAGCCGGCGGCCAGGGCGACGGTCAGCGCCAGGACCAGCAGGATGGCAAAGTACTTTTTCATGTTCCATTTCCTCCATTTGATTTGGTTTTCTGATGTATGGCAAATCCCGCCAGAAGCAGGAGTATACCTAAGGTCACGCCGCCGGTATCGATGAGTACGTCAAAAAAGCTGGGCCCCCGGCCCGGGACAAAGCGCTGAATGGTCTCATCCACGCAGGCGGCCAAAAAGCCCCAGCCCAGGCCCCAGAGGGGGTGCCGCCCCAAAAGGACATGCAGCCAGGCAAGAAGGGCCCCCAGGCAGGCAAATTCCGTAAAATGGGCCAGCTTTCGCAGCAGCCCTCCGCCGGAAGCGCCGGTATTTGGCAGGAAAAACAGAATTTTCCGAAGCAATTCCTTCACAAAGTCGCTGATGGCTCCGGAAATCTCCCCCGGCAGCAGGGAGTTGCCCCAGATAAAGGCCAGGCACAGGCACAAAAGGGTCACGCACAGTCGTTTTTGCCGTTTTTCCGTCCCCATCACAAAACCCCCAAGTGCTCTAGGAGGATCTTCGCGCCCAGAAGGATTAGAATGACGCCGCCGGCCGCTTCCGCCTTTTTTTCGTACCGGCTGCCGAAGATCGCGCCCACCTTCACCCCCAGGGCGGACAGGCAGAAGGTGGTCAAGCCGATGATGGCGACTGCCAGGAAAATGTTGACCTCCCCCGCCATGGCCAGGGAGATGCCCACGGCCAAAGCGTCGATGCTGGTGGCGACCGCCATGACCAGCATGGTCCCGAAGGACAGGTCCCCATCCGCCGCCTCTTCCTCTCCGCTCAAGGCCTCCCGGAGCATATTGCCGCCGATGAGGGCCAGCAGGCCGAAAGCCACCCAGTGATCAAAGGCGGCGATGGCCTGGGCGAAGAGGCTGCCCAGGAAATACCCCGCTAGGGGCATCAGGGCCTGAAAGCCACCGAACCAGGCTCCGCAGGTGATCTGCGCCTTCCATCCGGCGCCCTTCATGGCCAGGCCCTTGCAGACCGATACCGCGAAGGCGTCCATGCTCAGGCCCACCCCCAGCAGCAGCAACTCCCAAAAGCCCATGTCCATCGCTCCTTAACAAGACAGGTTATTTTTTATTATACCAGGGGGAGGGATCAGTGTCAAGGAGCCATTGGAAAATCAAGACATTCCCGGGGTGACCCGTATTGATTATACAACCCCCGAAGGGGAGATTCCTTATACTTTTTCAAAAAAATCGGCGCCGATCCGCCGGTTTTTGAAGTATTTCTTGAAAACAGCGCGAAACGTGCTATAATAGGGCTAAAGAATGAAAATTCGGCATATCCGGCAGTCGGAAAGGAAGGTCTGTTTCGATGAAAAAGCTTCTATCGCTCCTGCTCATCCTGCTAATTTCGCTCTCCTTTGCGGCCTGCGCGGCCCAAGGGGCGGCGGGCACGGAGGCTTCAGCCTCGGGCGGCATGGAGGAGCCGATCAGTCAACTGGCGAATCCCTTGGAGCCGGTGGACAGCCCGGCGGAATACCAGGCCCGGCTGGGCATCCAGGTTGACGCCCCGGCAGGCGCGGAAGCGGTCTCCTACGCCATCCTTTATCAGCGGATCGCGGATATTACCTTCCTGTTTGACGGCCACGAGTACAATCTCCGGGCCGCCGCCGAGGAGGAGGATTTTTCCGGTCTCTACGGCGACGAGGAGAAGACGGAGGAGCTGGATTCCAGCAAAGACGCCACCCTGACATCGATCCGCAGCGGCGAGGAGGTCTACCTGAAGATCACCTGGAAGGGCGGCGGCGTCACCTACATTCTGATGAATACCGACGGCGCTACAGAGGCGGAAATGAAAGCCCTTTTCGCGGCAATTCCGTGATCGCGGCGCCAAAGGGCCCTTCACCGTACAAATTCGAGAAGGCCACCGGCTGTGCCGGTGGCCTTCTTGTTGTTATAATGTCCCCACGAAAACGCGCTTTTCTATTTCATATGCGGGCAGCCGATCACGTCTTACTCCTCCCGAATTTGGATGTGGACCTCCTCGAGCTGCTTTTCCGTGACGGCGCTGGGGGCGTCCATCATCAGGTCCTGGGCGTTTTTGTTCATGGGGAAGGGAATGACCTCCCGGATGGACTCCTCCCCCGCCAAAAGCATCACCATCCGGTCCACCCCGGGGGCGATGCCCGCGTGAGGGGGCGCACCGTAGCAGAAGGCGTTGTACAGAGCAGGGAACTTGGCCTTGACGTCCGCCTCCCCCAGGCCCACCAGCTCGAAGGCCTTCACCATGATCTCCGGATCATGGTTCCGAACCGCGCCGGAGCTCAGCTCCACGCCGTTGCACACCAGATCATACTGGTAGGCGTAAATGTCCAGGGGATCTGCCTCTCCCCGCTCCGCCTTTTCCAGGACCTCCAGGCCCCCGTTGGGCATGGAGAAGGGGTTGTGGCAAAATTCCAGCTGGCCGGACTCCTCCCCGATCTCGAACATGGGGAAGTCCACGATCCAGCAGAAGGCATACTGCTTCTCATCCATATGGCCGGGCACCGCCGCGCCCAGCATCTTCCGGGCCACGCCGGCGGTCTTCCGGGCGCTGTTTCCGTCGCCGGCGGCGATGAGGGCCAGGCTGCCGGGGGTCATGCCCAGCTCCTTCAGCTCCTCTTCATGACCGGCAAGGAACTTGGCCACGCCGCCCACCAGGGCGCCGCTCTCGTCCATCCGGACCCAGTAGGGCTTCCGTCCCGCCTGGACCGCCACCTCGTCGCAGAGCTTGTCGATCTGCTTCCGGGTCAGCGACCCACCGGAGCAGGGCACGATCTTCACCATGGCGGCCTCCTCGAAGGGGGCAAAGCCCTGGGTCTTCTTGGCCAGCGCCGTCATGTCCCCCACCGTCAGGTCGATGCGCAGATCCGGCTTGTCCGTGCCGTAGATGTCCATAGCGTCGTTGTAGCGGATCCGCCGGAAGGGAGCCTGGGAGGCGACGTCGTAGGCGCCGTACTTGGCGAAAATGGGGGGCAGCACCTTCTCCATCACGCCAAACACATCCTCCTGGGTGGCGAAGGCCATCTCCATATCCAGCTGGTAAAATTCGCCGGGGGACCGGTCGCCCCGGGCGTCCTCGTCCCGGAAGCAGGGGGCGATCTGGAAATAGCGGTCAAAGCCGGCGGTCATCAGCAGCTGCTTGAACTGCTGGGGCGCCTGGGGCAGGGCGTAGAACTTCCCCGGGTGCTTCCGGGAGGGCACCAGGTAGTCCCGGGCTCCCTCCGGGCTGGACGCCGTCAGGATGGGGGTTGTGATCTCCAAAAAGCCCTCCTCCGTCATCCGGCGGCGCAGCTCCGCCACCACCTGGCTGCGCAGAATGATGTTGGCCTTCACCGCCGGGTTCCGCAGGTCCAAAAAGCGGTACTTGAGCCGGACGTTTTCATCGGCGGCCCGGGATTTGTTGATCTCGAAGGGCAGGGCGTTATAGCGGCACTTGCCCAGCACGGTGATGGCGGTGGGCTCTACCTCGATTTCCCCGGTGGGCTGCTTGGGGTTTTTGCTCTCCCGCTCCCGGACAACGCCGGTGACGGAGACGGTGGACTCCTTGTTGACGCCCTTCACGGCGGCCATCATTTCCGGCGTCCGCACCACCACCTGGGTAGTGCCGTAGAAGTCCCGCAGCACCAGGAAGGCGAAGTTGGCCCCCACCTCCCGGATATTTTCCAGCCATCCGGACAATGTCACGGTTTTCCCCACGTCCGGCAGCCGCAGCTCCCCGCAGGTATGGGTTCTGGATTGGGTCATAAAGAAAAAGCCTCTCTTCTTTTCAAATTTTGTGTATTGTCTCATAAAATGGGAAAAAAGTCAATCATTCCCCCGAAACTTCTAAGGAAAATCCCGCCGTCTCCAGCTCCTGAAGGCACTGGATCCCCTTTTCGCATCCGGCACGGGTGCGGTATGCCTCCGAGGAGGCCACTACCGTTCCGTTCCGTGCCCGGAGGCGGAACCGCCACTGCCCCCGCCGGTCCCGGTACAGCTCAAACCGGGGATTGCTCCCCGGCGCGTCACCGGCGGTCAGGTCGGCGATCCCGGCGGTTTGGGCCGCCCGGAGGGCCCCCCGGATCCCCCGGAGGCAGGCCGCCCGGGAGGCATAGACCTGGGAGGAGGCCACGGTCTCCCCGTTGGCGGCCCGAAGGTCAAATTTATACCCCGAAGAAGTGGCGCGAATAACGGCTTTTCCCATGGTTTTCCCCCCCCTTCTGATATTATAATGTTTTCAAAAGCATAAGTCAAAGAAATGGTTTTGTCTCTTTTTCACAGACTTGTCCTGATCTAAGCAAGATAAATCGGAAATAATACACAATTTTGCTTGCAATTCACCAAACCATGTGGTATGATAGGGGCAGTCAACTGAATAGATGGATCGGATGAATGGCCCGGGAGAGACCGGACACGGCGCCGAAGGGGTATGCGAAAACTCTCAGGCAAAAGGACCGGGCCAGGACGATGCTCCGTAGAGTGGGGGTTCCCCACGCCGAAGGTGCAACCCGCCGGGAGGCGGGGAATCTCTCAGGTATTTCAGCGGAGGCGCAGTGGGGGGTTCTCCCCCGCCGCGCCTCTGTTTTTTATTTGTGGGAAAGGAGAATGGAGATGATCATCACCCGAAAAAAGGAGCGGGAGGCCCTGCTTGCCATGCTCCAGGGTGTCCGGCGGGCAGCCCTGGTGGGCTGCGCCAGCTGCGCCGCCGCCTGCCAGACCGGCGGGGAAAAGGAGCTGGAGGAAACGAAGGCCTTTTTGGAGGCCCAGGGCATCCAGGTGCTCGCCACCGTCCTGCCGGAGGAGTGCTGCCACAAAATGCTGGTAAAGCGGGACCTGAAGGCCCTGCGGGGCCTGGAGCTGGACGCGGTGGTGTGCCTGGCCTGCGGCGACGGGGTCCAGACCGTGGCAGACAACGTAGCGCTGCCGGTGTACCCCGCCAACGACACCCTGTTTCTCGGCCAGGTGGAGCGGGTGGGGATCTTCCACGAGTACTGCCGGATGTGCGGGGACTGCGTCCTGGGCGCCACCGGGGGCATCTG
>CANQQI010000016.1 GCA_947625945.1 uncultured Oscillospiraceae bacterium
TTTGGTACGCCAGAAGGGATTCGAACCCCCAACCCTCGGAACCGGAATCCGATGCTCTATCCGTTGAGCCACTGGCGCGTACATTTTTTGTTGCTCCGCTATTATAGCAGGGTTTGCCCGGTTTGTAAAGGGGGAAAATTGAAAAAAATACCTTTAATCCTTGTAATAAAGCATGCAGTGGCAGTAGCCCTTGAACTTGGGATCGGCGATCTGATCCCGAAATTCCTTGCACATGCACTTATTTTCCTCTGTCCGCTCCAGGCGGCAGGGGCAGTAGCCGCCGGTGCGCTTCAGGCCCTCCCGGATGGTGCGGACCATTTCCTTGTCCTCATTCAGCCGAACCGCCATTTTTAATCAGCTCCTTTCTATAATCCCATTATACCCCCTTTTTCCCTGCTGTCAAGGGATTGACATGGGCGTTTTTGCTGTGATATTATGGAAAAATCAGAAATGCGGGCCTCAAGACGGGGCTTGACAAATAGAGTGGGATCTGCTATCCTTTTGTTTATCTATAAACAATCGGAAGAAGGAACAAACCTGTGAATCCCCTGCAAAAATTGTACTGCCGCGCTTTTCAGCTGACTCTCCGGGCGGCGCTGCCGCTGCTGCCCTACCGAAAACCAAAACCGCTGACCCATGTGGAGCAGGTGCCCCCGGTCCTGGCCCGGGCCGGCGTCTCTCAGGTGCTGCTGGTGACGGACCCGGGGGTGGCGGCCCACGGGCTGACCCGGGAGCTGGAGGCGGCCCTGGCCCAAGCGGAGATCGGCTGCGCCGTCTATGACCGGACAGTGGCCAATCCCACCACCGCCACCGTGGAGGAGGCGGCGGCGCTGTACCGGTCCGCGGGTTGCGGAGCCATTATCGCCCTGGGCGGCGGGTCCAGCATGGACTGCGGCAAGGCCGTGGGCATCCGCGTTGCCAAGCCCCGGAAGCCCCTGGGCAAATGCCAGGGCATTTTAAAGGTGCGGACCCGGCTGCCTCTGCTCATTGCCATCCCCACCACCGCCGGTACCGGTAGCGAGACTACCCTGGCGGCAGTAATCACCGACGCCGAGACCCGGCACAAATACGCCATCAACGACTTCCCCCTGATCCCCAGATACGCGGTGCTGGACGCAAAGCTCACCGTCAGCCTCCCCCCGGCTCTGACCGCCTCCACGGGGATGGACGCCCTGACCCACGCCGTGGAGGCCTACATCGGCCGCTCCACCACGGCGGACACCCGCCGGGACGCCATGGAAGCGGTGAAACGGGTCTTTGCCTACCTTCCCCGGGCCTATGAAAACGGCGGCGACCTGGAGGCCCGGGAGCAGATGCTCCAGGCGGCCTACCTGGCCGGGTGCGCCTTCACCAAGTCCTATGTGGGCTATGTCCACGCTGTGGCCCACTCCCTGGGCGGGGAGTACAACGTGCCCCACGGCTATGCCAACGCGGTACTGCTGGACCAGGTGCTGACGGCCTACGGTCCGGCGGTGTACAAGAAACTGGCGGAGCTGGCTCGGGGCGCGGGGATCACCCCGGAAAATGTCGGGGAGGAAGAGGCCGCGAAGGCGCTGATCCAGGCGATCCGGGCCATGAAGCGGCGCTTTTCCATTGGAGACACCATTCCCCAGCTCCGCCGGGCGGACATCCCCAAGCTGGCCGGCTATGCCGCCCGGGAGGCCAACCCCCTCTATCCCGTGCCGGTGCTGATGGATCGGAAGGAACTAGAGGGGCTATATCTGGGAATTTTGGAGGAATGACATGGAGCAGCAAGAAATTTACCGTCTGGTGGAGGCCCAGCGAAGCTGGTTCCGCACCGGCGCGACTCTGGATCTGCGCCGCCGGGAGCAGGCGCTGGACGCCTTGGGCCGGGCGATTCGGAACCGGGAGGCGGAGATCAACCAGGCCTTGGAGCAGGACCTGGGGAAGTGCGCCTTTGAAAGCTATTTCAGCGAGACCGGGATGGTCCTCAGCGAGCTGCGCTTCCAGCGGAAGCATCTGCGCCGCTTCGCCAAGCCCCGGACCGTGCCCACGCCCCTGGCCCAGTTTGCCGCCAGGAGCTACCGCCAGCCCTCGCCCTATGGGGTGTGCCTGATCATGAGCCCCTGGAACTACCCGTTGCTTTTGACCGTGGACCCCCTGATCGACGCCATTGCCGCCGGGAACACCGCCATCCTCAAGCCCAGCGCCTACGCCCCCCACACCGCCGAGGTGCTGAAAAGTCTCATCGCGGACACCTTCGATCCGGAGTATGTGACGGTGGTCACCGGAGGCCGGGAGGAGAACAAGAGCCTGCTGTCGGAGCGTTTTGACTATATTTTCTTCACCGGCAGCCAGGCGGTGGGCAGGGAAGTGATGGCCAAGGCCGCGGCCAACCTGACCCCCGTGACCCTGGAGTTGGGGGGCAAGAGCCCCTGCATTGTGGACAAGACCGCCAATCTGCCCCTGGCCGCCCGGCGGATTGTCTTCGGGAAGTACCTCAACTGCGGGCAGACCTGCGTGGCGCCGGACTATATTCTCTGCGACGAGGCCGTGAAGGACGCCCTGGTGGCGGAGCTGAAAAAGGAGATTCTCCGCCAGTACGGTTCCCGGCCCCTGAAGGACCCGACCTACGGCCGGATCATCAATGAAAAGCACTTTAACCGGCTCCTGGGCCTGCTGGACCCGGAAAAGACTGTCCACGGCGGAGAGACAGATCGGGAAACCTGCCGGATCGCCCCCACGGTTCTGACCGGGGTGGACTGGTCCCATCCGTCCATGGGTCAGGAGATTTTCGGCCCCATTTTGCCGGTACTGACCTACCGAAATTTGGAGGAGGCCATCGCCCAGATCCAGGCCCGGCCCCATCCTCTGGCGCTGTACTACTTTACTGGCGACGCTGCCCAGGCCCGGGAGGTAATGGCCCGGTGCGGCTTCGGCGGAGGCTGTATCAACGATGTGGTGATCCACTTGGCCACCACCTGGATGCCCTTTGGCGGTTTCGGGGAGAGCGGCATGGGCTGCTACCACGGCCAGGCTGGGTTTGAGGCCTTCACCCACTTCAAGAGCATTGTGGACAAGAAAACCTGGCTGGATCTGCCCATGCGCTACCGGCCCTACAAAAAATTCTATGGCAAGCTGATCCGCTTCTTCCTGCGGTAGCTTCCGCCCCCGGCAAACTGCACAGGGGATTCCCCGGCAGCCGGGGGCGTTTTGCGGCGAAATGCCGTTTTTCTGAAAAAATGTTGCAATCGCAACGAAGGGGTGGTATACTATCTCTATCCCATTTTCTACCAAAGGAGAGATGTCCATGATTTCAAAGGAAATATGCCAGCGTGTTTTGCGGGAAGCGGTCTCCACCGGCGGGGATTATGCCGAGCTTTTCGCGGAAAACACCGTCAATCACAATATTCGCATGATCGCCGGAAAGGTGGATTCCATTCAGGACGCGGTGATCGCCGGGGCTTCCGTCCGGGTGTACAAGGGGCTGCGGAGCGTTATGGCCTCCACCGTGGACACCAGCGAGTCCGGCCTGATCCGCTGCGCCCGGCAGGCAGCCGAGGCCCTGGGCCAGGGCACGGCGGCCATGGAGATTGTCCTCCGGGAGCGGACATTCGGGGACATCCACCCGGTCAGAATCGTGCCCTCCTCGGCTACCAACCGGGAGAAGATCGACGTGCTGAAGGCCGGCTGCTTTGCCGCCCAGGAGTATTCCTCCGACATCAAGCAGGTCACAGGTACGCTGCTGGATGTGGATCACCGGATCCTCATCGCCAGCACCGAGGGCTTTACCGCCCAGGACCGGCAGATTCGCACCCGGATTGCCGTAACCGCCGTGGCGGACCAGGGCAAGGGCGCCCAGACCGGCTCCTGCTCCCCCGGACGGCGGATGGGCATGGAGATGTTCGAGTTTATTGACCCCGTGGCCGTGGGCAAGACCGCGGCCCAGCAGGCTGTGACCATGGCCGGGGCGGGGTACTGCCCGGCGGGGGTCATGCCCGTGGCCATTGAGAACGGCTTCGGCGGCGTGATCTTCCACGAGGCCTGCGGCCACTCCCTGGAGGCCTCCTCCGTGGCCTTCGGCCTTTCCCAATTCTCCGGGAAGCTGGGCCAGAAGATCGCCAACGAGAAGGTCACCGCCATCGACGACGGCACCATCCCCGGGGCCTGGGGCTCCATCAACATCGACGACGAGGGTACGCCGGCCCAAAAGAACGTCCTCATTGAAAAGGGCGTCCTGAAGACCTATATGATCGACAAGTTCAACGGCCGTCGGATGGGCCTGGCCTCCACCGGCAGCTCCCGCCGCCAGAGCTACAGCTACACCCCTACCTCCCGGATGACCAACACCTATATCGCCGCCGGGGAGGACCGGAACGAAGACATCATCTCCTCCATCGAGTTTGGTCTGTACGCCAAGAGCATGGGCGGCGGCTCCGTGAACCCCGCCACCGGCGAGTTCAACTTTGCCGTCAACGAGGGCTACCTGATCCGGGGCGGTAAGATCTGCGAGCCGGTCCGGGGCGCCAGCCTGGTGGGCAAGGGCTCCGACGTGATCCAGAATATCGACATGGTGGGCACGGATATGGACATGGCCCAGGGCATGTGCGGCGCGTCCAGCGGCTCCATCCCCACCAACGTGGGCCAGCCCCTGATCCGAGTGAAGTCCATCACCGTGGGCGGCAGATAAGGAGGAGATACCATGAATTACAATGAATTTCAGCAGTGCGTGGTAGCCAAGGCCCAGAATATGGGCCTGGAGGAATACGAGCTGTACTACCGGGCCTCGGAGAGCACCTCCGTGGGTACCTTCCAGCGGGAGATCAACGAGTTCTCCTCCTCCATCGACGGCGGCGTCTGCTTCCGCTGCATCGTGGACGGGAAGATGGGCTACGCCTCCACCGAGGCGCTCAGCGCCGAGGAGGCTGCTTCCCTGGTGGAGCGGGCCGTGGAAAACGCCCGGAGCCTGGAATCCGAGGAGCCGGTGTTCCTCTGCGAGGGGGGCAAGGAGTATGCCTCCGTCGCCGTCCCGGAGTATCCCCTTCCGGAGACGGAGGAGATGATCGCCACCGCCCTGGCCGTGGTGGACAAGCTCTACGCCGCCAATGAAAAGGTCATCGACGGCAGTTCCGCCGAGGTCTATCGGGAGAAAATGACCATCGCCATCCGCAATTCCAAGGGCCTGGATCTGACCTACTCCCATTCCGGCACCGGCATCGCCGCGGTGGCGGTGGTGAAGGAGAACGGGGAAATGTCCGACGCCTTTGAAATGAAGCACGGGCAGCTTTCCACCATCAACACCGATGAAATGGTTTTCAAGGCCGTGTCCGACGCCATTGACGAGCTGGGCGGCGAGCCCGCCCCCACCGGGGCCTATCCTGTGGTCTTCGCCCCCGAGGCCATGGGGAGCCTGCTGGCGGCTTTCTCCTCCGTCTTCTCCTCCGAGAGCGCTCTGCGGGGCCTGACCCGGATGAAGGGCCAGGAGGGCCAGACGGTGGCCGCGCCTATGGTGACCCTGGTGGACGACCCGTTCTACCCAGACAGCGCCATGCCCATGCCCTTCGACGCCGAGGGCTGTCCCACCCGCACCAAAAACATCATTGAAAAGGGCGTTCTCAAGACCCTGCTCTACAATCTGAAAACCGCCCACCAAGCGGGGGTGGAGACCACCGGCAACGCTTTCAAGGGCGGCTACGCTGCCTCCGTGGACATCCGGCCCTTCACCATGTACCTGGCTCCCGGGGACCTGACCGAGGAGCAGCTGCTGGAAAAGGCGGGCACGGGTGTGTATATCAACTCCCTGGGAGGCCTCCACGCCGGCGCCAACGCCGTGTCCGGGGACTTCTCCCTCCAGAGCGCGGGCTTTTTGATCGAAGGCGGGAAGAAGACCAGCCACGTTAAGAGCTTTACCGTGGCCGGGAACTTCTACGACCTGCTGAAAAACATCACCGCCCTGTCCGACACCGTCAAGCCCCCCAGAGGCATGGGCATGACCGCCTTCTGCGCTCCCGCCGTTCTGGCGGAGGGGCTCACCGTCAGCGGAAAATAAAATAGTTTCTGTTCAAAGATCGATTCGGCTGGAAAGCGTTTGCTTTCCAGCCGGATTTTTTAAATGTCATGATCCGTCTCTCCGCTTTTTGGAAGAACTTGTTCAATCTGCGGAGGAATCGGTCCCGCAAAAGAAAAGAGATTGGAGATTTTGCTATATTTTTCGTTGAAAAGTGTAGGGAATTTTGTTATTTTGTCTTGCTTTTCCCCAGATGGTGCTGTATAATAAGGACAGCCATTTGCAATCAATAAGAGGAAGGGAGGGCTTTTTCGATGGAATCGGAATACATCATCGAAATGCTCAACATCAGAAAAGAGTTTCCCGGTATCGTCGCCAACGACGATATCACCCTCCAGCTCCGCCGGGGGGAGATCCATGCGCTGCTGGGGGAAAACGGCGCGGGGAAATCCACCTTGATGAGCGTCCTGTTCGGCCTTTACCAGCCGGAAAAGGGCGTTATTAAGAAAAACGGCGAAGTCGTCAAGATCAACAACCCCAACGACGCCACCGCGTTGAAGATCGGCATGGTCCATCAGCACTTCAAGCTGGTGGAGGTATTCACGGTGCTGGACAATATCATCCTGGGCGCCGAGGATACCAAGCTGGGCTTCCTTCAGAAGAAGGCCGCCCGGGCCAAGGTGGAGGCCCTGTCCCAAAAGTACGGCCTGAACGTGGACCTGGACGCCAAGGTGGAGGACATCTCCGTGGGTATGCAGCAGCGTACCGAGATTTTGAAGATGCTCTATCGGGACAACGAGATCCTCATCTTCGACGAGCCCACCGCCGTGCTGACCCCCCAGGAGATCGATGAGCTGATGGAGATCATGCGGGGCTTCGCCAAGGAGGGAAAGTCCATCCTCTTCATCACCCACAAGCTTAATGAGATCATGGCCGTGTCCGACCGGGTGACGGTGCTGCGGAAGGGCCGCTATGTGGGCACCGTGAACACCAAGGATACCAACAAGCAGGAGCTGTCCAACATGATGGTGGGCCGCCCGGTGCAGCTCCAGGTCCAGAAGGGGGAAGCCCATCCCGGCGAGACCATTCTGGATGTGCAGGGCCTGGTGGTCCCCTCCAAGGTCCATAAGAACAACGCCGTCAAGGGCGTCTCCTTCCAGGCCCACGCCGGGGAGATCCTGTGCATCGCGGGCATCGACGGCAACGGCCAGAGCGAGCTGGTCTACGGCATCACGGGCCTGGAAAAGGCCAGCGCCGGGAAAATCACCCTCTGCGGCGTGGATATTTCCAAGGCCACCATCCGCCGCCGCAGCGACGCCGGCATGAGTCACATTCCCGAGGACCGGCACAAGCACGGCCTGGTGCTGGACGACACCCTGGAGAACAACCTGGTGCTCCAGACCTTCCGGCAGGACCGGTTCCAGACCATGGGCTTTATCAAGCGGGACGCGGTCCGCTCCTACGCGGAGAAAATCATCGATCAGTACGATGTCCGCTCCGGCCAGGGGCCCATTACCATTGCCCGGAGCATGTCCGGCGGCAACCAGCAGAAGGCCATTATTGGCCGGGAGATCGACCGGGAGAATCCCCTGATCATCGCGGTCCAGCCCACCCGGGGCTTGGACGTGGGCGCCATCGAGTACATCCATGCCCAGCTGGTGGCCCAGCGGGACGCCGGGAAGGCGGTGCTCCTGGTGAGCCTGGAGCTGGACGAGGTCATGAACCTGTCCGACCGAATCCTGGTGATGTACGAGGGCGAGATCGTGGGCGAGTTGGATCCCAAGAAGACCACCGTGGCGGAGTTGGGCCTGTATATGGCCGGCGCCAAGCGGGATAAGTAAGGAGGCGGCGAAAAATGAAAGAAAAATCCCCTCTGCTCCAGCGGGAGGGCACCAAGACGGTGCTTTCCTCCATCCTTTCCATTCTGATTGGCCTGGTTTTCGGCTCTATTTTGGTGCTGATCGTGGCCTTTTCCAGTGAGAGCATCTCGCCCAAGGGTGGACTGGAAGGCGTGTCGCTGGTGTTCCTGGGCCTGTTTAGCACCGGCCGGGACGCCGCCGGTGAACTGTCCTTCGGCTTTAACCCCACCAGCATTGGCAATATGCTCTTCCGGGCCATCCCCCTGCTGATGACGGGCCTTTCCGTGGCAGTGGCCAACAAGACGGGCCTGTTCAACATCGGCGCCCCGGGGCAGTACCTGATGGGCACCTGGGCCTCCCTGACCGTGGCCCTCTCCATTCCCACCAGCGTGGTCCCCTCCTGGATCGTCTGGACCCTGGCGCTGCTGGCCGGTATGCTGGCGGGCGCCATCTGGGGCGCGATCCCCGGCTTCCTGAAGGCGACCCGGAACATCAACGAGGTCCTGGCCTGCATCATGACCAACTGGATCGCGGCGAACCTAGTCACCTTCCTCTTTGATATCAGCGACCTGAAAAATGGCGCCGAGGCCGGCAAGGTGGGCTACATCAAGCCCACCGCCGCCAATGGCGTGGCCACCGCCAAGCTGGGCCTGGACAAGCTGCTGCCCCAGTCCCAGGTCAACGCCGGCATCCTGGTGGCCATCCTCATCGCCATTGGCGTCTACATTCTGATGAATAAGACCACCCTGGGCTATGAGCTCAAGGCCTGCGGCAGCAACCGCCACGCCGCCCGGTACGCCGGCATCAACGACAAGCGGAACATCGTGCTGTCCATGGCCATCGCCGGCTCCATGGCCGGCGCCGGCGCGGCGCTGTACTGGCTCTCCGGCAACACCGAGTTCTTCTGGTCCACCTATCAATCCCTGCCGGCGGTGGGATTCAACGGCATCCCCGTGGCCCTGCTGGCGGCCAACAGTCCCATCGGCGTGATCTTCACCGCCATCTTCATGTCCCTGCTGAACATTTGCGGTACCCAGCTGAAAAACCTGACGGCCTTCAACGAGTACATCACGGACATCATTATCGCGGCCATCGTCTACCTCAGCTCCTTCAGCCTGATCATTAAAATGTGGCTGAGCAGCCGGGGCAAGAAAAAGACCGCTGAACCCGCCCCCGCTCCCGCTGCCGCCGGGGAGAAGACCGGAAAGGAGAATGGAAAATGACATTCTTATTGCAGCAGACTTTGATCTACACCATTCCGCTGCTCATTGTGGCTCTGGCGGGCATCTTCGCGGAGCGCAGCGGCGTCATTAACCTGGCACTGGAAGGCATTATGATTATGGGCGCTTTCGTGGGCGTGCTGACGGTCTATCTGCTCCAGGAGGCGGGGATCTTTACCAAGGACAGCGGCCAGCTGGTCATGCTCCTGGCCCTGGGAGCGGCGGCCCTGATGGGGGCGGTGTTCTCCCTGTTGCTGTCCTTCGCGGCCATCAATCTCCGGGCGGACCAGACCATCGGCGGTACCGCGCTGAACCTGCTGGCCCCGGCCCTGACGCTGTTCTTCATCAATATCCTCACCAGCCAGAACGTGCTGGGCATGTTCACCGGCGACGCTGCCTCCTGGTTCATGATCAAAAAGACCGATCTGGGCTTTGATCGGGGCGCGGAGTTGGGCGTGCTGGGCGGTACCTTCCTGGACAAGTTCTACCTGACCACCTACATCTGCATCGTGCTGTATGTGGTGCTGTCCATCATCTTGTATAAGACCAAGTTCGGCCTCCGGCTCCGGGCCTGTGGCGAGAATCCCCAGGCGGCAGATTCCCTGGGCATCAACGTCTACGTCATGCGCTATGCCGGCGTCACCATTTCCGGGGCCCTGGCAGGCATCGGCGGCTTTGCCTTCGCCCTGACCACCGCCAACTGCTCGTCCAATGGCGACGTGGCCGGCTTCGGCTTCCTGGCTCTGGCCGTGATGATCTTCGGCAACTGGAAGCCCCTGAACACCGCCCTGGCGGCCTTCCTCTTCGGCTTCTGCAAGTGTATCGCCGCCGCCTACTCCACCATCGATATCAATGGCGACGGGGTGTACCTCCTCCGGGAGATCGGCATCAACCCCAATATCTATCGGATGCTGCCCTTCATTATCACCCTGGTGGTCCTGGCCTTCACCTCCAAGAAGTCCCGCGCTCCCAAGGCCGAGGGCGTCCCCTACGACAAGAGTACCCGTTAAACCCCGCGTTTTCAACCGCAACCATGGCCCCCGCCGCCCGGCGGGGGCCATAATAAGGAGATTTTTCATGACAACGCTATATTTTGTCCGTCACTGCCAGCCCAATTACCACAACCTGGACGATAGGAACCGGGAGCTGACCGCCAAGGGCCTGGCCGACCGGCCCAAGGTGACGGCGTTTTTTGAGGACAAATCCATCGATGTGGTGCTGTCCAGTCCCTATAAGCGGGCGGTGGACACCGTGGCGGAATTTGCCGAGAAAAAGGGCCTGCCCATCGGGCTTGTCCCGGACTTCCGGGAGCGGAAGGTCACTGACGGGTGGCTCCAGACGGATTTCACCACCTATTCCCACAATCAGTGGATGGACTTTGACTATCGCCTGCCCGGCGGGGAGTGCCTCCGGGAGGTCCAGGCCCGGAACGTGGCGGCCATCGACCGGGTGTTGGACCAATATCCAGGGAAGAATGTCCTCATCGGCAGCCACGGCACCGCCATGTGTACAATATATAATTATTATGACCCGAGCTTTGGCTATGACCAATTTTTGACCGTCAAGGTCCATACGCCCTGGGTCATGCGCTTCACCTTCGACGGCAAAACCTGCGTGGATATCCAGTCCTACGACCCCCTGGCATAAAGCGCCGCCCCGGAGGCAGCTATCGTATAATAGAAAAGGACCGCCCGCGCGCCGGGGAGCCGGTGCGCGGGCGGTCAATCTTTCGATATGCAATGGGAATTGATTACTCAATCTGTTTCGATAAAGGAATCGGAAACAACGCCGTCCGTAAAATCAAGAATCAGCCATTGGCAGTCGATGGGAAACCCCTGATCCAGCCCCAAGTAGTACACATAACGGTCATCCGCATTAAATGCTCCGTAGTCGTTATTGTTCTCTCCCAACAGCGCGAGGACATCTTCCTCGGTCATTCCAACAAGTTCGTGCTTTTTGAGCAGATCATCGACGATTGCCGTGCGTTTTCCCGGATCGTCCAGCCATTTGGACGTGCTGAATGTGTGATTCCGGTTATAAACAGTAATTGCGTTACTTGCGATCGCGCTTGCCATGATGATCCCGAGGATCACAACGATCGCAATGCCGAAGGCGATAGAATTGACGCGCTTTGCTTTTCGTATCTCTTTTTCACCGATCATTTTCCGCGCCTCCGCATGCTGAGATTTATCGAACAGTTGCCCACTCGATATAAGCAATTATACCACCTAAATGTGAAGAAATCAACCGTCCGTTCAGACGGCTCGTCGAATCTTTTCGACATCTGCCCGCCCCAAGCGCGGGCGTATTATATGCCCTTCACCAGGCCCCGGAGCCAGGCCGCGTCCTCCCGGCTTACCACCCCAAAGAGGACCAGGCAGCTGCCCCAGACCGCCAGATAGGCCAGCAGCCGCAGCGCCGGGGCTGCCACCTGGATCCCCGCCAGGACGGCCAGGGCCGTGGCGGCGGCGGTAAAGGCTGGAATGTGAAAGGCGATCCGGCACCGGCTGATTTTCAGCAGCAGCCGGAGACTGAGGATGAAATTCAGAAGATGGGTAATTAAAAAGCTGAAAAAATAGCCGGCCATGCCGTATTTCGGCAGCAGCAGGAACAGCAGCGCCACATCCATGGAATTGGTGAGGATGTTGTAGCGCACGCAGGCGCGCTGCTGGCCCAGGCCCTTGGTCATGGCGTCGGTGATGGCGTCGCAGTAGAGCATGGGCCCCAGGGGCGCGAACCACCGCAGATATTGCCCCGCCTGGGCGCTGCCGTAGAGGGCCTGGCACAGCTCGGGGGCCAGCAGAAACAGGACCCCGGCGAAAAAGGAGCCGTAGAGCATGGCGGCCCGGAGGCTTCTGCCCACCAGGTACCGGATCCTGCGCCGGCTGTCCGCCGCCGCGCACCGGGCCAGCTCCGGCAGCAGCAGCTCCGCCAGGCCGAACAGGATCGCCGCCGGGAACATGAGAATGGGGAACACCATGCCGCTGACCATGCCGAAGGCCGCCAGGGGGGACGCCTCCCCGGGATAGAGGGCCAGCCGCTTGGGGACCATCAGGTTTTCCGCGGTGGAGATGCCGGATTTCAGATCATCCGCCAGGGCCAGGGGCACCGCCGTTCGCAGCAGGGGCTTTGCCACGGGAATCGGCGCTCCCGGACGGCGGCCCTCCCGGAGCCGCAGGGTCAGCAGGGCCAGAAAGGTCAGCACCGACCCGGCGCCGCTGCCCAGCACCACCGCCTGGCAGGAGAGGCCCGGGTCCCCTCTGGCCCAGAGGGTCAGGGCGGCCATGGTCACCGCCATGGAGCAGAGCTGCTCCGCTACCTCCACCGCCGCCAGAGAGGCGATCCGGTTGGCGGCGGTAAAGTACCCCGTCAGACACCCGCACAGGCAGATCACCGGCAGGAAGCTGGCGTACAGCCGCAGGGCGCCCAGGGCCGCCGGGTCCCCGATCCATCGGCTTGCCAGCGCCGGCGCGGCAAAGAAGAGGCCCAGGGACACCGCTCCGCCGCAGCACAGGGCATAGAAAAAGCACCCCCGCAGCACCCAGGTAACGTTTTCCGGCTTTTTTCGGCCCAGTTCCCCAGCGGTAAGATACATGGCGGCGGTGCGCACCCCCGCCATGCCGGCGGTGGTGGCCATCATCCCCACGGACAGCACCAGCTGCAGCAGTCCGATCCCCGCCGCGCCGATCTGCCCGGAGAGGTAGACCTGGAACGAGGTGGACACCATCCGTAGCAGCAGATTGACCCCGGTCAGCGCCAGAGCGCTGTAAAAAATCGGCATTCTGCGGCTCATGCGACCACCTCCCGTTCTTCAGAGTATGTCCGAGGGGCAGCAGTTAGAAGAGACAAAATTAGAGCTGTTCCATCCCCACTTTTCAGATAAAAAGGCTATTGCCTTTTTCCCCATTATGTGCTAAAATGCAAAAAGTTGCAAATGGGATAGTTGCGATTACCACTAATTTTCAGAAGGAGGGCGGAGTATGATCTTTGGCAAGCATATCAACCGCTATTACTTAAAATATGCCCTCTGGCTCCTGGTTGGCCTGACGGCCCTGTGGCTGGTGGACTATTTCCAGCTGATCATCCCCGAGATGTACCGCATGGTCATCAACGGCATGAACGAGGGCCAGGTGGAGGTCAACGGCGCCATGATGCCCTTCGACATCGACTTCCTCCTGGACCGGGTGTGTATGCCCCTGGTGGGGGTGATTCTCTCCCTGGTGCTGGGGCGGTTTACCTGGCGGGTGTGCATTTTCGGCTCCGCCATCAAGGTGGAGGCGGACCTGCGCAACGAGATGTTCGACCACGCCAAGGACCTGTCCTGCCAGTATTACCAGGTCAACAAGGTGGGCAACCTGATGAGCCTGTTCACCAACGATCTGGAGACGGTGCAGGACTGCTACGGCTCCGGCTTCATGATGTTTTTCGACGCTTTGTTTCTGGGCGTCATGTCCATCGGCAAAATGCTGATGATGGATCCGCTGCTGACCTTCTTCTCCCTGATCCCCATGCTGCTGCTGCTGGCCAGCGCCACGGTGGTGGGCAAGTACATGACCACCAAGTGGGAGAAGCGCCAGGAGGCGTTTTCCGCCCTGTCTGATTTTTCCCAGGAGAGCTTTTCCGGCATCGCCGTCATCAAGGCCTTCGTCAAGGAGGCCAAGGAGTTGATGGCCTTCAAGAAGCTGAATAAGGAAAATGAGGACGCCAACGTGGACTACACCCGGATCTCCGTGATGCTGCGGATTCTGGTGACGCTGTTTGTGGAGAGCGTGATCTGCGTGATCCTGGGCTACGGCGGCTACCTGGTGTACAAGGGCAGCTTCAACGCCGGCCAGCTGGTGGAGTATATCGGCTACTTCAACTCCGTGGTCTGGCCCATCATGGCGGTGTCTGAGCTGATCGACATGACCAGCCGGGGTCGGGCCTCTCTGAACCGGATCAGCGAGCTGCTGGATACCAAGCAGGACGTGGTGGACCGGGAGGACGTCACTGATCTGGGCCCCGTGAAGGGCGGCATTGAGTTTAAGCACCTGACCTTCCGCTATCCCGACGGGGAGTATGACGTGCTGAAGGACGTGTCCTTTACCATTCAGCCCGGTCAAAACGTGGGCCTGGTGGGCCGCACCGGGGCGGGGAAGACCACCCTGGTGGACCTGATCCTGCGGACCTACAATGTGCCGGACGGCACCATCTTCATCGACGGCCGGGATGTAAACACCGTGCCCATCCGCCAGGTGCGGGACGGCTGCGCCTATGTGCCCCAGGACAACTTCCTGTTTTCCGATACCATTGCCAACAACATTGCCTTCGGTGTGGACCAGGCCCAGGAGTCCGAAATCGAGAACGCCGCCAAAATGGCCGACGTGGACGACAATATCCGGGAGTTTGCCAAGGGCTATGAGACGATCCTGGGGGAGCGGGGCGTCACCGTCTCCGGCGGGCAGAAGCAGCGGATCTCCATCGCCCGGGCGCTGATGCGGCAGGCCCCCATCCTGATCCTGGACGACTCGGTTTCCGCCGTGGACACCAGCACCGAAAAGACCATTCTGGAAAACCTCCGGGCCACCCGGGCGGGCAAGACCACCATCCTCATTGCCCACCGGATCTCCACCATCGAGGGAATGGATCAGATCCTGTTCCTGGACGATGGCAATCTGGTGGCCGTGGGGACCCACGCCCAGCTCTACGCCCAGTGCGATTCCTACCGAAAAATGGTGGACCTGCAGCGGCTGGAGGAGGAAGGAGGAGAATACGCCAATGCGTGAATACTTGCCGATCCTCATCGTCGGCGCCATCATCGGCGCCTTTGCCGCCGCCTTCTGCCTGGCCTACGCCGCCATTAAGAATAAGAAGGAGACCATGGGCTTCGACCGTCACATGGAGGACGGGGAGCTGGCCCTGCGTCTGCTGAAGTACGCCAAGCCCTACTGGAAGGACTTCGTGCTGGTGCTGGTCATCATGCTGTTCTCCATCGTCTACGATCTGCTGTCTCCCATTCTGGTGGGCCGGATCGAGAAGATCGTGGCGGGGGAGTTTGAGCTGAGCTATCTGTTCACACTGGTGGCGGTCTACGCCGGCATTTTGGTGGTGAGTCTGGTGTGCACCTATTTCCAGGCCATCATCCTCCAGAAAACGGGGCAGAAGATTCTCTCCCAGCTCCGGCTGGATGTGTTCACCCACATTGAAAAGCTGTCCCACGAGCAGCTGAACAACATCCCCGTGGGCAAGCTGGTGACCCGTGTCTGCAACGACACCAACGCCATCTCCATGATGTTCACCAACATCCTGGTGACCATGGTGAAGAACTGCATGGTGGTGGTGGGCGTCCTGGGGGCCATGCTGATCCTCAACTACGCCCTGACACTGATGGTGCTGTGCTTTGTGCCCTTTGTGCTGCTCTTTACCGTCATTTTCCGGAAATTCTCCCGCCGGGTCTACCGGGTGGTGAAGGACCGGACCACGGACATCAATACCTATCTGTCAGAAAACCTCTCCGGCATCAAGGTCACTCAGATCTTCAACCGGGAAGAGAAAAAGAATCGGGACTTCCTGGAAAAGAGCGAGGCCCTGAAAAAGGCCAAGCAGAATCAGATCTTCGTCTTCGGCATTTTCCGGCCCATGGTGTACATGCTCTACATCAGCTCTGTGCTGTGCCTGCTGTACATGGGCGGCCGGGGTGCCATTGGCAACTGGGTCCTCTTCGGCCAGCCCATCACCAGCGACATCATTGTGACCTTCTATCTCTATGTTTCCCGGTTCTTTAACCCCATCCAGGCCCTGGCGGAGCAGTTCAACTTCCTGCAAAGCGCCTTCGCCTCGGCGGAGAAGATCTTCACGGTGCTGGACATGGTGCCGGAGATCGTGGACGAGCCGGACGCCATCGAGCTGGAGCATATCGAGGGCGAGATCGAATTTAAGGACGTGTGGTTCTCCTATAAGCCCGGCGAATGGGTCCTGAAGGGTGTTTCCTTCCACGTCATGCCCAAGCAGACCGTGGCCTTCGTGGGGGCCACCGGCGCGGGCAAGACCACCATCCTCTCCCTGATCTGCCGGAATTACGACATTCAAAAGGGCCAGATCCTCATCGACGGCATCGACATCCGCCACATCAAGATCTCCTCCCTGCGCAAGCACTTCGGCCAGATGCTCCAGGACGTGTTCCTGTTCTCCGGCACCATCCGGAGCAACATCCTCCTCCGGGAGGAGGGCGTCACCGACGAGCAGGTGGAGCAGGCCTGCCGCTATGTCAACGCCGACTCCTTCATCCACAAGCTGGAAAACGGCCTGGACGAGGTGGTGCGGGAGCGGGGCAACAACTTCTCCGCCGGTCAGCGGCAGCTGCTCAGCTTTGCACGGACCATCATCCACCGCCCCGAGGTGATGATCCTGGACGAGGCCACCGCAAACATCGATACCGAGACGGAAGTGCTGATCCAGGACTCCCTGGAGCGGATGAAGAACATCGGCACCATGCTGATCGTTGCCCACCGGCTCTCCACCATTCAACACGCGGACAACATCATTCTGCTGTCCCACGGTCGGATCATGGAGCAGGGCACCCATCAGGAGCTGCTTCACCTCCATGGCCGGTACTATCAGCTCTACACCCTGCAATATAACAAGGAACAGCTCCAAGCCGGGGCCAGGGGCTGAAAGACAAAATAGGAATCCGGCGCTTCCCGCCAGAAGGGAAGCGCCGGATTTTCAATCATTCTAATCAGTCGGAGCGGCCAGGGTCGGGCCTAAAGACCGGGTCGGGTCAGCCGCCCTCATCCTCCTGCTGCTGTTGCTGCTGGTCCAGGGCTGCGTCGGCGGCGGAGATGGGCCGCAGCAC
This sequence comes from uncultured Oscillospiraceae bacterium, assembly GCA_947625945.1. Taxonomy (GTDB): domain Bacteria; phylum Bacillota; class Clostridia; order Oscillospirales; family Oscillospiraceae; genus Faecousia. Next base: position 16,882 of record CANQQI010000016.1, read on the forward strand.
CCCATAGTCATTGTACCGGGTGTCGTTGGTCTCGGTAATGAATACCAGGTTTACAGCAGTGTCCGCCACCCCGGAGAGCTGGGCCTGGGCGGCCACGTCCGCCGCCGCCACATTTTCCAGGTACAGCCTTGCCCGCCCTTGGGGCAGCGTAAAGACGCCGGGGGTGGTGACAAAGGAGACGGCGAAGGTGGTCGTGGAGCAGGAGGAGATCAGGTTGGCCGCCGCCTCCGCCAGGGCCTGGTTCCGCTCCCCGTCAAAGATGATATCGTCGGTGTCGGGGAAGCGGAACTCGGAGAAGACCACCTCGTCAAAGCCCAGATTTTTCAGCTCGGACACGATCTGCATCAGATAGGTGATGGTGCCGCTCTTGGAAGGGTCGAAATAGTAGCAGCCCTCGTCGTCGGACCAGAGGTAGGCTCCGCTGGACACGGGCAGGCCCACGTCGGTGTGTTCGATCAGGTAGGCCCGATCCCGGAAGGCGGGGATCCGGGCAATGAGGTACATATCCCGTTCCTTCAGGTACTGGATCAGGTCCTCTACCGCGGACGCGCTTACCTCCGAGGACGTTTGGCCCAGCCGGGAGGTATAGTAGAAGTAGCCCCAGTTGCTCTTCATGTCCAGCATCACGGGCGTTCCGATGGGGAAGGTCTCTACTTGCCGCCGAATCTCGCTCAGATCGGAAGACAGGGCCTCGCCGTCGGCGTAGAATCCCATCAGCTGCACCAGCTCTGTGCTGGTGTTGATGGCATTCTCTCCTTCATTATAGTAAATGGAAACGGTTTCCAGCGGCTCCGGCGGCACGGCAAGCTCCCCCTGGATGCCGTTCCAGGACAGGGAAAAGTCCAGCTTGGCCCCCTCGTCGGAGTAGACCACATACCGTTCCAGCCAGACCAGCCACACCAGCCAGGCCACGGCAGCCACCAGGACCAGGATCAGCCCCGCATAGCACAGTCCCCGCAGAAATCGCCGCATACGGTAGGGGATATTCATTCGTTCCTCCTTCCGGCGGTAAGGCAGCGCCACTCCTCCCTGGCCCGGCGCTCCAAAACGGACAGTCCTGCCTGGGTCAGCGCCGCCTCCACCTGATCCAGCCGGCTGTCCAGGATCCCGGAGCAGATCATAACCGCCCCCTCCGCCAGCAGCGCCGGCAGGAGCGGCGCCAGGGCAATGATCACGTCCGCCACAATATTCACCAGCACCAGGTCCCACTTTTTCCCGGCAAGCCGCTGCCGCAAGGCAGCGTCCTCCACCACGTTTCCGGTGAGAAATTCCAGGCGGGGGGATGTAAATCCGTTTCGCTCGCCGTTTTCCCGGCCCGCGTCCCGGGCCTTGGGGTCGATGTCCACACCCAAGGCGTGGCTTGCGCCCAAGGCCAGCGCCGTGATGGAAAGGATCCCGCTGCCACTGCCCAGGTCCAGGCAGTCCGCCTCGGTTAGATTCCGGGCTTCCATGGCCTCCATTACCATCTGGGTGGAGGGGTGGGCCCCGGTGCCGAAGGTCAGACCCGGATCCAGGATGATAGGAATCCGCCCGGCGGACGCTGTCTCCGACAGCCAGTAGGGCAGGACGAGGAGCTTGTCCCCCACCTCCAGCGGCGGGTAGCTGTCCTGCCAGCCGGTTTCCCAGTCCGCGTCCCCCAGGGCCTTCGCTGTCAAAGGAAGCCCCTGCGTCCGGGCCAGCCGCTCCAGCCGGTCCCGGGCGGCGGTGTCGGTGTCCTCCAGGTACAGCCGGACCTGGCAGAGCCCCTCCAGCTGCTTGGCAAGACGGGGGTCGATATAGTCCCAGCAGGCCCGGTTCTCCTCCAGAAAGCCCTCCAGCTCCGCCTGATCCTCAATGATCAGCTCCTCGAAGCCGGCGGCGGTCAGGAGCGCCGCCACATCCTCCACCGTATCCGGTTTCGCGCCCACGGCAAATTCCAACCAAGCCATGCCGGTTCCTCCAAAAAGCACAGTTTCCGGCTTTTCCGCCGGTCAGCACCATTGTAGCGCAAAACCGGGGAAATGACAACCAAGAAACTGTGAATTTTTTTCCGGGCATCTAGCATTTTCCTGGGATATGAAGTATAATAGTGCCAATTCGGTCAAAAATGCTTGCCGCGGCCCTGTCCGGCCGCCAAAGGAGGCAGTGCCATGAACCCCTGGAACTATACCACGATCTTTTTCCCCCTTTTTGGGCTGGAGCTGGATCCCCCCAGAACGATTTCCCTGGGGCCGCTGACCCTGCATTTTTACGGCATCATCATCGCCATGGGCCTGGTGCTGGCGGTGCTCTATTGCTGCCGCCGGTGCCCGGAATTTGGCATTGACGCGGATACACTGACGGACGGGGTCCTCTACGTCACCCCCTTCGCGCTGATCTGCGCCCGGATCTATTACTGCGTCTTCGCCTGGGATGAATTTGCCGGCGACCCCATCAGCGTTCTGTATATTTGGCAGGGCGGTATCGCCATCTACGGCGGCGTGCTGGGCGCGGTCTTGGGCACAGCGGTGTTCTGCCGGTGGCGGAAGATTTCCTATACGGCGACCTTGGATCTGGTGTCCTTGGGCCTGCTCATTGGCCAGGCCATGGGTCGCTGGGGCAACTTCTTCAACCGGGAGGCCTTCGGAGCCGCCACGGAGCTGCCCTGGCGGATGGGCCTATTTAATCAGGTGACTGGGGCGTATGAATACTACCACCCCACCTTCCTCTATGAGTCACTGTGGAACATTGCCGGTTTCGTGCTGCTCCACTTCCTGTCCAAGCGCCGGAAGTACGATGGCCAGATTGCCCTGGGCTATGTCGCCTGGTACGGCCTGGGCCGGGCCTTTATCGAGGGCCTGCGGATGGACAGCCTCTACTGGGGCCCCTTCCGGGTGAGCCAGGTGCTGGCGGCGGTGAGCTGCCTGGCCGCCACGGCGGTGCTGCTCTACCAGGCGTTCCGCACCCATGACCCGGAGAAGATGTTCGTAGCACGGGTGAAGGCGGCAAAAGCCGCCGCCGAAGGGGCGGCGGAAGAGGCCGCTGAAGAGCCGAGGGAAGGGACTGCGGATGCCTCGACCGAGGCGGCTCCGGAAGGGGACGCCCCGGAACCGGAGGAGGATGCCCCCTCCGGCCAGGACTAGCGCCTCACTTTTCCCAATTTCCCAACACGGACAGCACCTGCCGGCAGTGCTCCTGCTCCTGCTGGGCCAGCCGCGCGAACACCGGGCCGTACTCTGGGTCCCCGGCAAGCCGTTCATAAGCGGCGGCGGCCTTTAGGCTTTCGGCGTAGCGTCTGCGCAGACCCGCCTCCGGTGTCTCCCGGAGCGGCGGCGGGGTCCGCAGGGCAGGGCGGCTGCCGTTAATCAGCAGATGCAGTCCCCGCAGGGCGTCGGCGGTGGTCTGCTCCTCCCGAGCTAAGCGCCGCAGGGTTGCCGCCGCCTGGGGCCCCACCTGCCGCGCCAGAGAAAGGTAGGCCGAAGCGGCGGCCCAGGAGTCCGCCAGCAGGGGCAGCAGCTCCTGCCGGGGCGGCTGGGGTTCCTGCTGGCCCCGGACCCGCTGCCATACCCGGGCGGCCAGCGCCGGATCGTAAGCGTCCATCAAATCACCTCCCCAATGGGCTTCACTACCAGTATAGTCGGGAAGGGAAAAATATTTTCTCCAAAAATGTCGGCGAAGCCGGAAAAAGTGCTTTTCTTTTTCGCTCATTTGTGCTATAATGGAAAAAAGAAAGGGAGGTGCGCCCCATGTCAAAGGGAACCGACCGTGCCGAGCAGATCCTTCGCTATGTCAATGATTTTATCCAGGAAAACGGCTACGCCCCCTCCGTCCGGGAAATCGGGGCTGGGGTGGGCCTCCGTTCCACCGCCACGGTGAGCTATCATTTGCAGAAGCTCCAGCAGCAGGGTTATCTCCAGCCTCCGGCGGCCAAGGGCCGGAAGCGGTCCATCGTGACCGCCCAGCGCCCCGGGCAGATCCCGGTGGTGGGCGTGGTGACGGCGGGCCAGCCCATTTTGGCGGTGGAGAATCTGGAGGGGTACATGACCTATGACGCCGGGCCGGACTGCTTTGCCCTCCGGGTGCGGGGGGACAGCATGGTGGGCGCCGGGATCCTCAGCGGGGATATGGTGGTGGTACGGCCCCAGCAGACCGCCGAGGACGGGCAGATCGTGGTGGCCCGCATCGGGGACGAGGCCACGGTGAAGCGCCTCCGCCGCCGGGACGGGCAGATCTGGCTGATGCCGGAAAACGACGCCTATGCCCCCATTGACGGCTCTGAGGCGGAGATAATCGGGCTTGTCAAGGCCGTGATTCGGGAATATCGATGAATAGGACGTTTCCACCGGCAGGGGAGGGACTTGATCCTTCCCCAGTCGGCGTTTTTTTGGAAAATATTTCAGAATTTTTGGAAAAGGATTTGCAATTTCTCCCGGAACATGGTATAATGGCCACGACGTGGCTATTATACTTTATTTTAAGTCCTTTTTCTCCCGCCCTGGGGGCGGAACCGAAAAAGATGACGCAATATACCATTCCGCCGCGCGTCATGGTATATTATTTTGGCGAAAACAACGAGCGAAAATACTGGGCATGGGCCCATGGAAAAAACGAAAGGGGAAACAATCGAATGTCTCATAAGTACGTTTATCTGTTTACCGAAGGAAACGGCAAAATGCGGGAGCTGCTGGGCGGCAAGGGCGCCAACCTGGCGGAGATGACCAACCTTGGTCTGCCGGTACCCCAGGGCTTCACCATTTCCACCGAGGCCTGCACCAAGTATTATGAGGACGGCCGCCACATCAACGACGAGATCCGGGAGCAGATCATGGAGTATGTGGTGAAGATGGAAGCCATCACCGGCAAGAAGTTCGGCGACCTGGAGAATCCGCTGCTGGTCTCCGTCCGTTCCGGCGCCCGGGCCTCCATGCCCGGCATGATGGACACCATTCTGAACCTGGGCCTTAACGAGCAGGTGGTGGAGGTCATTGCCCGGAAGTCCGGCAATCCCCGCTGGGCCTGGGACTGCTACCGCCGCTTCATCCAGATGTTCTCCGACGTGGTCATGGAGGTGGGCAAGAAGTACTTTGAGAAGCTCATCGACGCCATGAAGGAAGCCAAGGGCGTCACCTACGATACCGAGCTCACCGCCGAGGATCTCCACGCCCTGGCCGACCAGTTCAAGGCGGAATACAAGAAGCAGCTGGGCGCCGACTTCCCCACCGACCCCAAGGAGCAGCTGTTCAAGGCCATCGAGGCCGTGTTCCGCTCCTGGGATAATCCCCGGGCCAATGTCTACCGGATGGACCATGACATTCCCTATTCCTGGGGCACCGCTGTCAACGTGCAGATGATGGCCTTCGGCAACATGGGAGACACCTCCGGCACCGGCGTGGCCTTCACCCGGAACCCCGCCACCGGTGAAAAGGGCCTGATGGGCGAGTTCCTGATGAACGCCCAGGGCGAGGACGTGGTGGCCGGCGTGCGGACCCCCATGCCCATCCAGCAGATGAAGGAAGTCCTGCCCGAGGTCTACGACCAGTTCCTGGAGGTGTGCAACACCCTGGAGACCCACTACCGGGATATGCAGGACATGGAGTTCACCATCGAGGACCGGAAGCTGTATATGCTCCAGACCCGGAACGGCAAGCGCACCGCCGCCGCCGCCATCAAGATCGCCTGCGACCTGATCGACGAGGGCATGATCTCCGAGGAAGAGGCGCTGATGCAGATCGACGCCAAGTCCCTGGATATGCTGCTCCATCCCCAGTTTGACCCCGACGCCCTGAAGAAGGCCCAGGCCGTGTCCAAGGGCATCGCCGCCTCTCCCGGCGCCGCCGCCGGCACCATCGTCTTCACCGCCGAGGATGCCGTGAAGCACGGCAAGAAGGGCGAGAAGGTGGTCCTGGTCCGTCTGGAGACCTCCCCCGAGGACATCGAGGGCATGAAGTACGCCCAGGGCATTCTCACCGTCCGGGGCGGTCAGACCTCTCACGCCGCCGTGGTGGCCCGTGGCATGGGCACCTGCTGTGTCTCCGGCTGCGGCGAGATCAAGATGGACGAGGAGAACAAGTGCTTCACCCTCCACGGCAAGCTGTACAAGGAGGGCGACGTGCTGAGTCTGGACGGCTCCACCGGCAACATCTATGACGTTTTGATCCCCACCATTCCCGCCGACCCCAGCTCCGGCTACTTTGGCCGGATCATGGAGCTGGCCGACAAGTATAAGACCATGGGCGTCCGCACCAACGCCGATACCCCCAACGACGCCAAGCAGGCCGCGGCCTTCGGCGCCCAGGGTATTGGACTGTGCCGCACGGAGCATATGTTCTTTGATCCCGCCCGGATCGGCGCGTTCCGGGAGATGATCTGCTCCGAGACCGTAGAGGAGCGGGAGGCCGCGCTGGCCAAGATCGAGCCCATGCAGCAGGCCGACTTTGAGGGCCTGTTCGAGGCCCTGGGCGGCAAGCCCGTGACCATCCGCTTCCTGGATCCCCCGCTGCACGAGTTCGTCCCCACGGAGGAGGCGGACATCGAGGCGCTGGCCAAGGCCCAGGGCAAGACCGTCCAGTATATCAAGCAGGTCATCAATGACCTCCATGAGTTCAACCCCATGATGGGCCACCGTGGCTGCCGGCTCACCGTCACCTATCCCGAGATTGCCGCCATGCAGACCAAGGCCGTCATCAAGGCCGCCCTGGCCGTCAAGGGCCGCCATCCCGACTGGGACATCGTGCCCGAGATCATGATCCCCCTGGTGGGCGAGGTCAAGGAGCTGAAGTTCGTCAAGGACGTGGTGGTCAAGACCGCCGACGCCGAGATCCAGGCCGCCGGTGTGCAGCTGCACTATGAAGTGGGCACCATGATCGAGATCCCCCGTGCCGCCCTCACCGCCGACGACATCGCCACCGAGGCCGAGTTCTTCTGCTTCGGCACCAACGACCTGACCCAGATGACCTTCGGCTTCAGCCGGGACGACGCCGGCAAGTTCCTGGGCGCCTACTACGCCAATAAGATCTACGAGTCCGATCCCTTCGCCCGGCTGGACACCACCGGCGTGGGCCGGCTGATGGACATGGCCGTGAAGCTGGGCAAGAAGACCCGCCCGCAGCTGCACTGCGGCATCTGCGGCGA
>CANQQI010000017.1 GCA_947625945.1 uncultured Oscillospiraceae bacterium
ATGTGGCAGTGGTAGTCCACCAGAGGCATGGAGGAGGCATAGTCGTGGTACAGGTGCTTGGCGGTGTCGTTGGAGAGCAGGAAGTCTTGGTCCATAAATTGTCTCATAACTTGGTCGCTCCTTTTTTATTTTAGATTTGGGTTCTGAACAGCCCCAGGGGGGCAAAACTACAAATGAAGGACAGGGACGTGCCTAAAACGCGGGATAGATGGGCCGGACGTAGAGCTGATGGCTCTCCGCCTCTGGCCGGGCGTGGACGCCGGACACCAGCCCCAGCATGGCGTAGATCGTCACCAGGGAGCTGCCGCCGTAGCTGAAGAAGGGCAGCGTCAGACCGATCACGGGGGTGACGCCCAGGCACATGCCGATGTTGCTCATGATCTGGAAAATCAAGGCCGAGGCCGCGCCGAAGCACACCAGCCGCCGCAGATAGTCCGGACTCTTGGTCCCCACATAGATGCAGCGCCATACGATGAGGAACAGCAGGACCATCACCGCCACGCAGCCCAGGAAGCCCAGCTCCTCGCCGATGGAGGAGAAAATGTAGTCGGTGTGCTGGGCGGGGAGGGAGTCCGCCTGGACCCGGTTGCCGTTGAAAAGCCCCTGGCCGACCCAGCCGCCGCCCCGGAGGGTGTAGAGGCTGCGCAGGCTGTGGTAGCGCTGATCCTCGCCGTTGGGATCTACGGTGGGATCCCAGAGGATCCGAAACCGATCCTTCTGGTATTCCGCCATGACGTAGTTCCACAGGAAGGGAATGGCGGCGGCGATCCCGCCCCCTGCCAGCAGGAACCAGATCAGGCTCACCCCGCCTGCGAAGGTCATGCCGATGAAAATGAACACGAAGATCAGCGACACGCCGGCGTCGTTGGACATGACGTAGTTCACGCCCACCAGCAGTGCCAGGTGAAACACCATGTGGAACACCGAGGGGATGGAGGACACCTGATTTTGGTGGGAGGCCATGACGGAGGCCATGATGAGGATGTAGGTGATCTTGCAGATCTCCGCCGGCTGGATGCTGAAGGGCACCAGGGGGATATCCAGCCAGCTTCGGTTGCCGGTGCCGAAGTCCTCGCCGAAGGGAGTCCGCAGCAGCAGAAGGAGGACGGTATTGAACAGCACCAGAGCCAGCCGGTGCTCGGAGAAAAATTCCGTATCGATGGAGGAGAAGACGATGAAAAACAGCACGCCCAGCAGCGCTGCCGCCACCTGGACCACCACAGAGCGGAACGCGCCGGTGGGGTTGGTGGCGCTGGCGATGGCCAGGCATCCGAAGCCCGTGGCCCCCAGACACAGCAGGAGCAGAACCAGGTCCCCCTTCCGGAAGAAGCTCTTCAGTTCGCTGAAAAATTGTTCCATGGATCCGCCTCCTTGACTTTATTCTATCACAACCCGGGGCAAATGTAAACCATGCCGCAGAAAATTCACATTTTTCGCCGGACGGGGGGAAAACCCCCTCCAAAGAGCGGAAAAATAGAAAATTAGGCTTGACTTTTTCTCTCCCGCCTGATAAAATAGACGGGCCGCATTGAAAAGGCTCTAAGTCCGGTATTTCTTCGGCGCCTTACAAGCGAGACTACATGTTTAAAAGTAGGTGAAAAAACAAATGAAAGCAGTTATCGTCACCGGCGGGAAGCAGTACACCGTTGCTGAGGGGGACACCCTCTACATCGAGAAGCTCGGCGCCGAGGAGAACGCCCAGGTCACCTTCGACCAGGTGCTGGCGGTCCTGGATGGGGAGAATTCCAAGATCGGCGCGCCTGTGCTGGATGGCGCCAAGGTGGAGGCCAAGGTGCTGAAAAACGGCAAGGGCAAGAAGCTCTACGTCTTCAAGTACAAGGCCAAGAAGAACGAGAAGAGCAAGATGGGTCACCGTCAGCCCTACACCAAGGTGGAGATCACCAAGATCGCCCTGTAAGCAATGACCAGGTGCGAGTTTTATTCCGACGGGGACCGGATTACCGGGTTCACCGTCAGCGGCCACAGCGGCTACTCGGATGCGGGCACGGACATTGTCTGCGCCGCTATTTCCGCCGCCGTGACCATGGCTGAGGCCACCGTCAACGATGTGTGCGGCGCCAAGGCCAAAGTCCGGGTCAGGGAGGAGGACGCCCGAATCAGCCTGACCCTTCCCGCTGTCTGCGATGAGGAGGAGACAGTCCAGGCCGTGCTGGCGGGACTGATGCTGACGCTGTGCAGCCTGCGGGACGATTATCCTGATTATATCGAAGTTTTGGAGGTGTAAACCCATGCTGAAAATCGGTTTTCAGTTCTTCGCGCACCATAAGGGCGGCGGTTCCACCAAGAACGGTCGGGACTCCGAGTCCAAGCGCCTGGGGGCTAAGCGGGCCGACGGTCAGTTCGTTCTGGCTGGCAACATTCTGGTCCGTCAGAGAGGCACCCATATCCATCCCGGTGTGAACGTGGGCATCGGCAGCGACGACACCCTGTTTGCCCTGGTGGATGGCACCGTCCGCTTTGAGCGGAAGGGCAAGGATCGCCGTCAGTGCTCAGTGTACGCGGAGCAGTAATCGGAAACACAGGGGCTGCCTCGGCAGCCCCGTTTTTTTGGAGGTTCCCTATGTTTGTGGATAAAGTGCGGATCAGCGTTGCCGGCGGCCGGGGCGGAGACGGAGCGGTGGCCTTCCACCGGGAGAAATACGTGGCCGCCGGCGGACCCGACGGGGGCGACGGGGGCCACGGAGGCAGCGTGATCCTCCGGGTCAACGACAATCTGTCCACCCTGCTGGACTTTCGCTACAAGCGCAAATACCAGGCCCAGTCCGGCGTTGCCGGCGCCGGCGGACGGCGCAGCGGCAAGCGGGGGGAGGATTTGATCATCCAGGTGCCGCGGGGCACTGTGGTCCGGGACGCGGAGACGGAAAAAATCATCGTGGACATGTCCTCTGGGGAGGATTTCGTTCTAGCCAAGGGCGGCCGGGGCGGCTGGGGCAACGGCCGGTTCGCCACTGCCACCCGTCAGCTGCCCCGGTTCGCCAAGGCGGGCCGCCCGGGGCAGGAGCGGGACGTGATTCTGGAGCTCAAGCTCCTGGCGGATGTGGGCCTGGTGGGCTTTCCCAACGTGGGAAAATCCACGATTTTGTCTCGGACCTCCAACGCCCGGCCCAAGATCGCCAACTATCACTTTACCACCCTCTACCCCAACCTGGGGGTCATCTATGTGGAGGAGGGGGTGTCCTTCGTCATGGCGGACATCCCCGGCATCATTGAGGGCGCCGCTCAGGGCGCCGGCCTGGGCCATGATTTTTTACGGCACATCGACCGGTGTCGCCTGCTGGTCCATGTGGTGGACGTGTCCGGCAGCGAGGGCCGGGACCCGGTGGCGGATTTTGACGCCATTTGCGCCGAGCTGGAGGAGTACTCCCCGGACCTGGCCGCCCGGCCCATGCTGGTGGCCGCCAACAAAACGGATCTGCTGCCGCCGGATTCGGATCATTTGGAGCGGCTCCGGGCCCATGTGGAGGAAAAGGGCTGCCGCCTGCTGACCATCTCCGCCGGCACCGGCCAGGGACTGCGGGAGCTGGTTTTGACCGTTTCTCGGCAGCTTCAGACCCTGCCGCCGGTGGCTTACTACGATCCTGAGTATGTGGAGCCGGAGGTCCAGCCCGGGGACCCGGAGGAGCTGGAGATCGAGCATCTGGGCAGCACCTGGGCCGTCACCGGGACCTGGCTGGAGCGGCTGATGCAGGATATCAATTTCCAGGACTATGAGAGCCGGAATTTCTTCGACTTACAGCTTCGGAAGTGGGGCGTTTTTGACCGGCTGGAGGAAATGGGCATCCGGGACGGGGACACCGTGGATCTTTATGGTATGGAATTTGAATATCGGAAATAAAAACATTTGCCATTTTCGCTAATCGTGCTATAATAATGGAGTCACCGGTCGTGTGACTCCATTTTAGCTTTTCCCGCCGTTTTTGAATTGCGCCGCGATAAGGAGGGCCCGTATGATTTGGAACTTGAACCAAGTGAATTTCCGGCAGTTTGGAACGATCCTGCCGGAACAGACCGCCCGGAACCGCCGGGATCAGGAGGGCTACCGGGAGCGGCTCCAGCTCAGCGGCCCGGACGCCCCGGTGTATCTGGCGGGGGCGGATACCTGGCTGTGCAGCGGGGAGGGGATGACGGTGCTGTCCGTCTCCTCGGACAATGAGAACTTCTCCCATTTCTATCTGGACAAGCCGGTGTTCATCCGGGCGGGGGTCTATTTTTCCCTGGCGCCGCTGACGGATACCGCCTGGGCGGACTATTCCGCCTCCGAGCCGCCGGTGCAGGTGGGGTCCCGGAACCAGGAGGAGGGATACCACGTCCAGACGAACCTCCGGGTGGAGCGGCTGTACACCTTCTTCTATCAGGAGAAGGAGCGGGGCTTCGTCTTCGCGGGGGAGGCCCATCCGGCCCTGGAGCTGACCTATGTGGACCAGGGCTCCCTCCACTCCGTGGCGGAGGGGCAGGACCTGCTGCTGGAGCAGGGGGACATGGTACTCTACGGCCCGGGGCAGTGGCATATGCAGTATGCCGATATCGGGGTGGCTCCTCGGTTCGTCACCGTATCCTTCGATATCTCCGGGGCGGATCTTTCCGCCCTGACCAACCGAAAATTCCAGTCCCCCCAGCGGGCGGCCACCATCCTCAAGCAAATGCTCCAGGAACAGGAGCGGATGGATGACTACTCCAACGATATGATTCTGTGCCTGCTGAATCTGCTGCTGCTGACCTTGCAGCGGGAGGCGGGGGGCCACACCGAGCGACTCAAAACCGCCCACGCCCTCCACGCGGAGAATGAGATCATCCGCAAGGCCCAGCAGTATATCAGCGCCCATGTGCGGGAGAAGATGTCGGTGCCCATGGTGGCGAAAAATGTAGATGTAAGTCCCAGCTACCTGACGGCCCTGTTCCATAAGAATCTCCAGATCTCCCCGGGGGAGTATATCCGCCGGGTAAAGCTCCAGGAGAGCAAGCAGATGATCCGAGAGAACAACATGAACTTCACCGAGATCGCCGCCGCCCTGCAATACTCCACGGTGCATCACTTCTCCCGGCAGTTTAAGGAAAAATTCGGCATCACCCCCACGGAGTACGCCAAATCGGTTCGGTAAAAGCTATGGATTTTAAGGTTTTGGCCGTGGGGGACGTGGTGGGCGGCCCGGGAATGGAAATGATCCGCAAGCATCTTCCCCGTCTTCGGCGGCAGCTGGAGGCGGACTTCGTGGTGGTCAACGGGGAGAACGCCAACGTAGTGGGAATGACGCCCCAACAGGGGGAGGAGATCCTCTCCGCCGGGGCGGACGTGATCACCATGGGCAACCACACCTACCGCTACCGGGATCTGGTCCCCTATCTGGAGGAATGCCCCCGGATCCTCCGCCCGGCGAATTTGGCACCCCAGAGCCCAGGTCGGGGCTGGGCGGAATTTGACACGCCCGTTGGGAAGCTGGCGGTAATCGACCTGATCGGCCGGTGCAACATGGACTATGGGCCGGACAATCCCTTCCTGCTGGCGGAGAAGCTGTTGAAAAAACGCTCCGCCCGGCTGACCCTGGTGGAGTTCCACGCTGAGGCCACCTCGGAGAAGCTGGCCATGGGCTACATGCTGGACGGCCAGGTCAGCGCCGTTTGGGGAACCCACACCCATGTGCCCACCGCCGATACCCAGGTGCTGCCCCAGGGCACCGGCTATGTGACGGATCTGGGCATGACCGGCCCGGCAATTTCGGTGCTGGGCATCCGACCGGAGCTGTCCATCGCCCGGTTCCGGGGGGACCTTCCCGAGCGGTACCGCTGGGCGGCGGGCCCGGCCAAGCTGGAAGGGGTACTTTTTACCCTGGACGCCCAGACCGGCCGTTGCCGGAAGGCGGAACGGGTGGATTTCCGGGAGGATGACCCCCGGGGCTGATCCCCGCCGCCTCCGCGAAGGGAAGCAAAATACAAAAAATCCCCGGAAGGCCGCTTGCGGCCTCCCGGGGATGCTTTTGGATAGATTTATTTCGCGAAGACCCGCTTGAGCTGAACGAACCGGGGCAGGCCGTCCTCCTTGACCATGCCGGTCTCCCCCTGGATCAGGGGCAGGCAGTAGTCGATGAAGCCCTGGGTCACGCCGTTGCCGGCCTCATTGATCCACTCCTGAGGCACCTTCTTCTCAGTGTTGGCCACCAGGCTCAGATCGAACAGCTCCGGCTCGCACTTGTAGCCACCCTCCCGGGTGCAGCGGAAGCCCACCATCTTGTCGGTAATGCCGGCCACGGCGGACTCCACCGCCACCTTGCCGGACATAAAGGACTCGGCAATGTCGGTGCCGGAGGCGCAGTGGGCGGCGCAGCGCTGCAAAAGGCTCAGTTCGATGGGCCGGACCTTGGCGCCGGTGGCGGCCTTGACGATGTCCGCCAGCCGGGCGGCCAGGCCGCCCAGCTGGGCGTGGCCGAAGCCGTCGGTGCCGGAGGTCTTGGCCTCAGAGACGAAGGTGCCGTCGGCGTAGTGGACGCCCTCGGACACTGCCACGATGCAGTTCTTCTTCTCACCGTAGATCCGCTTCACGTCCGCCAGGAAGGCGTCCATGTCAAAGTCCCGCTCGGGCAGGTACACCAGGTCGGGTCCGTCGCCCTTGATCCCGGCTAGGGCGGCGGCGGCGGTGAGCCAGCCGGCGTGGCGGCCCATGCACTCCACGATGGTGACCATGCCGGTATCGTACACCTGGGAATCCCGGCTGACCTCCATGAAGGAGGTGGCGATATACTTGGCGGCGGAGGCAAAGCCCGGGCAGTGGTCCGTGCCGGCCAGGTCGTTGTCAATGGTCTTGGGCACGCCCATGACCCGGCACTCGTAGCCGGCCTTGCTCATGTATTTGGAGATCTTGTTGCAGGTGTCCATGGAGTCGTTGCCACCGTTGTAGAAGAAATAGCGGACGTTGTACTTCTTGAAGATCTCCAGGATGCGCTTATAGTCCGTGTCGTCCACATCCGGGTCCGCGATCTTATACCGGCAGGAGCCCAGGGCGGAGGAGGGGGTGTAGAGCATCCGCTCCAACTCCTTGGGGTCCTCCTCGTCCATGATCATCAGCTGGTCGTTCAGAACGCCCTTGATGCCGTGGAACGCGCCGTAGACCTTGGTGATGTTGGGGTTTTCCAGGCCGGTTTTAATCACGCCGTAGGCGGAGCAGTTGATCACGGCGGACGGGCCGCCGGACTGGCCGATGATCAAGGAACCGACCAGAGGCTTTTCAGACATAATTGTTCCCTCCAAGTAAAGAATATCAGACAAAAAATTCCGGCAAGACGGGGCTGTTTTGCCGCTTCTGACTAATTATAGCACGCCGGTGAGAAAATGGCAAATATTTTTATTGAAAACCGGAAAATTCATGGTATAATACCTTTTAGGAAAAAATTGAAAGGAAGGATTTCCCATGCCCCTAGTCACATCCAAAGAAATGTTTAAGAAGGCCTACGACGGCGGCTATGCCATCGGCGCTTTCAACGTCAACAATATGGAGATCGTCCAGGGTATCACCGAGGCCTGTCGGGAGGAAAAGGCCCCTGTGATTCTCCAGGTCTCCAAGGGCGCCCGGGCCTATGCCAACCACACCTACCTGGTGAAGCTGGTGGAGGCCGCCGTGATCGAATGCCCCGAGATCCCCATCGTGCTCCATCTGGACCACGGCCCCGACTTCGAGACCTGCAAGAGCTGCATCGACGGCGGCTTTACCTCCGTCATGATCGACGCCTCCTCCAAGCCCTTCAAGGAGAATATTGAGATCACCCGCAAGGTGGTGGAGTACGCCCACGACCACGGCGTGGTGGTGGAGGCCGAGCTGGGCACCCTGGCCGGCATCGAGGACGAGGTGAAGGTCTCCGCCGAGGATTCCTCCTACACCCACCCCGAAGAGGTGGAGGAATTTGTGTCCAAGACCGGCTGCGACTCTCTGGCCATCGCCATCGGCACCAGCCACGGCGCCTACAAGTTCAAGCCCGGCACCAAGCCCCAGCTCCGCTTCGACGTGCTGGAGGAGGTCTCCCGCCGCCTGCCCGGCTTCCCCATCGTGCTCCACGGCTCCTCCTCCGTGCCCCAGAATTATGTGGAGATGATCAATTCCCACGGCGGCAAGATGCCCGGCGCCATCGGCGTGCCGGAGGATCAGCTCCGCCACGCGGCCGAGCTGTCCGTGTGCAAGATTAACATCGACTCCGACCTGCGGCTGGCCATGACCGGCACCATCCGGCAGTTCTTTGACGAGCATCCCGACAAGTTCGACCCCCGGGAGTACCTGAAGCCCGCCCGGGCCAACATCAAGGAGCTGGTACGTCACAAGCTCATCGATGTCCTCGGCTGCGCCGGAAAGGCGTAAAAGAAAAACGCTTCGCCCCCGCCAAAAGCGGGGGCGTTGGACTTCTTCAAGATTTGCCGGAGAGGCTTGATTTTGGTCAAGCCCCTCCGGCTTTTGTGCTTAATACGTCCAGGGCACATTCACGGGCGGCATCTGCCGCGGCGTCTGCTCCGGGGGATGGCGCAGGGTTTCATAAGCCCGGGCCAGGGTGACGGTGACATAGTTTTTCGCCACCAGGATCAGCACCCCCTGTCCCACTAAGGACAGCCCATAGAACAGATAGAAGGCCGCGTCCTGGGAGACCGGCAGCTGGATCCCCAGCAGAGGCAGAAGTAAATCCCCGTAGGAAAGGGCTGTGAGCAGCGCCAGGGCCAGGTAGTACCACCAGAAGCTCAGATCCAGCTTTAGAAGATCCATCCGGCTGCCCCGGGTGATCCGGCTGCTGCGGCGCAGGGCGGAAAGGGCTCCTGCTTGGGGGTCCTCCCACAGCGCGAACTCCGCCAACCGGAACCGGTAGAAAAAGGGCGTGCAGACCGCCAGATATATGATGAGGAAAATGCCCAGCATGGGGACCATGGCCTGGGACACCGCCTCCGCCATGGCGTCCGTGATCTCAACGGAACCCGCTACGGCGGACTGGGCGGCCAGAGGCTCCAGCGCCTCCATCAGGGGCCGGGCCAGCGGGGTCATCAGATACAGGCTCATGCTGGGGTAGAAGCAGATCATCCCCAGAGCCAGGAAGATCAGGGCTTTGATCACCAGGAACCGGGCCGCCGGACCCACCCGGCGGATCCCCTGAAGCAGATCCCGGGGCGCGGCATCCTCCCCTCGGGCCAGCTTCCATGCCACGAACAGGTAGCCGATATTCCAGAAGGCCAGGAGGATCGATACCAGGGGCTGGATCAGCGCCTGGACCGAGGACAGGATCGAGCGGTATCCCATCCCGCTCAGCCCTCCGGTGCCGGCGATCTGGCCCTGTAAAAGGGCGTTCAGCGCCGTCAGCAGCAGCAGCGCGGCCACCGTGACCCCAGCGTGGATCCCCACCAGCCGCAGAGGCCTGCTCTGGGACCGAGAAAGCGCTTCCTTTGCCTGAATCTTCAAATCCCGCCGATTGAATTTATCCATCGAGTTCCCTCTTTTCTGTCCACAACTACCTATGTTATAATCCAATTTTCGCAAAATAGCAAATGAAATTTTTGTTACACCACAAAAACGGTTTTCCCGCCGGTTTGACAATCCGGCGGGGGGCTGTTATAATGAACAAAAGGGGGCGAAAACCGTGGGAACCATTGGACAGCGGCTGAAGGAGGCCAGATTGGCCTTGGGCCTGTCCCAGCGGCAGCTGGCGGGGGAATATCTGACCCGGAATATGCTCTCCCTGATCGAAAACGGCTCCGCCACGCCCTCGTTGGACGCCCTGACCTATCTGGCAGCCAAGCTGGGCAAGCCGGTGAGCTATTTTTTGGAGGAGCAGACGGTGACCTCCCCCAATCAGGAGGCCATGGCCAAAGCCCGAGCGGCCTTCTCGAGAAAGGACCCCGCTGGGGTAATGGCGGCACTGGATGTCTACCGTGCCCCGGACGGGGTGTTCGACCAGGAATATTACCTGCTCTCTGCCCTGTGCCGGATGGATCTGGCGGAGGCGGCGATCCGCCAAGGACGGCGGCCCTATGCCGCCACGCTCTTGGAGCAGGCGGAACGGGCGGGGCAGCGGAGCGCTTATTTTGGTCCCTGGCGGGCCCGGCTCTGGGTGCTGACGGCCCGGGCCGACCCGGCGAGCCTCCAGGAGGCGGCGGAGAAGCTCCCCTCCTTGGACCCGGCTCTGCTGGTGCTGGCGGCGGCGGCCCTGGAAACCGGGGACCCCGCGGGCTGCGGCAGGCTTTTGGACGCGGCCAAGGATCGGGAGAGCCCGGAATGGAGCTTCCTCCGAGGCAGGGCGTATCTGGCCCAGGAGGATTACGAACAGGCACGGCCCTGTCTGGAGCGGGGGGAGGCGTTTTCCCCGGCGGCGGCGGCGCCCCTGCTGGAGCAGTGCTGCCGGGAGCAGGGGGATTACAAAATGGCCTATTTTTACGCCTGCAAGCAGAAAAAATGACCGAGGGTCTGGAACCCTCGGTCTTTATTCATCCAAAAGATAGTGGACGGCGTGGACGGTCTTCCCCCCCTGGCGGTAGAGCCGGGGCACCCGGCGGCTGATGCCGCAGATAAACTCATAGTTGAAGCTGTCCGCCGCGGCGGCGATCTCCTCCACGGTGATCTCCCGGCCGCCGTCCCGGCCCACCAGCACTACTGAATCGCCCACCTGAGTCTCGGGGATCGCGGTGACGTCTACCATCATCTGATCCATGCACACCCGGCCCAGGATTGGCGCCTCTTTTCCATGGATCAGAACGTGGAATTTCCCGGAGAGGCTCCGCCGGTAGCCGTCGGCATAGCCCACCGGCACCGTGGCCACCAGGGTGGGGGCGGCAGTGACGTAGGCGCCGCCGTAACTGATCTCCCGGCCCGGGGGTAGGAGCTTCACATGGCTCACCCGGCTGCGCCACTGGAGGGCGGGGGAGAGGGGCAGGTCCCGGGGATCCACCTGGTCGCTGGGGTACAGGCCGTAGGTGACGATGCCGGAGCGCACCATCTCATAGTGCCGGGAAAAATTCATCAGCCCGGCGGAATTGTCCAGATGCCGGATGGGGATATGCAGGCCCAAGTCCCGCAGCCGGGCGTCAAATTCGTCAAACAGGGCCGCCTGGGCCCGGGACCGGCTGAGATCCGCCCCGTCGGCAGTGGCAAAGTGGCTGAACAGTCCCTCCGCTCGGAGGCCGGGCAGGGCGGCGATTTTTGCGCAGGTTTCCGCCGCCTCCTGGGTGGCCTGGAAGCCGATCCGGCTCATGCCGGTGTCCACGGCGAAGTGGAAGGGCGCGGTTTTTCCCTGGCGTACCGCCTCGGCGGACAGGGCCAAGGCGTCCTCCCAGGAAAAGAGGGCGGGCCGGATGTCCTGAGTCACCAGAGCGGGATAGGCGGTGACGGGGGTATGGCCCAGAATGAGAATGGGGATTTGGATCCCCGCCTGGCGCAGCTCCAGGGCCTCCAAAATGGAGGAGACGCCGAAAAAGGCGCACCGGTTTTCCAAATACCGGGCGATCTGAATTGCCCCGTGGCCGTAGGCGTCGGCCTTGACCACCGCCATCACCGGCACGCCGGCTTTTTTCGCTACCGCGTCGATGTTTTTCCCCACTGCGTCCAGGTCGATGGTCACGTAGGTGCTGTCAAATTCCGCGAGACGGCTCAAACACTCTTCGCTCCTTTCCGGGCCATCTCCTCCTCCAGACGGGACAGGAGCAGGTTGACGGCAAAATACATGGTTTCATATTTGATGTACATCAGGGCGTTTTCGTCCCAGAGCCAATAGAGCCGGGGAGCGAATTCCTCGTCTCCCTGCCAGAATTGCAGGCAGACCTCCAGGCCCAAAAGCAGGGGAAGGGCAAAGCTCACATCCGCCCCGGGCAGCGCTCTTCCGCCCAGGGTCCGGCAGGCTTGGGCCAGTCCCGCCGGGTCCCGGTCAAAGGCCAGGGCCTCCCGGGTGGGCCGGTCCTCCAACAGAGTACGGTGGAACTGAAGACCGAAATTTTGCATACTCTTCCACCGCCCGGTGAGAAACCGGTTTTCCTTGGCGTCACAGATCACATCTAGGGCGGTCATGACCTCGCTGTGGCTGTTTCCGTCCCGCCAGAGGCCTTCTACCATCTTTTCCAGCGCGGCGTCCCACCGGCGGAGCCGGTAGGGCCGGGCGGCCATAGTAAAATAAAGGTAGGTCTCGTCATGTGCCAGGGAAAATTTCCGGATCAGCGCTTCCTGGTCGTAGTTTTGAAAATAGGCTTGGGCGGCCCGCACCTGGAGGGCATAATTGTCCCGATGCTCCATTTTATCCCCCTAAACCGGCTGGGCGGCGGGCTTTTTCCGCCCGTAGACCAGGGCGTACCCGGCGGCGCAGACCACCAGGGCCCAGAACACGTCCACCACGCTGTGCTGCTTGACGAACACCGTGGATACGGAGATCAGCGCCGACATGGCAAAGAAGCTCACCTTCCAGAAGAGGTTCCGGAACCGGGGGGTATCCCAGGCGGCGAAGGCCACGGCGAAGGAACCAATGCAGTGCAGGGAGGGGCAGACGTTGGTGTTGGTGTCGAACTCGTAGAAGGCGATGGTCAGCCGGGTGAGGAAATTGTCCCGGGGAAAGACCGTGGGCCGGAGATTCTGGCAGGTGGGGTAGATCAGATAGACCAGCAGGGTCACGCCGTAGGTGGCGATGATGAAGTACATGAACCGCCGGAAGGCGGCGGTGTCGTACAGCGCCAGATAGATCAGCATCCCCGGGATGTAGAGAAACCAAATCAGGTAGGGGATCAATAACCACTCATTGAAGGGAATCAGATCGTCCAGCGGGCACCAGACCGGGTGGCAGGCCGCCGGGGGCCGAAGCTGCTCCACCGCGGCAAATAGGATACCGTGGACCGGCCAGTACAGGGCGGGCAGCAGATGATTAAATTCAGGAGAGGTGAGATTGGAAAGCCGCAGCCTTCGGTAATCCACCATGGGGGCTCCCCCTTTCTATGGGATGTATACAAAATACCCTGAATGGGTCGGTTTGTCAATAGGTAATCCGATTTCCGCCCCCGGCATGGGGCCGGGGGCGTTCAAAAATCGGTTCACGCGGCCCGCTGCCCGGCGCCGATGTGGGTCATGGGATGCCATGCCTTGGGCGCGGACACCAGAGAAATGATATGCAGCGGGTACCAGGAGGCGACAAAAATAGGGTACAGCGCGATGGTTTTCCACATCCGCCGGGGGCTCCGCCCCGCCGCCACGCACAGAAACAGGGCGGTGGCGGTGGCGCCTGCCCAGAAGCCTGCCAGACCAATGCCCAGCGCGGCCAGAGCCGCCAGAGGCTCCATGTGGATCAGTCCCCAGCATACCGGCAGCAGGGCCAGCAGCTGCAAATAGATCCGGGAGAGGAACACGGCAAAATCCCACTGCAGCGGCCCCCAGGTTTTCAGCAGGGAGGGGATGTACCGCCGGGCCACGTCCTGAAGGCCGGCGCTCCAGCGGCGGCGCTGCCGGAGAGAGGCGGCGAAGGAGGTGGGCTCCTCGTCATAGTGGACGGCGTCGGGGACGTAGCGCACCCGCACGCCGTTTTTGGCGCAGATGGCGGCAAATTCCGCATCCTCGGCCAGGCTCCGGGTGTTCCAGCCCCCCAGCCGCTGAAGCAGCTGGTCCGTCACCATGAAGCCGGTGCCTACCAGCTTGCCGCTCAGGCCCAGCCGCTCCCGGGGACGGGAGTAAAGCAGATTGGCATTGGAAAAATGCAGCTCATAGCAGCCGGCCACCCAGTTGTCATAGGGATTGGAGGCGACAATTCGGCCCTTAGCGGCCTGGGCCCCGGCTGCATACGCGTCGTTCATCCGGGCCAGGAAGCCGGGGGCAACCAGATTGTCCGCGTCGAAGACGCAGTAGGCGTCATATTTTCCCATCAGGTGGGCGAAGGCCTGGTGCAGCACCTCGCCCTTGCTCCGAACCGGCCCCCGGCAGCGGAAAATCCGGGCGCCCGCTTTCCGAGCGGCCTCCTCGGTACGGTCCGTGCAGTTGTTGGGCAGCACATACACGTCGAACAGCTCCCGGGGATAGTCCTGCCGGAGAAGGCTCCGGACGCTGTCCCCGATTACCGCCTCCTCGTTCCGGGCGGGCAGAAGGACGGCAAACCGGGCCTTGGGCGGGGCGATGGGGAACCGGCGGCGGGGCAGCAGAAAGAAGGCCCCCACCAAAGCGGTGTACACCGCGAAGAGCTTGAGGACCAGCGATAAAATGTCCATCAAAATATCCATAAAGATCCCTCCCATTGCTGGGAGTATTTTATCAAAAAGGGGTTTAAGAAAAAAGTAGGAAAAGGTTTAAGATTTGTTTAAGACCGGTTTTTTATTCCATTACGGTCCCATCCGGATGGAACAGGGGCAGCTTTTCCAGGTAGATGAGGTCGGGCCGGTCCTGGGCGTCGCCCTCGGCCAGAATAGCCATCCGCCCGGCGATGATGCCGCCAGCCTTTTCCACCAGGGCCTCCAGAGCGGCCAGGCTCTCGCCGGTGGAGATCACGTCGTCCACGATGAGGATCTTCTTGCCCTTCATCAGGGCGGCGTCGGCGGTGTCCAGGTACAGGTGCTGCTCCTTGGCGGTGGTGATGGAGTGAACGGTGGACTCGAACACCCCAGTCATGTACAGCTTGGGACCCTTCCGGGCCAGGAAATACTTCTTCGCCCCGCTCTGCCGGGCCATCTCATGGATCAGGGGGATGCCCTTGGCCTCGGCGGTGATCAGGTAGTCGTACTCCGGGGCCCGCTTCAGCAGCTCCCGGGCGCAGGCCACGGTCAGCTCCGCGTCCCCGAAGATCACAAAGCCGGCGATGGACAGGTGCTCATTGACCGGGCAGATGGGAAGCTCCCGGCGCAGCCCGGCGACAGTCATAGGATATACCATAGTAATTGCGCTCCTTTATTTCTATTTTAACATGGTCATTATACATCGTCAGATGAAAATGTCAAGGCGTAAAGCACTTGACATGGCGCTCAAGGGCTGCTATAATATGCATAGAAAGGTGCTGCCGGCAGACGGTCAGCCCCCGGTATTGGTTAGAAGCAACCGCGCACCGTTGGCGAATTGGGGCGGTTGCTTCTTATCATTTCATCAGCTGAATAAACAGGTTGATGATGCCGATGATCACAAGACAGAAAGTAAGTACTTCCATCGTCGTCATGGCCAGCCCCCCTTTCTGAAACAGGGGGGCAAGAAGCTCCCCCTGTAACTCGGGGGAAAACCGCCTACCGTTATACTGGCAGCACCTGGTTCCTTGCGGAACCGGGTGTATTTTATCATTTTTTGCCTGTGCTGTCGCATGGGCCCTTGGATAGCCCCTCAAGGATGATCCCCGCAGCCGTTTGGCTGCGGGGACCCGCGCGTTGTGATTTTTAGGAAAGAAGAGAGGTAGAAAAGAGAACCAACGTAGAAGCCAGGCGGCTCACGGCTTCCGCCGGACTTCATGCTTATAAAGTAAAGGAAGCCTTTGAACGGGTCATGACGGCAATGAAAACAATCCGTGAATTTTAGGTGACGGGAATCGAAGCCACGTCGGTTTCCGGCGGGTCATTTCCGCCCAGTCTTCACAAAAGCCCTTGGAAATACATAGCCAGTATTCCCCGCGGTCTTTTGCTTGCCTGAACGAAAATTACCTCGCCGGAAACTGCATAGCACTTTGCGGGGAGCAATTTTTGGATAATTTTGCCCGCAGAGGAGGAAGCCTTGCTGTCGCAAGGCGACGATGATAAGGGGAAAAGCGCCGAAAAGAGCCCCCGCAAAGCGGCGTGGATTCGATGCCCGTCACCTTTACGTCGGGAAGGTCAGAACGGCCTTGAACAGATCCCCGTCCACGGTCAGCTCCAGCGTGCCGCGCTGCAGCTCCATCAGGCTTTTGGCGATGTTCAGCCCCAGGCCGCTGCCCTCGGTGTTCCGGGAGGCGTCGTCTCGGACGAACCGCTCCAGCAGCTCCTCGCCGGTGTGGCGCAGCTGCTCCCGGGACACGTTTTTGATGGAGAGCCGCACCCGGTAGCCCTCCTGAGTCAGCTCGATATACACCCGGGTCCCCGGCAGGGCGTATTTGACGGCGTTGCTCAGCAGATTGCTCATCACCCGCCAGCACAGCCGCCCGTCGGCCTGGATCCACACCGGCTCCTTGGGCGGGTCGAACACCACGGTCAGATTGGCTTCGGCCAGCTTGTCGGAAAATTCCCCCAGCGCCTGGTTGACGGCCTCGACCAGGTCCAGCCTCCGAATCTCCGCGGTGAGGTTGCCGGTGGAGGCCTTGCTCATCTCTATCAGGTCGTCAATGAGCTTTTTCATTCGCTGGCTCTGCCGGTCCAGCACCTCCAGATAGGAGGCCCGCTCCTGAGGATCTTCCGTTTTTTGCAGCAAGTCTACATAATTGATGATGGAGGTCAGGGGCGTTTTGATGTCGTGGGACACATTGGTAATCAGCTCCGCCTTCATCCGCTCGGAGCGCATCTGCTTTTGCGCGGCCTGGATGGCGGCGTCGCCCAAGGCGTTGAGAGCCTGGGCAAAGTCCTTAAAGCTGCCGATGAGATACTTGCCATTCACCTTCTCGTTCAGGTCCCCCTGGCTCATCCGCTTGGCCCCCTTCAGGAGCAGGCCAAAGCTGTAGGAGCCGTAGAACACCACCAGGACGCACACCACGATCGCCCAGAGTATCCAGAACGGCCCGGATCCCCGGATCAGATGCCCGATGCCGAACAGCAGCACAAAGAACAGCCCCATGCCCACAAGCAGCCACTGCCAGATCAAGGGCAGCAGCTCGTAGATCCGGCGGATAAACCGTCCCACTGCCCGGAAGCCGCCGCCGATCAGTCCCACCACGCCGTGCTTCCAGAGCCATTTCAGCCCCCGCAGGAGCATCTTCAGGCAGAAGCCCACAGCGCTGTGCCGCAACCAGTAGAAATCCTTCGTCTTGAACTGGGCCGCCGCCGCGAAGCAGAAGCCCACGAACAGCAGGCAGCCGGCCAGGGCGCACACCCCCGCCAGGCACAGGGCCCCGACGTTCATCGGAATGAGAGAGTTTACATAATTTGAAAAATAGCTCGTGTCTAAGGCGTAGTCCAGCAGCAGAAAGCAGACGTAGACCAGCTCGATCTCCGCCAGAACTGTCCCCAGGGCGTACAGGTCCAGGGGTAGGCGATTCAGTCCGCCTGGGGCGATCTCCTCCCGGTCCTTCTTCCGGCCGGCGGCGCAGCACAGGTACACCGCCGTCACGGCGAACAGCAGCAGCCCCCCGATCAGCAGGCCGATCATCCAATACCGGCTCCCGACGAGGTACTCCAAAAGGACGATCCGCAGATCCTGGAAGGCCCCCTGGGGCAGGTAGACCTTCACCTGGTAGTGTTCCTGGGTGGTCACCTGGCCCAGCCGGATGACGTTGACGTGGCCCAGGGTCTCGTCGTAATATGCCATGACGAAGATGCTGTCCACGTCCTGAATCTGCTCCTCAGTCAGCCCATCCTGGCGCTGGTCGCCGGTGGTGGGGGCGGTGGTATTCGGTTCCCCAGTAAATGCCATGTCGGGGAGCCACATGCTGCCGTTCTCGGGCAGATCCCATCCGTCCCAGATGACCTTCCCCTCCGGGGTTACCCAGTACTGCTCTCCGTCCTCATGGACCTGCAGGTGGCCGTAGACCCCAAAATAGCGGTAATACACCCCACGAATGGCAAAGTCATAGACCTGGGGGTACGGCCCCGTCCCTCGGGTATCCGCCAGGACTTTGCCTGACGGGTCCGTGATCACATAGGCCCCCGAAGTGACGGCGTCCATATTGCTCCCGCTGTATAAAACCTGGAGCAGCGGGGCGCCGCAGCCCCCCAGCTTCTCGGACAGTTCCCGCCCCAGCTGGCCGTTGGCCCAGGAGTACGCCAGCGTACTTTTCCGGTCCTCCACGATGCTGTCGGGTTCCGTGTACACATCCTCGGCGGTCATATACGCCACCAGCAGCCCGCTGCCCAGGCTCACCAGCAGGGCGCAGGCGCACAGCAGCACCGCCAAAAATTTCATGGGAATGGAGTAGCGCATATCAGTTCCCTCCGTCCATTTTGTACCCCTGGCCCCAGACCACCTTCAGATATCGGGGCTGGGAGGGGTTGATCTCGATTTTTTCCCGGAGATGCCGGATGTGGACGGCCACGGAGCCCTCGCTGCCCAGAGCGGCCTCCTGCCACACGGCCTCGTACAGCTCCCGGGTGGAGAAGACCTTTCCGGGGCTCTTCATCATCAGCCGGAGGATGCTGTACTCCGTGGGGGTCAGGGAAATGGGCTCGCCGTCTACGGTGACGGTCTTGGACCCGTCGTCCAGGGTCACGCCTCCCACCACCAGGGAGTGGTCGCTCTCCACCCGGCTGCCCAGCCGGGCATACCGCCGGAGGTGGGACCGGACCCGGGCCAGCACCTCCACCGGCACAAAGGGCTTGGTGATATAGTCGTCCGCCCCGATGTTCAGCCCCAGCACCATATCCTCGGTCTCGCTCTTGGCAGTGAGGAACAAAATGGGGGCGTTGGAAATTTTCCGGATCTCGGAGGTGGCGGTGATGCCATCCATCTGGGGCATCATAATGTCCATCAGGATCAGGGAGACGTCCTCCCGCTGGACGATTTGCAGCGCCTCCCGCCCGGTGTAGGCTTCCAAGAGGCGGTAGCCCTCCGGGGCGAGATAGATCTTTAAAGCGTTGACGATATCCGGCTGGTCGTCGCAAATCAGGATGGTATACATGGGGCGGCCTCTCTTTCTGTTTTCTGAAATTATTATAACAATCGGAACTTTAAGAATAAAGAGGGAAAATCCTTAAGATTTCTTTAAGGCCCCCTTGCGCGGTTCCTTTTTTCCCGTTATAATAATAGCGCGGCCGGGGGCCGACACTGAATAACACGGGGGCCTACTTATGCTGGAAGCCATTCAATCCTGGGGCGCCACAGCGGGGAGCTATCTGGTGGAAAATCTTATTCCCGCTGTCTGTATCACCGCTGTGGGCCTGCTGGTCAACAACATCGTCCTGCGCCTGACCAAGAAGGCGCTGGGCCGCTCCAAGCTGGAAAAGGTGGCCCACAGCCTGATCATCTCCGTGGTCCAGGCGGCGCTGATCATCATTTTGGTGGTCTCGGTGGCGGCCAAGCTGGGTATCGACGTGTCCAGCATCGTGGCCCTGGCCAGCGTGCTGACTCTGGCCCTGTCTCTGGCCCTGCAAAACGCCCTGACCAACGTCATCGGCGGCTTCACCCTGCTCTACACCCACCCCTTTGCCTCCGGCGACTATGTGGAGATTGCCGGCCAGGCCGGGACGGTGCAGGAGATCGGCCTGGCTTATACGAAGCTGGCCACCATCGACAACAAGGTGGTCTCCATTCCCAACAGCGCCGTGGTGGCGGCGGAGATCATCAATTTCTCCGAGGGGGGTATCCGCCGAATCGATCTGCACGTCTCCTGCTCCTATGGCACCTCGGTGGACGAGGTACTCTCCGCTCTTCTGGAGGCGGCCAGGGAAGGGGACACGGTGCTGGACGATCCGGCCCCCTTCGCCGGCGTCCGGGAGTACGGGGACAGCGCCATTATTTATGAGTTACAGGTCTGGTGCGCCTGCTCGGACTACTGGGCCACCCACTTCGGCACCAACAAGCGAATCAAGGAGATCTTCGACGACCGGGGCCTGGAAATGACCTACCCCCATCTGAACGTCCACATTCAAAAGGAAAACCAATAAAAATATATAAGGAGTTTTTATGGAGCACGACACCTATGTTTCCCCCCTGTCCACCCGCTATGCCAGCCCGGAGATGCAGCACCTCTTTTCCGAGGACTTCAAATTCCGCACCTGGCGGCGGCTGTGGATCGCCCTGGCCCGGGCGGAGATGGTCCTGGGCCTGGACGTGACCCAGGAGCAGATCGACGAGTTGGAGGCCCACAAGGACGACATCAACTATGAGGCCGCCCAGGCCCGGGAGCGGCAGGTCCGCCACGATGTGATGAGCCACGTCTATGCCTACGGTCTCCAGTGTCCCAAGGCGGCGGGGATTCTCCATCTGGGGGCCACCTCCTGCTACGTGGGGGACAACACCGACATCATCATTCTCCGCCGGGCGGGGGAGCTGGTGCTGAAAAAGGCCGCCCAGGTGGTGAAAAATCTGTCGGCCTTTGCCGAGACCTACAAAAACCTGCCCTGCCTGGGCTATACCCACCTCCAGGCCGCCCAGCTCACCACCATGGGCAAGCGGGCCACCTTATGGATCAACGAGCTGATCCAGGACATGGAGAATCTGGACTTCCAGCTCTCCCGGCTGCGGCTCTTAGGCTCCAAGGGCACCACCGGTACCCAGGCCTCCTTTATGGAGTTGTTTGGCGGCGACGAGGAGAAGATCAAGCGGATGGAGGAGCTGATTGCCCGGGAAATGGGCTTTGAGGGCGTGGTTCCCGTGTCCGGCCAGACTTACTCCCGGAAGGTGGACAGCTATATGCTGGGGGTCCTGTCCGGCTTTGCCCAGAGCGCCATGAAATTCGGCAACGATCTGCGAATTTTGCAGTCCTTTGAGGAGCTGGAGGAGCCCTTTGAAAAGGATCAGATCGGCTCCTCCGCCATGCCCTACAAGCGCAACCCCATGCGCTCCGAGCGGATCTGCGCCTTGGCCCGGTATGTGATCTGCGACAGCCTGAACCCGGCCTTTACCGCCGGCACCCAGTGGATGGAGCGGACCTTAGACGACTCTGCCAACAAGCGTATCGCGGTGAGCGAAGCGTTTTTGGCGGTGGACGCCATTTTGAATTTGTATATGAACGTGTCGGCGAACATGGTGGTCTATGAGCAGGTGGTCCGCCGCCGGGTGATGGAGAAGCTGCCCTTCATGGCCACGGAGAACATCCTGATGGAGTCCGTGAAGCGGGGCGGCAACCGCCAGGAGCTCCACGAGGCCCTGCGGGTCCACTCCCACGCCGCCGCTGCCAAGGTCAAGCTGGAGGGCGGCCGGAACGATTTGATCGACCGGATCGCCGCCGATCCCCGGTTCCCCTTGACCCGGGCGGAGATCGAGGCGACCCTGGACCCCGCCGCCTTTACCGGCCGGGCCGGTAGCCAGGTCACGGAATTTTTGGAAACCGTGGCGGGCCCCGTGGTCGCCCGATTCGGCGGCGAAAATTTGGAAGCGGCAGTCAATCTGTAAAAATTCCGGCCCGAAAGGGCCGGATTTTTTCCGTTTTTTTATGTAGCTTTTTGGGGGAAAACAGTATATAATGGGAAAGCTGAAAATATAGAAAAAGCGAGGAACCTCCATGGACGAACAGGAACTGAAATTTAAAAAAATGACCGAACCCCAAGTGGAAAAGCTGATCTGCTCCCTGGCGGTGCCCTGCATCATCAGCATGCTGGTCACCAGCTTTTACAACATGGCGGATACCTTCTTTGTGGGCATGCTGAAAAGCAACGCCGCCACCGGCGCGGTGGGCGTGGTGTTTTCCATGATGGCGGTGATTCAGGCGGTGGGCTTTTTCTTCGGCCACGGCAGCGGAAACTACATCTCCCGGGAGCTGGGGGAGAAAAACTACGAGGAAGCTTCCAAAATGGCCTCCACCGGCTTTTTTTCCGCCCTGGCCACCGGCGTGGTGATCTGCGTGCTGGGGCAGATCTTCCTGGAGCCCCTGGCCTATGCCCTGGGCTCCACGGACACCATTTTGCCCCACGCCACGGCCTATCTCCGGGCCATCCTCTTCGGCGCCCCCTGGATGACTGCCTCCCTGGTGCTGAATAATCAGCTCCGGTTCCAGGGCAGCGCCTCCTATGCCATGGTGGGCATCACCGCCGGGGCCGTGCTGAATATCGCCCTGGACCCGGTAATGATTTTCTGGATGAATTTGGGCGTGGCGGGGGCCGGCTGGGCCACCATTATCAGCCAGTTTATCAGTTTCCTGCTGCTGTTGGGGGGCACCTTCCGGGGCAGCAATATCAGCATCCGACCCTCCAAATATCAGTTTAAGTTCTTCTACTATAAAATGATCGTCAAGGGCGGCCTGCCCTCTCTGGCCCGGCAGGGCCTGGCGTCCCTGGCCACCATCGCCGTGAACCACGCCGCCGGACCCTACGGGGACGCGGTGATCGGGGCCATGGGCGTGGTCCAGCGGATCACCACCGCCGGCGGCTCCGCCATGATCGGCTTCGGCCAGGGCTTCCAGCCGGTGTGCGGCTTCAACTATGGCGCCAAGCTCTATGACCGGGTGCGGCAGGGCTTCCGATTCTGCGTGAAGGTCTCCTTCGTGGTGCTGTTGGCCCTCAGCGCCCTGGGCTTTGTGTTTGCCCCTCAGCTGATCGCCCTTTTCCGGAACGACCCGGAGGTGGTGGAATGTGGGGCCCTGGCCCTGCGGATTCAGTGCGTCACCTTCCCGGCCCAGTGCTGGATCATCAACAGCAATATGATGCAGCAGGCCATCGGCCGGACGGGGCCCGCCACCTTCCTGGCGGCGGCCCGGCAGGGTATTTTCCTGATCCCCCTGGTGATGGCGCTGCCCAGGCTGGGCATGGGGCTGCTGGGCATCCAGTCGGCCCAGGCCATTTCGGACCTGCTGACCTTGGCCTGCGCCATTCCGCTGCAAATCTGGGTGATGAAGACCTTGGAACGAGAATAAAGGTGACGGGAGTCGAATCCACGCCGCTTTGCGGGGGCTCTTTTCGGCGCTTTTCCCCTTATCGTCGTCGCCTTGCGACAGCAAGGCTTCCTCCTCTGCGGGCAAAATCATCCAAAAATTGCTCCCCGCAAAGTGCTGCGCAGTTTCCGTCGAGGGGATTTTCGTTCAGGCAAGCAAAAGACCGCAGGGAATACTGGCTATGTATTTCCAAGGGCTTTTGTGAAGACTGGGCGGAAATGACCCGGCGGAAACCGACGTGGGTTCGATTCCCGTCACCTAAAGCCAAGGGCCGGTTTTCCGGCCCTTGAAAATTTCGGCGTAATATTATAATGGTATGCTTTGGCGGACGGGGACCAAAAAAACAGGTAAACAGCGGCTCCGCGCACCGAAATGGGGCAGGGGGCCCCGTTTTATTCGACCCTTTTTGGCAAAAAATGGCAAATGTTCATTTGTCAATGATGTGAGACTGAAAAAAAGCGAAAGAATTTTCGTTTCTAGGGAGCGGATTTGCTGACGAAGGGAGGGCGGAGCCCGACCGAAGTCAGCAAATCCGGGCGGCCTCCAGCTCCTGCCGTTTCTGGATCGGCGTCTTCCATCCCAGTACCGACATGGGAATGCGGTT
>CANQQI010000018.1 GCA_947625945.1 uncultured Oscillospiraceae bacterium
AAGCGCGGTAACGTGTGAAGCTGACTGATACTAATAAGCCGAAAGCTTGATCTACAGCAGGCTCAAGGTTGCCAGGAAGGTTGCGGAAGGAAGGAATCGGTGTTCAGTTTTCAGGGTGCGGCGCGCCTTTGAATTTGTCCGGTGGAAATCGGAAGTGGAGCGAACGCACCTTTAGTTCCGTTGGTACTAGCCCCGCAGGGCTGTGTCCGAGGCAACCGCCGAAGGCGGCACTTAGCCGAGGACGGAGCAAGAATTGCGAGGGTAGAAGTGAATGGGTTCCAAAGATGAGGGAACCAATTCGGAGCAAATGCACCTTTAGTTCCGTTGGTACTAGCCTCGCAAGGCTGTGTCCGAGGCAACCGCCGAAGGCGGCACTTAGCCGAGGACGGAGCAAGAATTGCGAGGGTAGAAATACATGGGTTTCATGAATAGTGGAACCGAAGTGGAGCAAACGCACCTTTAGCTCAGTTGGTAGAGCAACTGACTCTTAATCAGTGGGTCCCCGGTTCGAGTCCGTGAAGGTGCACCATGGCCCGTTGGTCAAGTGGTTAAGACAGAGGCCTCTCACGCCTTTAACATCGGTTCGAATCCGGTACGGGTCACCAGCTCCGCAAAAAGGGTTGACAAGAGCGCCGAAGGGTGCTATGATAGGGTTGTTGGAAGTCGAAAGACTTTTGACATATAAAAGGAAGGGCAGAAACCTTTCCGAAATAGTTGGTGTTGATTGCTGTGAGGGTCCACCTGTTCCCATCCCGAACACAGAAGTTAAGCTCACACGCGCCGACGATACTTTGCGGGTAACTGCACGGGAAAATAGGTAACGCCAACACAAAGATTCCTCCTTAGCTCAGTCGGTAGAGCAACGGACTGTTAATCCGGCGGTCGTAGGTTCAAGTCCTACAGGGGGAGCCATGTCGTCGCGGACGAAAGTCCGCGACGACTTTTGGCTTTATAGGGAAAAGCTGGGGCCAGGCGCTGAACCTGACCCCAGTTTTTATGAACCGGACCAAATTGGACGGTTGAGCAGAATTTGCCCCGCCGCCGGGACAGCCCGGCGGCGGGGTTTTGCAGCTGTAGGCTACGGCCTTGGTTTCTATTGCCCCGCGTAGGGAACGGTCACGTCGCAGATCCGCCAGGCGCCGGTTTCGTCCCGCTGGAAGTAGATCTGAATACGGCTGTGGTAGACCATGGCCCGGTCGCCTTGGATCGTGGCGGCGGTAAAAACCACCGGGTCCGTCAGGGCGCCGGGCAGGGTGTCGGCCCGGCGGTCCAGGGCGTTGTTTTTTAAATACCCCATACCCGTCAGCTTGAGGGCCTCCGGGGTGCAGAACAGTCCCAGGTCAAAGTCCAGCCGCCCGCTCAGCGGAATGGCCAGCAGACTCCGGCAGAACCGGTCCGCCAGGTCCACCAGCGTCTGAAGATCGTCCCCGGTCTCCCGAGCCGCCACATATTCCGCCAGGGTGTCCAGGTAGGCGGAGGCTTCTTCCGCCTCCGTGGGGTCCAGATACGCTTCGTCTCTGGCCGGATAACGCTCCACGGTGGCGTAGGCATCCTCGCCCGAGGGGATGGCGTACCAATAGCCGTCGCTGTGGCGTTCCAAAACGACCTGGGTTTGCACGATCACCTTCCCGGCGTAGGCCCCCGCGCCTTTGCTGACCTGGCCGCTGAGGGAGTAGGGGTAAAAATCCGCTCCCGCCGTGGCGGCGAATCGGATGGTTCCCTGGGCCAAACCGGCGCACATGGGCTCCTCGCTGACGCTGATGGGGGCATAGTCCCGGCAGGTAAAGGGGCTGCCCGGGGCATACTGGGCAAACCGGGCGGGAAGGGCGGTCTGGACGTATTCCCGGAGGACCTGTTCCCCCTGGCCGGCGCAGGAAAAGCTGATGGGACCCAGGCAGATATTTTCCAGGGCGTAAAAGGCCAGCAGGATCGAGGAATAGGACGCCTGGGAGGAATAGTACCCGTCCGCCGCCAGCACCGTCATAGGGCTGCCGGGATAGACGGTCCAGGATCGCTGGCCCTGGGTCACCGTGATCCACTCCGCCGCTTCCCCGGGAGCCTCCGCCGGGGAGAGGGAGGCGCTTTTCGCCTGGGTCAGGTTAAAGTCCGGGGTCAGCATGGTGTAGGGGCCGTAGTCCCGGCCGTCCCGGTGGAGGGTCAGCGTCAGGGCGGCGGAGACGTCCATGGGCTCCGGGATGGAGGGCGGCCCGGGGTGGGCCGGGGCGCAGCCCGTCAGGAGCAGAGCCAAAAGCAGCAGAAGCGCCCATGCTTTTTTCATCATGTTCCTCCTAAAATCAGCTGAGAATCCATGGCAGGGTCACATCGTCCACCCGCCAGACCCCGTCCGCTCCCCGCAGGAAGTAGATGGTGATGTCGTTCTCGCTGACGATGGCCTGGTCGCCTTGGATCAAGAACACATCCGGAAAGGAACCGGGGTCGGACAGATTGCCGTCTACCCAGCTCGCCGGGATATTCACATAGCGGTGGATCAGGCTCCGCATCCCGTACCTGGTCAGGGCCTCCGGGGTGCAGAAGACGCCAAAGTCAAAGTCCGGCTGCCCGGCCAGGGGCGCGGCCAGGACGCAGCTGCGGAACAGACCGGCGATATTTATCAGCGCCTGCCGCGGGTCATCTGCCGAAAGGGTCTGATACGCTCTCAGCCCCGCCGGGACGCCGTCCAGGAGCTGCGCCGCCTGGACTGCCTCTGGGGCGGTCAGATCCATGGAAGCCGGGTCGTTGGACGAATAATCCCGGCCCAGGGCTTCCCGCTCGTGAATGGGAATGGGATACCAGTACCCGTCCCCGTGACGCTCCAGGGCCAGGGTGCCGGTGAAGACGTTTTTGCCCTCCTGCTCCCCCATGCCCAGATCCAGACCTTCCAGGGAGAAGGGGAAAAACTCCTCGTCCACGATGCCGGAGAAGGTGAAGCTGCCCTCCAGATACCCGTCCTCGCTGTAGGTCACCTGGTAGCCCAGCAGCTCGTAGTCCCGGCAGGCGCTGGTACTCAGGGGGTTGAGCCGGGCGAGCAGCGCCGGGTAGCCATTGGCGGCGTAGTCCTCCAGCGCGGCCTCCGGGGTGTCCCCCGCCGCGGTGACCCGGGGCTGACATTCATTTTCCAGGGTGCTGAAGACGATGCGATACACCCGGCTGTAGCCTTCGGTGGAGTAGTAGACCGCGTCCTCCCCCTCGCCCCGCCGGGTGACGACGGGCTCCGTGGGATAGACGGTCCAGTTTTCTCCCTGCCAGGTTAGCTCATACCAGTAGGTCACGCCGGACAGGTCCGGCGCTTCGATCTCCACGCCCTGAAGGCTGTCCAGGCAGCCCTGCAGATTGGTATCCGGTTTGAGCCGGGTGTAGGGGCCGTAAACCGTCCCCTCATAGACCAGGGAGAGGCGCACCGCCAACCAGCCTACGGGGGCGGGGGCCTGGGTTTCGGTGGGCGCCTGGGTAGGCGCCTTGGTGGCCTGGGACGTGGGGGGCGCGGAAGTGGAAGCCGTCGTCGTGACGGTTTGGGAAGGCGCGGCGTCTGTCTGTTCCGGCTGGTCGTGAGGAGCGCAGGCGGTCAGCAGCAGCGCCGTGGCCAGCAGAAGAATCAATCGCTTTTTCATTTTCAAAGCCTCCTTGAAGGTGTTTTCACTGGGTATGTGTACGGTCGCGCCGGCGTGGTGACATTTTTTCGTAAAAAACTTGCGGATTCAAAAAATTTGTCCTATACTGAAAAAAGAAGTCACCAACCGCCGCCCGGCGTACACAGAAAGGGTAGAGAGAGGAAAAAGAGGGGAGATGGCGCCGCAGATGACCCGGGAGCAAAGCGAACAGATCGAGCAGTGCTATCTTGCCTATTACCGGCCTTTGCTTTCCTATGCCCGCGCCGCCCTGGGCCGGGAGGCCCTGGCGGAGGAGGCGGTCCAGGAGGCCTTCGGCGTCGTCTGCCGGAAGCCGGAGGAATTTCTGGCGGCGGAAAACCGCCGGGCCTGGGTCTATCAGGTATTAAAATATGTGATCCAGAATCAGCGCCGGATCCAGGCCCGGGCGGAGCGGTTTTTCTCCGGCAGCCTGGAGGAGACGGACCCGGAGGCCCTGGGGACCGCGACGGACCCGGAGGACCCGGACCTCCTGTACGGCGACCTGGCCCAGACGGCGGAATACCAGCTGATCCGCCGCCTGACAGAGGAACAGCTCTCCATGCTGGAGCTGGCCCAGGAGCTGGGCATTTCCGTCAGCGCCTGCAAGAAGCGGGTCCAGCGAGCCCGGGAATTTCTGCGACGCAGGCTCAGGCTTTGAAGAAGGAGGCATTCACATGGATTTAAATAAAATGAACGCCGAGGAGCTTCGTGCCCTTCTCCAGGCCGACGCGGCGGGGAAGGACTTAGACCCGGAGCTGGTCTGGGCGGCGGCGGAGCGGCTGTCCCAGCTGGAACCGGCCCGGCACACCCCGCAAGAGGGCTGGAAGCAGTTCCGGGCCCATTATGCCCCGCCCCAGGTGCGTGTCGGCCCTTGGGTCCGGCGGATCGGGGCTCTGGCGGCGGCGGTGCTGCTGATCGTGGGCCTGGCGCTGCTGCGGCCTCAGCAGGAGGGGCCTCTGACCCAGGCTCTGGCCTCCGTGGGCCTGCCGGACCAGGCGCCGGCGGTGCCGGAGGGGTATCAGATCCGGGAGGTGGCGGTGGTGAACACCCTGGGCCTCCTCTCGGTCAGCGCCACCTACGAAAAGGACGGGGCGGTGTTGTCCATTCTCTTTTTCCAGGACACCCTGGGCCAGGAGGTCCCGGTCCCCGCGGAGACGGCGGAACGCTACGAAACGGCGGCGGGCACCTGCTACATCACCCGGGAGGAGGACGCCATCAGCGCCCTCTGGGCCCTGCCCGGCTGCAAGTGCCGTGTCAGTGGGAACCTGACCCTGGAGCAGATCAAAACCATGGTGGACGCCTTGACGGTCTGACCGCCAGAGAATAGAAGGAACCGGCGGGGAAACAGGCGCGCTGCCTGTTTCCCCGCCGGTTTTTCGTCAAGCCCCGCCCTGCCGCGGCGGGGAGGGGGCCATTAAACATCTACCGGGCCCAGTTTTGTTCAAACATTCTTGTGTAGCGCATGGTCAGGACCGGATCGGGGCAGTAGCCGGGGACGCAGGCGTAGAGCAGCTGGTTTCCCAGCAGGTAGCCCCGGTAGTGGGCCACCTTCATCCCGTAGACCTCCAGGGCGGTCCAGTACTCGGTGACGGCGTCGAAGTGCTTTTGACCGCCCGGCGACAGCTGTTTCTGAAAGGCGTCCATTTCCGCCCTGGCTGCCCGGCAGGCGGGCAGATCGTAGGCCTGCCGGGTCCCCAGAAAGTCCTCCGACTCGACCTGCTCCCAGGTGCAGTTGGGGGCCAGGGGGTTTTGAAAATGCTCGTAGTTCATCCGAAGCCCCAGGGCCCCGGCAAAGCAGAGGCAGGCGGCGCTTCGCCGGCACACGGCGGATAGATACCGTTCCGCCGCCTCCCGGCCTTCGGGTTCACGGCAAAGCTCCTCGGCCGCCGCCATATACCGGTCCCGGAGCTCCCGGAAGTCGGGGGAAATCTGGCACAGCTGCGCCTCCACCGCCGTCACCAGGTCCTGCCCAAGCAGCAATGACAGCAGTTTTTCTTTGTGATCCATCATTCATTTTTCTCCTTCATGGAATATGTCCGTCGCCCATATTATAGCCCATGAGGCCTGCGAAAGCTGTCGAAACCGGTCGGAAAATGAAATAAATTCGGCGGGAAAAGGGCCGGCTCCTTGCCCGGCGCCGACCCTTCATTGAAAATACGGTCTTTATCGTTTCTGCTCCTCCTCCCCGGCTGTCCGCGGACCGAACGGCTCCCGCCGCTGCCGCACAGTGCCGTTCTCCATGACCAAGATCCGGTCATACTGCCCTGTCAGCCCGTCCTGGAGCCGGTGGGTGACGGTGAGCAGGGTCAGGTCCCGCATTTCAAGCAATTCCCGTTCGATCTCGTTGGCGGTGGCCACGTCGATGGCCGAAACCCCCTCGTCTAAGATCAGCACCTGGACCTTCCGGATCATGGCCCGGGCCAGGGCCACCCGCTGCCGCTCCCCGCCGGAGAGCTTGGAGCCGTTTTCCCCGCAGGGCCCGTCCAGCCCGCCGGGAATACGCGCCAAGAACCGCTCTACCCCGGAGCGGCGCAGGGCCTGGGCCAGGGCCTCGTCGGAAAATTCCTCCCCCAGGCAGATGTTGAACCGGAGGGTGTCGTTGAAAATAAACGTGTTCTGCTGAATGACGGTGACCAGCTTCCGCAGCCCCGCCGGGTCCAGGTCGTGAAGCTCCGTCCCGTCATAGCGAATATCACCCTGATAGTTCGGGTAGCTGCCGGTCAGGAGCCGGATCAGGGTGGTTTTCCCGCAGCCGCTGGGGCCCAGCAAAGCCACCTTCTCGTTTTTCCGGATGGTCAGGCAGAGGTCCTCCAGCACCGGGATGTCCGGCTGATACCGGAAGGCGAGATGCGCAACCTCCAGGGCGTTTTCCAGCCGGGGCCGCGCCCTGCCGGAAGGATCCGGGCCCTTTTCGTCCAGGAAGCCGCGTAAAAGCCGGATATTCTCCCGGTTGCTCAGCAGCAGGGGCAGCATCTCGGCGTAGACGGTCAGGCAGCTGCTGAAAAAGCCAAAAAGGGACACAAACAGCACCAGGGTGCCCACGGTGATGTCCCCCCGGACGGCCATGGTCCCCGCTACGAGGAAGGTGACGATCCAGGCGGCCCGGTCCAGAAACCGGCCGATGTTCTCCAGCTCCGCGATGACTACCCCCAGCCTCTTTTCCAGCCGGGCCACGTCCCCGCTGGCCCGGCGGAACCGGCGGCGGAAGCTGGGGAAGACGCCGTAGGCGGCGATGACGTCGTGGCCGTTGAGGGACTCTTTGAGCTGGACGTTCAGAGCGGCTGCCAGCTCCACCTGCTCCGTCATCAGGGCGGTCAGCTTCCGGTTGAACCGCAGCGGCAGGATCATGGACAGACCGCCGCAGAGGACGGACAGGGCCGCCAGCAGGGGGCTGTACCAAATCATGATCCCCAGCACCACCAGGGCGGAGACGCCGTAGCTGATGAGGTAGAACACCGGCCTGGTCAAATTCTGGACCACCGCACCCACGGTGCCGGTGATGTGGGACAGATACTCCGCCGTGTCCTGCTCCCCGAAGCGGGGGACGGAGCGGGCCATGATGGCGTCGTACAGGTCGTTGCGCAGGCTCTCCCAAAAGCGGAAGGTGAACCATTTTTCCGTGATCCCGTCCAGAAAATAGCCCGTGGCGATGGCCAGCACCGCCCCGGCGGCCACCCACAAAAACCGTAGAAAGCCGGAAATATCGCCGGAGACGATCAAATCGATCATCCGCTGCTCCAAAACCGCGGACAGCGGCGTGAGCAGTTGGGTCAAAATGCCCAGCAGCACCGCCAGGGCGGCCAGGGGAAGGTGCCTTTTAAAATAGCGCAGCATTTATTTTCCCCCCTTGCCGTGGCTTCTCTTATCGGTGATGATCCGAATGCCCTCCGTCTCCATGGCCGCCAGCCGGGCCGCCGCCAGAAGCGGAAGCACCGCGCCGTTCATGTTGACGGCGTAAGCCACCGTCTCGCCGTCCTCCGTTTCCAGCGTCAGGCGCTCCGCCAGCTTCTGTTCGGTAAATTTTTGCAGGATCTCCTCCGCCTCGCTTTGGGCGACCCCGGCCAGCTTCGCCAGCACCCCGACGGTGCGGTGCCTGGGGGCCTGCCGATACAGCGTGACCAGCATCGTCAGGGCGTTTGGCAGCGATAAAAGTTCAAACAGTCCCGCCGCGTCCCCACCGGGGGAAAGGAGATCGGCAAAACCCCCCGCCCCGCCCCAGGCGGCGGATAAAAACGACTGTTCCCCAGATAATATCGCCGTAATGAACCCGTCCTCGGCGATCAGGATCGTTTCGCCGGCGCTTCCGTGAACGCCGCGAAAGTCCACAATGTCCGCTACCTTGTCCAGGCAACCGTAAAGCGCCGTCTCACGCATCAGCGAAACGATCCGCTCCAGCCGCTTCTCCTCCGGCAGGGAGGCGATGTATTTGCCCACCGTCTCCTCCAGATCCTCTCGCCGGGCGCCGTCCCTGCCAAAGAGGGCGTCCACCGTCACCCCCAGGATGTCGGCCAGGGCCGGAAGCAGGGAGATGTCCGGCGTGCCCCCGCTCTCCCACTGGGACACGGCGGAGCTGCTGACGCCGATGGCCTCCCCCAGCTCCCGCTGGGTGAGCCCCTTTTCTTTTCGGTATTTCAGGATCTGCTGGCCAATGATCGAATAGCTCATTGCAAGCCCTCCTTTGGTAAACTGCGCTTTCATTATAGCGCCAGGACCGCTTAATCGCAAGGAGCGCGTACTAAAGGGAATTTAAGCCGCGCTGAAACGCTTGCGGGTACGAAAAGCGCCCCGTCCCAAATTCGGGACGGGGCGCTTTTCTCAGATCTGCCGGTACATGGCGTCGGCGTCGTCCTTGCGGACATTGTCCGCCACCTGCAAAACCTCCACGGCCACCACCCGGGGGCCCATGGAAATTTCGATCCGATCTCCGGGCTTGACTTCATAGCCCGCCTTGGCCGGGCGGCCGTTCACCGCGATCCGCCCGTTGTCACAGGCTTCGTTGGCCACGGTGCGGCGCTTGATCAGCCGGGAGACCTTCAAAAACTTATCCAGCCGCATGTTATTTGGCAACCCGCTCCTTCAGCACCCGGCTGGCCTTGAACACCGGCAGACGGGTGGCGGACAGCTCCATGGGCTCCTGGGTCTTGGGATTCCGGGCGGTACGGGCCTCCCGATCCTTGACGGAGAACACCCCAAAGCCGGACAGCTGCACCCGGTCCCCCTGGGCAAGGGCGGCGGCCATGGCCTCCAGGGCCGCGTTGAGGACCTTCTCCGTGTCCTTCTTGGAAACCCCGGCGCTCTGGGCGGCGGCGGCGATCAAATCTGTCTTGTTCATAAAATTGCGCTCCTTCGGTGATAAAAAATTTCGCTTTTCTACGGTATCATATTTTTGCTCAAAATGCAAGGACTATTTTATAAATGGAGGAATTTGGCGATTTTCTCCCCCTTGGGCAGCAGCAGGCAGTCCTCCCGGGTGATGGATCTGCACAGAATCACGCCCACGCCGTAGACCACTACCCCCACCAGCACCGGCACGGCGCAGAGGATCAGCCGGCTTCCGTCCTCCCCCAGCACCTTGGTCAGACCGTACCAGGCGCCGTAGGCCGCCGCCCCCATCACCAGGGAGGGAAGCAGGGGCCGGAGGAGGTTGCGGATGATCTTGGGCTTCTGCGGCACCACCCGCCGCATGACCAGCAGGTTCATCACGCAGATGCACGCATAGCACATCACCGCGCTGATGGGCATCCCCAGCAGCCCGATGGCGGAGTTGCCCACCAGGATATACACCACCGCCAGCTTCGCCACCCCGGCCAGGAGCATATTGAT
Source organism: uncultured Oscillospiraceae bacterium (assembly GCA_947625945.1). GTDB lineage: Bacteria > Bacillota > Clostridia > Oscillospirales > Oscillospiraceae > Faecousia. Next base: position 9,450 of record CANQQI010000018.1, read on the forward strand.
TACCGGCAGATGGGCGTAGCCATGGGCCTGCATCACGGTGTTGGTCAGCTGGACCACGGCGTAAAAGAACACCGCCAGGCCCAAAACGCGCATGAGTTGGGTGGCCAGCTCCAAATTTTCCCCGGAGTAGCTGCCCAGCAGGGCCATGATGGGCTTTGCCAGCAGGCACAGCCCCACGGCGCAGGGCAGGCTGATCAGTCCGGTGATCCGGGCGGCGGACTCCTCCGTGGCCCGGACGGCCTTGTTGTCCAGGAGGGTCAGGTGGGTGGTGATGGCGGGGATCACGCTGACGGTGATGGGCACGATGAAGGCGCAGGGCAGGTTAAACACCGTCTGGGTCATGTTGTACACGCCCTTCATGGTGTCCGCCGTCCCCTGGGCCAGCCCGCCGGAAGTGAGGAGCTGATTCATATAGAGATTGGTTTCCAGCACCGTGAGTATTTGCAGGCCGGCGGAGCCAATGGTGATGGGCACCGCGATGACCATCAGCTCCTTGGTGGCGGCGGCAAAGGTGCCGGGGGAATCCTCGGACTGGGGCAGGGAGCTGTAGACCTTGTGGAAGCAGTGGGCTAGATAGAAGGTGGACACCAGGCAGCTCACCGTTACCCCCAGGATGCCGCCGGCGGCGGCCAGGGACACGCTGGAGGTCAGACGCATCAGCAGGAAGGCCGCGGCCAGGCCCACCACCAGCTTGATCAGCGCCTCCAGCACCTGGCTGACGGAGGTGGGGATCATATTGCCCAGACCTTGGGTGAAGCCCCGGTAGGCGGACATCAGGCACATAAGGAAGGCGCAGGGCCCTAGGCAGGCGATGGCGGCCCAAGCGTCGGGCTGATGCTCAAATTCCGCCAGCTGGCGGCAGAACAGAATCATCAGGCCGCTTCCCACCAGGCCCAGGCTCACGAAAATGGTCCGGGAGGTGGTGTACACCCGCCGCATCTGGTTGTATTTTTTCAGGCTGCTGGTCTGGCTGACCATCCGGCTCATGGCCACCGGCAGCCCCGCCGTGGCGATGAACAGCAGCACGGTATAGATATCGTAGGCGGTATAGAAGTAGCTGTATCCCATATCGCCCACGATCATTTTCAGCGGGATCTTGTAAAGAGCGCCCACCACCTTGACGATGGCGGTGGCCGCCGCCAGCAATGCCGCGCCGTGGAGGAAGGTTTGCTTTTTCGCGCTTTGGGACATAGGGGCCTCCTTAGGATTCCGCCCGGGGGAAGAGCCGGGGGATGGTGTATTCGGTCAGCTCCCGGACGATGGCCGGAAGATCCAGAGTGGGGAATCTGCCGTTCTGGTAGAGGATCTTTCCCCGCACCATGGTCATGGCCACGTCCCCGCCCTTGGCGGAGAACACCAGGCCGCTGAGCACATTGTGGCAGGGGATCAGGTGGGGGGCGGAGAAATCCACCAGGATCAGATCCGCGTCCATGCCGGTTTTCAGCATCCCGCACTCCTGGGTCCGGCCCTGGGCCCGGGCGCCGCAGACGGTGGCCATCATCAGTGGGGCGGAGGAAGGGAAGGCGGCGGCGTCCCCAACCGCCCGGCGGGCGGAGACAGCTACTGCGCGCATGGCCTCGAACAGATCCAGATTTCCCGCTTCCGCCGCGCCTCCGGAGCCCAGGGCCACGTTCATGCCCGCCCGCACGCAGGCGGTCACGTCCACGGAGTCCAAACCCGCCTTTCCGGCCTCCAAGGGAAGGGCCACGGCGGAGGCCCGGCGCTTGCCCAGCAGGGCCCGTTCCTCCTCCGTCAGATACCCGCACCCGGCGGCGGTGACGCCCACCCGGAAAAGGCCGTGGCAGTCCAGCAGCTGAGCCGGGGACAGCCCGGCGCGCTCTAAGCAGGAGGGCCCTTCGGCGGGGGTCTGCTCCAGATGGAGCTGGAAGCGTAAGCCCTTTTCGGCGGCGTAGCCGGAAAGAGCCTCCCACAGGGGATAGTTGGAGGTGTACTCGGCAAAGATCCCCCCATCCACCCGGATCCGGCCCCGGTCGAAGCCGTGCCAGGTCTCCGCCACCTGCCGGAAATAGCGGCACTGGGGGTCGGTCTCAAAGTCAAAGGGCTCGTTTTCATCTTCGAACCGGTAGGCGGACAGGGCCAAATTGGCCTTGATCCCCGCCTCCTTCACCGCCTGGGCGGTGGCCTCGGGGTAGTAGTATAGATCGGAGACGGAGGTCACCCCGAACCGCAGACATTCGGCGATGCCCAGAGACGCGGAGGCTTTGGCGGCCCGGTTGTCCAGCTTGGCCTCCCGCTGTAAAACGGTCTCCAGGGCCGCCCGGTTATCCAGATCGTCCACCAGCCCCCGCAGGGCTGTGGCAGCCAGGTGGGTGTGGCAGTTGATAAGTCCGGGCAGGACCACCATGCCCGCCCCGTCCACAATGGTCTCGGGGCGCTCTTCCGGGGGCCGCTTGGCGAGGTAGGATATTTTTCCCTCGGTCACGCCCAGGTAGCCGCCGAAAAGCACTTCCATTCCCTCGTTCATGGTGACGATGGTGGCATTGGCAATCAGCGTGTCCAATCAAAGGCCTCCTTCCATACAGGAAAACAGCTCCTCCTTTTGGCGCAGCACCTTGTCCAGGGAGGAGAGGTATTGTTCCGGGTATTTGGGGTTGGGGAACCGCTTCAGCGCCCCACCGGGCAGGGGGACCTTGCTCATGGCCCCGCCGCCCAGGGAGACAATGGGGTGCAGCTCCTCCATCATGCAGATGTTGTAGCGGCACACCCCACCGGGCAGGGTCCAGCCCACGTTTTCAAAGCTGCCGGACATGTATTTCTGCCGGTACAGGTAGTAGGGCCGGTAGCCAAGCCCGGACAGGGTCTGACCGGAGTAGCGCACCATCTGCCCCACCGCCTGGGCGTCGGGCCGGGGACGGTCCTGGCTGAACAGGTCGGCGCCCTTTTTCAGGGCCAGGGTGTGGACGGTGATGTTGGCGGGCCGTAAGGCCGCCACCTGGTCCAGGGAGGACCGGAAGCCCTCCGGCGTGTCCGTGGGCAGTCCGGCGATCAGGTCCATGTTGATCAGTTCAAAGCCCGCCTCCCGGACCTGGGCCACCGCCCGGAGAATGTCCGTCCCCCGATGGGGCCGGCCGGAGGCGGCCAGCACAGAATCAATCATGCTCTGGGGGTTAACGCTGATCCGGTCCACCCCATAGGCCCGCAGCACCGCCAAGCGCTCCGGGTCAATGGTGTCGGGACGGCCCGCCTCCACCGTAAATTCCAGGCAGTCCGTCAGGTCCAGGCGGGCCCGGATGCTTTCCAGAAGCCGCCGGAGCTGGTCCGGGGAGAGGGTGGTGGGGGTGCCGCCCCCTATGTAAAGGGTACGGACCTTCCGGTGAAAAATACCCATCATTTTTCCCGTGAGCTCCAGCTCCCGGAGCAGGGCGTCCAGATAGGGCTCCATCATTTCCGTTCGGGAACCGATCCCCCGGCTGACAAAGCTGCAATAGGCGCAGCGGGTGGGGCAGAAGGGAATGCCGATGTACACCGACACATCCGCCCGCCCCAGGAGCCGGGCGGTGTCCAGGGTGGCCTGGGAGCATTCCAGGGCCAGGGCGGCCCGGGCGGGGGTAACGAAAAGATCCCGCTCCATGGTTTTTTGGGCATCCTTTGGGGTCTGGCCGGCCAGGAGCATGGCGGTGGAGAGCTTGGTGGGCCGCACGCCCGCCAGGGCGCCCCAGGGGGGCGGCTCTGGTAAAAAGGGCAGAGCCGCCAGATAGTAGGTCTGCTGCAACAGCCGGCGGCGGTTACGGACCGTCTCCCGGTCCGCCCGCATCCGCCGGCGGCACCGGTGGGTCACCCCGTCTATAGTGACGGCGGTGGAGACGGTGAGCCAGGTCTTCCCCCGGGAGAGGGCGGAAACCGCCCCGTCCCCGGAGAAGGGCTCCGCCGCCTGCTCCAGGGGCCGGTCGGGAAACAGGGACAGCTGCAGCTGTTCCACACAGTAGCGGTCATTGTGGCCGCGCAGATAGAGCTTCATGGAATCCGGCTGAGGTAGGGGTTGAACCGCCGCTCCTCCTCCAAGGTGGTGGCGGGGCCGTGGCCGGGGTACACGGGACAGTCCCCGGGAAGCCCTGCCAGCCGGGCCAGGGAATTGATCAGCTGGTACCGGCTGCCTCCGGGCAGATCCGTCCGGCCGCAGGAGCCGGCGAACAGGGTGTCCCCGGAGATCAAACCCTCGGGGAACAGCAGGCACACCGAGCCCCGGGTGTGGCCCGGGGTGTGGAGGACCCGGAAGGTCATGTCCGCTAGGGTCAGGGTCTGGTTGTCGGAAAACTCGTCGGTATAGGTCAGCGGCCCGGCGGTGAGGGCCTTGGGCAGAGTCAGATCCTCGGGATGGAGGAACACCCGGCAGCCGGTGGCATCTACCAGCGCTCCCACGCCGCCCACGTGGTCAAAATGCCCGTGGGTCAGCAAAATCGCCTCCAGGAACAGCCCCCGCTGCTCCAGGGCGGAGAGCACCGCCTCCGGCTGGAAGCCGGGGTCCACCACCAGGCATCTTTGCCCCTGGTGGATCAGATAGCAGTTGGTAAAAAAGCGGTTTTCACCCAGGGTCAACGTCTCAATGGTCATATTTTCTCCTTATTTGCCGCCTGGGGGCGGACATCAGCTGTTCCGTATCTAAAATCAGGGTTACGGGGCCGTCGTTGACGGAGGAAACCTGCATATCCGCCCCAAATTCCCCGTGCTGTGGGGGATAGCCCAGCTCGGCGCAGAGGGCTAAGAACCGCTCATACAGCCGGTTTCCCAGCTCCGGCCCGGCGGCGCCGGTGAAGCTGGGCCGGCGGCCCTTCCGGCAGCTGCCGTAGAGGGTAAACTGGCTCACCACCAGCAGCGCCCCGCCTACCTGGCTTAAGTCTAAGTTCATTTTCCCGTCCTCGTCGGAAAACACCCGCAGGCCCAGGATTTTTTCCGCCAAAAAGCGGCATTCTTCTTCCGTATCCTCCGGGCCGACCCCGAGAAGGATCAAAAAGCCCTTTTCGATGGCTCCCACGGTCTCCCCGCCGATGGCGACGGAGGCGGAGGAAACTCTGGTAACGACCGCGCGCATGGCCGCCTCCTAATTCTGCCCCCGGCGGGAGCTGATCACATCGGGAATGCTCATCAGCCGGTTGCGCACCGCCACCAGTTCCTCCACGTTCTTTACCTCGAAGCGGACGGTGAACACGCTGCGGCCACCGGGGAGATCCTTGCCGTTGAGCTCTTTCACCCGCAGCCGGGCGGTGGTCATGGCGGTAGCCACGTCCAGCAGCAGCCCGTCCCGGGTGACGCACTCCAGCTCCAAGGTGGTGTCGAAGGGCTGCTCCTCCTGGTTGGCCCAGCGGACCCGCACCCAGCGGCCCGCCTGCCGGGGATCGTCCCGGTTCAGGGCGTTGGGGCAGTCCGTGCGGTGGATGGACACGCCGTAGCCCTTGGTGATGAAGCCCACGATGGGATCCCCGGGCACGGGGGTGCAGCACTTGGAGAATTTGATCATGCAGGAGTCGATATCCTCCACAATAACCCCGTTCACCGCGTGGCGGCTCTTGGCCGCCTCCGGGGTGATCCGCAGGGGCATGGCCGGGTTTTTGTCCGGCGCGGGCTTGGTGGCCCGGTTGATATCCTCCCGGATCCGGCCCACCGCCTTGGCGGCGGTGAGGCCGCCGTAGCCAATGGCGGCGTACATATCGTCCCAGGAGTCGAAGGCCATCTTTTTCAGCAACGCGGCGGACAGCTCCTCGTCGGCCAGGGCGGTCAGGGGCAGGCCCAGGCGCTTCATTTCCGATTCAAAGCTGGCCTTGCCGTGGACGATGTTCTCCTCCCGGCGCTCCTTTTTGAACCACTGTTTGATCTTGGTCCGGGCCTGGTTGCTCTTGCAGATGTTCAGCCAGTCCCGGCTGGGGCCCTTGGCGGATTTGGAGGTGAGGACCTCCACAATGTCGCCGTTTTGCAGCTTGGTGTCGATGTTGGCGATTCGGTTGTTCACCTTGGCTCCTACCATGGCGTTGCCCACTCCGGAGTGGATGGCGTAGGCAAAGTCGATGGGGGTGGACCCGGCGGGCAGGCTGACGATCTTGCCCCGGGGGGTGAAGACGAAGACCTCGTCGTCAAACATGTCGATTTTCAGGGAGTTTACATAATCTTCGGCGTCGGTGTCCTGCTGGCTTTCCAGCAGCCGGCGAACCCACTCAAAGTCCTTTTCTGTGCCGCCGCCGGAGCCCTGCTTGTACTTCCAGTGGGCGGCGATGCCATACTCGGCGGTCTCGTGCATCTCCCAGGTGCGGATCTGCACCTCGAAGGGAATGCCCTGGGAGCCGATGACAGTGGTATGGAGGCTCTGGTACATATTGGGCTTGGGGGTGGAGATGTAGTCCTTGAATCGCCCGGGCACCAGATTGAACAGGTCGTGGATGTGGCCCAAGACGTTGTAGCAGTTGGGGATGGTGTCCACGATCACCCGGAAGGCGTACAGGTCGTACAGCTCGTCGATGATCTTGCCCTGGGCCTGCATTTTCCGGTAGATGGAGTAGACATGCTTGATCCGGCCGTAGGTGGTGTTCCGGATGCCCATGGTGGACAGGCGGGTAGTGATTTTCTCCTGGATGGCGTTCATAAAGGCCTGATCCTGCTCCTTCCGGGCGTTGAGGAAGGTCATGATCTGGTTGTACGCCTCCGGCTCTAAGTACCGCAGGGCGATGTCCTCCAGCTCCCACTTAATCTTCTGCATGCCCAGCCGATGGGCCAGGGGGGCGTAGATGTCCATGGTCTCCCGGCATTTGAGGATCTGCTTTTCCGGGGTCTGGTACTGCATGGTCCGCATATTGTGGAGCCGGTCGGCGATTTTGATCAGCACCACCCGGATGTCCTTGGACATGGCCATGAACATCTTCCGCAGATTTTCCATCTGGGCCTGCTCGGTGCTGGAAAAATTGGCCCGGGTCAGCTTGGTGACGCCCTCCACCAGTTCGGCGGCGGTGGGGCCGAAGAGGGTCTCGATGTCCCCGTGGGAGGCGTCGGTGTCCTCGATGCAGTCGTGGAGCAGGGCCCCCAGGATGGCGTCGGTGTCCAGGCCCATCTCCGCCACGATCTCCGCCACCGCCAGGGGGTGGATGATGTAGGGAGACCCGTCCTTCCGCTTCTGATCTTTGTGCTTCTCCTGGGCGTATTCCACCGCCCTGTTGATCAGCTCCATATCGGCGTTGGGCATATACTTGCCGATGGCGTCGCACATGGAGGCGTAGTGTTCGGCAAAGGTTTCCATGGTATCAGCTCTCTTTCGCTTGAAGCAGAGCCTGCATGGTCTGGCTCTGACTCAGATCGGCCTTTTGCTCCCGGGGAATCAGCCGGATGGTGATGGTTTTATGAAGCCGCTGGGACTGTAAAAGGCCCACGTCGGCGAAAATATCCAGGCAGGTGAGCATCTGCTCCAAACTCAATGGCCGCCCGGACCACCGGACGATCCGGCGGCACAGACACATGGGCGAGTCCTGAATGGGACCGGAGATGCTGGACAGGTACCGCCACACAAAGGCCAGGGTGGACCGGTCCGGCAGCAGCGCCGCCGCCCCCGCCGGGTCCAGCCGGCCCGCCCGAAGCTGCCGGTAGCCGGCGATGCTGTCGGAGCAGGGGGCCTTGCAGGCGGGGCGGATGTCCGTGACGTTCAGCAGCACCGTGCGCTCCCCCCGGTAGTCGTTGATCTGGGGCGTAAAGGCGATGTCCACCGCGTCCCCAGGCGCCAATCCCTGGACCTCCCGGCCGGAAGAGAAATAGATGGCATTGAAGCCCTGGCGGCCCACCCGGAGTCGCAGCCGCAGGTGTTTGCCGCCGCCCACGGGGATCAGCCGCTCCAAAACGGCACCTAGGAGCATCAGCTCCGGCTTGGGGCAGCCGCCGCCGCAGGGCTCCAGCTGGGCCAGGGCCTGGATGCCGCTTTCGGTCAGCAGCTCCGGCGGAACGGCGCAGTCGATCTCCAGGGTGGTGCGGGGCACCTCCCCGGCGTAAAACTGCCTGGCCAGCGCGCTGACCTCCCGGCGGAAGTCCGGAATGTTCTGCCGGCTGATGGTAAATCCCGCCGCCAGCTCATGGCCTCCGTAGCTCTCCAGCAGGGGGGCCAGGGCGGTGAGAGAGGAAAACAGATTGAAGCCGCCGTAGCTGCGAGAGCTGGCCTTGCCGTGTTCCCCGTCCAGGCAGATGAGGAAGGTGGGGCAGGCGTACTCCTCGGCAATCCGGCTGGCAACGATGCCCACCACCCCTTGGTGCCAGGCCTCGCTGGCCAGGACAATGGCCTCCGGGGCGGCGGTCTGGGAGAGCATCTCCACCGCCTGACGGTAGATTTCCGACTCCACCGCCTGACGCTGGTGGTTCAGCTCGCACAGCGCTTTGGCAAGCTCCTCCGCCCGCCGGGGGTCCTGGGTCAGAAACAGCTCCACCGCCAGCTCGATTTGGCCCATCCGCCCCGCGGCGTTGATGCGGGGCGCCAGGGAAAAGCCGATGGAGGAGGTGGTCAGGTTTTCCGGGTCACAGCCGCTCTCCCGGATCAGGGCTGCGATGCCGGGACGGCGGGTGTGCCGCAGGGAGGCAAGACCCCGGTAGACGAAGGTGCGGTTTTCCCCCTGGAGGGGCATCACGTCCGCCACGGTGCCCAGGCAGACCATGTCGGCGTAGTCCGCCAGGATCTCCTCCTGACTTCCGCAGAGGGCAGAGGCCAGCTTGAAGGCCACCCCCACGCCGGAGAGGGCCTTGTGGGGATACCGGTCCCCGGGCCGATGGGGATCCACCACCGCCACCGCCTGGGGCAGCCGCTCCTTGCAGGCGTGGTGGTCGGTGATCACCAGATCGATGCCCAGCTCTCGGCAGAGCGCGGCCTCCTCCACAGCGGTGATGCCGCAGTCCACCGTGACAATCAGCCCCACCCCCTCCTGACGGAGCTGGCGGATGGCGGCGGCGTTCAGACCGTAGCCCTCCTCCATCCGTCCGGGGATGTAGGGCACCGTATTGGCGCCGTGGCGGCGGAGGAAATCCGTCAGCAGGCAGGTGGCGGTGATGCCGTCCACGTCATAGTCCCCGAAAACGGCGATTTTCTCCCCCCGGGCCATGGCCAGGCCCACCCGCCCGGCGGCCAGATCCATATCCGTCAAGGCGAAGGGATCGTGGGGCGGCGTGTCCCGGTCTAAGTAGGCTGCCGCGTCATGGGCCGTCCGAATGCCTCGGGCGGCCAAAATCATGGCGGTCAGCGGGGGATATCCAGCCCCCGCCAGGGTATTGACGTCCTCCTGCTTCGGCGTTCCGACTTTCCAAATTCCGTATTTCAAATCCAGCACATCCAAATCATAACTTTTTCCGCTATTATAGCAAAAAAATGCCGGATGCACAATAGGCAGTTGGGATTTTTCTATTCAGGGGCGGGATTGGCCAGCTCCGAGGCCGCCACCGCCAGCATGGGGCACAGCAGCACCCCCGCCACCCCCCACAGCCGGTAGCCCACATACAAGGAGACCAGCGCCGCCAGGGGGTCCAGCCCCAGCTGCCGGCCCAGGAGCCGGGGCTCCAGCACGGAGCGGGTCAGGGCGCAAACGAGGTACACCGCCAGCAGTCCCAGGGCTTTTTGGGGACTGCCCTGGAACAGGGAGATGAGGCTCCAGGGCAGCAGCACCGTCCCAGTGCCCAGCAGGGGTACGGCGTCCACCAGCGCCACCCCCAGGGCCCAGAGCAGGCAGTGGGGGATCCGCAGCAGGGCCAGGCCTCCGGCGGTGAGGAGGAAGGTGGCAAAGCTCAGCCCCAGCTGTGCCCGCAGCCAGCCGCCCAGGGCCTTCCGGCACCGCCGGAGGGCGGGCAGGACTTTGCGCCAGTCCTCCGGCAGGACCCGATCCAGCCATGCTCTGGCGGCGGGGAGCCGGGTGGACAGAAAGAAGGCGGAGAGCACCCCGGTCCCGGCGGCCAGGAGCCCGTCGGGGAGGAAGCCCAGCAGAGCGGACAGGGCGCCTGGGATCTGCCGCCCCAGCTCCTGTAAGATCCCGGAGCCTACCCCGGAGATGTCCAGGGCCAGCCGGAGCAGGAGGGGCCGCAGGCCGTCGGGGGCCCGGTCCGCCAGGGACACCAGACCGTCGGAGAGGCTGGTCATCCCCGCGTTGGCGGCGGCCGCCAAATCCGGCAGGGCCCGGCTCAGGGCCAGCAGCTCCCGCAGCAGCAGCCGGCCGGCCAGGGCCAACAGGAGCCCCAGCAGCAGCAAAACGGCGGTCACCCCCATGCCGGAGGCGGCGGCCCGGGGCATCCGCAACCGGTTCTGGCCCAGACCCACCAGGGGCTCGGCGGCCAGAGCCAGAGCGGCACCCAGCAGAAAGGGCAGCAGCAATGGCAGCAGGTACCTTGCCAGCAGATAGACCAGCAGAATGGTCAGGGCCAAAGTCAGGGGTTTTCGCAGAGCGGTGTGATTCATGATGCGCTCCTTTTCAACGGTTTTTGCACAAAAAGGGGTTGTAATTTAAAAAATATTATGATACAATGTGTGCGGAGACCAAGCAGGCTTTCCCCCGGTATCCAGGGGACCAAAATAGAAACGGTAGGAGGATAATCAATCATGAAAAGTTCAGACTACTTTATTGTGCAGGCAGACGCCCTGCCTGAAATTTTCCTCAAGGTTGCGGAAGCGAAGCGTATGCTGGCCTGCGGCGAGGCACGGGCCGTGAACGAGGCGGCTGCCCGCACGGGTATCAGCCGCAGCGCGTTTTATAAGTATCGGGACGCGATCCTCCCCTTCCAGAACATGATGGCCGGCCGGATCGTCACCTTCCAGCTGCTGCTGCGGGATCAGCAGGGTGTTCTGGCCTCGGCGCTGGGCACCTTCACCGCCCGGCATGCCAATATTCTCACCATCAATTCCATTATCCCCACCAACGAGGCAGCCCCCGTCACCATCACGGCGGAGACCATCGACCTGACCGTGGAGGTGGCCCAGCTCCTGGACGAGCTGAAGCAGCTTCCCGGCGTGCTGCGGGCCGATATTCTGGCGGCCTGACCCCCGCTTCAATAGCCCACCCCTCCCGGCTTCCGCCGGGAGGGGTTTTGTCACCGTTCCGGTCGATCCGACATAGACTGCCACCGGAGGTGAAAAAACATGCTGATCGTGCAAAAATATGGCGGTTCTTCCCTGGCGGACGCCCCCCGGCTCCTTTCCGCCGCCCGCCGGGTGACAGGACTGGCCCAGCAGGGGGCCCAGGTCGTGGTGGTGGTCTCCGCCCAGGGGGACACCACCGACGACCTCATTGCCGCGGCCAGCCAGGTCAATCCCCGGGGCTCCGCCCGGGAAATGGACGCCTATCTGGCGGCGGGGGAACAGCTCAGCGCCGGCCTGATGGCCATGGCCATCGGCGCGTTAGGCTATCCCGCCGTGAGTCTCACCGGTTGGCAGGCGGGGCTCCGTACCGACGGCGTCCACGGAAACGCCCGGATCCTGGGTCTGGAGGGGGACCGAATCCGCCGGGAGCTGGACCAGGGCAAGATCGTGGTGGTGGCGGGCTTCCAGGGCTTGGGCCCGGGGGAGGACGTGACCACCCTGGGCCGGGGCGGCTCGGACACCACGGCGGTAGCCCTGGCGGCGTTTCTGAAGGCCCAGGTCTGCCAGATCTTTACCGATGTGGACGGGGTCTACGACCGGGACCCCCGCCGGTATCCCGACGCCACCCGCTTTGGGCGGATCTCCTATGAAAAGATGCTGAGGCTCATCGAAAACGGCGCCCAGGTGCTCCATGACCGAAGCGTGGAGCTTGCCCGGGAGTACATGATTCCGGTGGAGGTCCTCTCCTCCTTCACGGGGGCCCCGGGAACGATCGTGGGGCCCTGAAAAGATTCTAACCGCCGGAAGGGGCGGATATTCTCAGTTCCATAAAAACAACAGGCGGCGCTTACTCGCGCCGCCTGTAAATTTGACCGAAAGAACCGCTCCCCTACGGGTGCGGCAGAGATTGAAGAATACGCCAGAAGGGGCTCGATTTGCGAAGGAGCGCCCAGTTGGAAGCTGGGCGGCGACCTGCCACCGGCAGGTCGCATTGAATCGTTCGAGTCCCCTGGCGTACCAAAAGCCGCACCCAGAGGGTGCGGCTTTTGGTACGCCAGAAGGGACTCGAACCCCCGACCTACTGATTCGTAGTCAGTCACTCTATCCAACTGAGCTACTGGCGCGTAACACTTTTCGTGCCCGAATATAGTAGCATACCGGGCCGGAAAATGCAAGTATTTTTTTCAAAAAAACCGGTTTTTTCCAGGCCGGGACTAACCCCGGGAAAAAATGTTCATAATTCGGCTATGGACTTTTGCCCTTCGGGCTGGTAAAATAGTACCAATCTTTCACGGGAGTTGAGCGCCTTGAAAAATTTAAGGAGCCGGTTTGAGCGGTTCTGCTACCGCCACCGCAATCAGGGGATCCCAAATCTGATGCTCTATATCAGCCTGGGCTGCGCGCTGGTGTATGT
>CANQQI010000019.1 GCA_947625945.1 uncultured Oscillospiraceae bacterium
CATGCCCGTGGGCGGCTTTCTGACCCTGGGCTTCCTCATCGCCGGGTCCCAGTGGCTGGTCAAGCGCCTGGAGAAAACGGATAAGGAGGCGGCAAAATGAGCTACATTCAGAGTCTACTGGGGATCCTCCTGTCCGCCGTGCTGACGGAGAACTTCATCCTGGTAAAATTCTATGGCATCTGCCCGTTTATGGGCGTGTCCAAGAAGATGGATACCGCTCTGGGCATGGGCATGGCCGTGACCTTCGTCATGGGCATCGCCTCCGCCGCCACCTGGCTGGTCAACAGCTTTATCCTGATCCCCCTGGATCTGGAATATATGCAGACCGTGGCCTTCATTCTGGTCATCGCCTCCATCGTCCAGGTGGTGGAGATGTTCCTGAAGAAAAGCGTCCCGGCCCTGTACCAGGCCCTGGGTATCTACCTGCCCCTGATCACCACCAACTGCGCCGTGCTGGGCGCGGCCCTGGTAAACGTGCAGAAGGGCTACGACTTTTTGCAGAGCGTGGTCTACGGCGTCACCGGCGGACTGGGCTTCACCTTGGCCATTGTCCTCTTCGCCTCCATCCGGGAGCGGGTGAGCAACGCCGAGTGCCCCAAAAGCTTCGAGGGCTTCCCCATCGCGCTGATCTCCGCCGGACTGCTGGCCCTGGCCTTCATGGGCTTCTCCGGCCTGAAGATTTTCTAAGGAGGGGCGAAAAATGACGGAAATTCTCATTGCCATCGGCATTTTGGGCGGCATGGGTCTGATCTTCGGCCTGGTGCTGTCCGTGGCCTCCAAGGTGTTCTATGTGGAGTCCGATCCTCGGCTGGAGGAGTTGACCCAGGCCCTGCCCGGGGCCAACTGCGGCGGCTGCGGCTACTCCGGCTGCGCCGCCTACGCCCAGGCGGTGCTGGAGGGCAAGGCCCCCATCGGCAAGTGCGCCTCCGGCGGCGACGACGCCGCCCAGACCATGGCCCAGATCATGGGCGTCAAGGCCGAGAAGGTGGCCCGCCGGGTGGCCCTGGTCCGCTGCGCCGGGTACAAGGGCGTGGACGAGAACGGCAAGGACATCGGCGCCAAGATGAAGGGCGAGTACGAGGGCATCCACGACTGCCTGGCCGCCTCCAAGGTGGCGGGCCGGGGGCCCCTGATCTGCAAATTCGGCTGCCTGGGCTTCGGCAACTGCACCAAGGCCTGCCAGTACGACGCCATCCACATTGTCAACGGCGTGGCCAAGGTGGACGACACCAAGTGTGTTGGCTGCATGAGCTGCGCGGCCCAGTGCCCCCGGCACCTGATCATCCCCGTGGAGTACGGCAAGCGGAACGTGGTGGTGGCCTGCGCCTCCCAGGCCAAGGGCTCCGTCACCATCCGGGGCTGCACCGCCGGATGTATCGGCTGCGGGCTGTGCCAGAAGATCTGCCCCAACGACGCCATCCATGTGGACCACAACCTGGCCTCCATCGACTATGACAAGTGCGACTCCTGCGGCCTGTGCGCCACGGTGTGCCCCAAAAAGCTCATCGCCAACACCAAGCCCGAGGCCGCCCCGGTAAAATAAACCCAAACAGCAGTCAAGAGCCGCTAAAATCAGCGGCTCTTGCTTTTTATGCTTCTCGGGAATTCGGAAAAGTCAAACGGCCTTCCCGGGCTTTATCCTGTGGGCGGGCCTACCGTCCATCCATCTCGCCGCCTTGCATGGCGAGGATCTCCCGCCACGCCTCGTCGTCGATCTCTTCCCTTTTAAAGGCGTGGCGGCGATCCTCCTCCGTGATGGGCCGGAGGACTCTGCAGGGGTTCCCCGCCGCCACCACCATCTCCGGAATGTCCGAGGTGACCACACTGCCCGCCCCGATCACCGTATTGCTGCCGATCCGGACGCCGGGCAGAATGGTGACGCTGCCGCCCACCCATACATTGCTGCCGATCATGACGGGTTTTCCGTATTCATAGCCGCTCCTTCTGGTGTCCGGGTGGACCGGATGCCCCGCCGTATAGATGGAGACATTGGGGCCGAACATACAGTCGTCCCCGATCTCGATGGGCGCCACGTCGATCAGCACGCAGTTATAATTGGCGAAAAAATTCCTGCCGATACGGATGTGGGTCCCATATTCGCAGTAAAACGGCGGGATTACAAAGACGCCCTGGGAATAGGGGAGCACCTCCTTCGCCGCCAGCGCGATCTGGTCGTATTCCCAGCGGTCCAGGCCGTTCAGCTTTTTCAGCTTTTTCTTGCATTCTGCCATTTCCGCAAAGACCTGTTTATCGCCGATGTAGACCATACCCCTATCCCGGCGCTCTCCGTTCGTCATATCGATTGCTCCTTTTTGCTTGCTCCGGCGGCCCTTCAATCCAGGCAGTCCGAGAATACCGGCGTGAACTTGGGCACGCCGCACCGCTTGACGAACCGGGGACACTTGACCAGGAAGGCGTAGTACACCCTCCGGCCGCAGCCAAGCAGGGTCTCGGCGTTGCCCTGACCCTTAGCAAGGACCACGTCCGCCCGGCGGAAGGCGGCGGCCGCCTCCTCCCCCAACAGTTCCGGCACGGTGCCGGCGATGTTGCTGCCGCTGTCGATCACCGGGAAGGGGATCCCCACCTGGGCGGCGTCGGCCCGGGTGGCGTCGTTCTGGGCGGGGCCGCCCCGGACGCAGAAGGTGATGGCAAGCCCCGGGAACCGAGCCTGAATCGCCTCTGCCAGCACCCGGTCAAAGCCAATCTCCCCGGCGTTGTCCGTCAGGTACAATAGCTCCTTCGCCCCCGCCAGCTCCGTCAAAAACCGGGCGTAGCAGGCCCCGTCCAGCTCCATTTCCAAGGCCGAGCGGAGCATTTCGTCCAGCTTTTCAAACCGGACCTCCCCATAGAGGGCGGAAAAATCCAGATAATTGCCCAAAATCGACAGCTTCAGCCCCGCCAGGACCGGGTCCTCCGCCGCCTCCACCAGCGCCCGCAGCCTGGGCAGCCGGGCCAGGACGTAGGCGTTGGAATCCGCCTTCTCCTTGGCGAACCGGTCCGGCCCCAGGTGATAGTGCCGGTCAAAAAGCGCCGCGATCTCCGGCCCGAACCAGGGGGAGCTGGCCTCCGCCGGGGCAGAGGCCAGCAGCGCCATCAGGTCCTTGGCAAAGGCCATGGCCTGCTCCTCGGTGCCCAGCTCCCGGGCTGCCCGGAGGTGCCGCCCAAGGAGGCACTCCAGGCAGGCGGTATCCACAGGGACGCTCATACCTTCAGCTTGACCACGATCTTCCGGTAGTCATGGGGCTCGTCCAGGTGAACGCTGGGCATATGGGCGTCCTCAGGGTAGACCACGTAGCAGTACCCCGCGCGGATGTCCATAAAATCGCAGTGGCCGGAATACATGCCCTTGTCCTTGACGGTGTTGAACGCCCCGGCGGGGGTCAGGGTCTCGGTGGGGGCCCAGCCCACGGTCTCCATGCCCTCAAAGATGTACTGAATGTCCAGATAGTTGTGGTGCACCTCCAGATCCTGGGTGGCGGCGTCCTTGGTGGTGCCCTTCTGCACCATGATCCGGCCGCCATTCGACAGAGGATAGGTGGCGGGCTCCAGGCTCTCCAGCCCGGCCACCAGCGCCATGGCCTCCTCCAGGCCGGGGATAATGGGGGCGTACCGCCCCAGGTCCTTCCACGGGCAAACGATCATAAATAACCCATCCTTTCCTTATTTTAACAGAGGAATCAGATCCTCAAATTTCCCGATTTTCCCATCAAATTCCGCCGGGGCGCCAAAGCCGTAGGCCGCCCAGATGAAGGGAATGCCCGCCTCCCGGGCCGCCTCCAGGTCCAGCTGGGTGTCGCCAATATAGGCGGCGCCGCGGATTCCGTACCGCGCCATCAGCGTCCGAATGGTCCTCCCCTTGGAGGTCCGGGTCTGGCCGTAGCACAGCGTACCCCGGAACAGGTCCTGTACCCCCAGGGCCGCCAGGCACTGCGCGGGATACCCCTCCTCGCTGTTGCTCACGATGAACAGCCGGTGGCTTTTGGCCAGGACCCTCAGCGTCTCCACCACGCCGGGATAGCCCGGGCACCCCCGCTGCCGGAGGAGCCGCCCGCCGGCGGCCATGCACCGGTGCATCAGATCGTACCGCTCCGCCGCCGGAAGGCCGGGAAAGAGCCGGTCGGCAATGTCCCGGTCCACCATGCCGAAGAGGGACCGCAGCGCCTCCGGGTCCACCAGCAGCTCCTCCCGCCCCTCGGCAGCGAGCTGGAGATTGTACCCCTCGGCCAGGACGGCCCGGGTGTCCCACAGGGTGCCGTCAATGTCGAAAATCAGCGATTCCGCACTCATACCGGCGCCGCCGCTCCGTCCAGGTGCCGCTGAATCCGGCCCAGGATCATGTCCAGCGCCACATAGTTTTTCCCTCCCTCGGGAACCACCAGATTGGCGTATTTCTTGCTGGGCTCCACATATTTTTCGTGCATGGGCTTGACGGTCTGCTGGTACTGCTCCAGCACCGACTCCAAAGTTCTGCCCCGCTTGTTCACATCCCGCTTGATCCGGCGGCACAATCGGATATCCGCGTCGGTGTCCACGAAGATCCGCACGTCCATCAGGTCCCGGAGGGCCTGATTCTCGAAGATCAAGATCCCCTCCACGATGATCACCGGCTCGGGGACGATGTGAATCGTCTCCTGGCTCCGGTTGTGGACAGTAAAATCGTACACCGGGCAGTCGATGGGCGTCCCCTGGCGGAGCTGCTGGAGCTGGCGCACCATCAGGTCCGTATCGAAGGCGGCGGGCTCGTCGTAGTTGAGCTTACAGCGCTCCTCGTAGGTCAGGTCGTCGTGGCGCTTGTAATAATTATCATGGCTGAGTACCGTGACGGAGCGTCCAAACCGCTGGATGATGTTTTTCATCAGGGTGGTCTTGCCGCTGCCGCTGCCCCCGGCGATGCCGATGACCAGAATATCCTCCATAGTGCCCTCCTTTATTCGCCCGCCGTCCCCAGCAGCCGGGCGCACAGGGCCAGCCGCTCCGGGGAGGGGTCGCTGTTCTCAAAAATCACCTGGCCGGGCCCGTCCCACAGCAGTCCCGCCGCTTCTAGCCGCCGCCGGGTCTGGTGGGCGGTGCCGGCGCCTCCGTCGAACAACACAGTTCCAGGCAGCAGCCTGCCGATCACCCCGGCGGCAAAGGGAAAGTGGGTGCAGCCCAGCACCAGGGCGTCCAAAACTCCGGCGTAGGGCTCCAAAATAGGCCGGAGCAGATCCTCCGCCTCCGCCGATTCCCCCAGGCCCGCCTCCACCAGCTCCACCAGTCCGGGCACGGAGATGGGGTAGACCTGGCATCCGATACCCACCCGGTCCAAAAGGCCGGCGAATTTTTCTTCCCGCAGGGTCAGCTCCGTGGCCATCACGCCAATGCGGCCGCCGGGGAACCGGTCTACGGCAGGCTTCAAGGCCGGCTCCATCCCCACCACAATCAGGTCGGGGTAGATCGCCCGCAGATCGTTGATGGCGGCGGCGGTGGCGGTGTTGCAAGCCACCACCAGGGCCTTGATCCCCCGCTGTGCCAGCTCCGCCGCCGCGGCCAGAGTCAGCGCCCGGGCCTCCTGCGTAGGCCGGCCCCCGTAGGGGGCGTTGGCGGAGTCGCCATAGTATAGATACCGCTCCAGGGGCAGCGCCGATAGCAAGCTCCGCAGCACGCTGATGCCCCCCAGCCCGGAGTCAAACACGGCAATATATCGCTCTTTCACGGTCAACCTCCGGTTTCTGAAACTTACCCTTATTCTATCAAATCTTCCCGCAGGTTGCAATGCCTCCGCCGCTTTTTTGGCAAATTTGCTACCGTTCCGGCGTTGACAACGGTTTGCCGCCATGGTAAAATCAAAGTGGACAGGAGGCGGCGTCATGGATCCCTTTCCCCAGCGCGTATACGCTCTGATCCGCCACGTTCCGGCGGGCAAGGTCACGACCTACGGTCAGTTGGCGGCGCTGTCCGGCGCGCCCCGCTCCGCCCGAGCTGTGGGCGCGGTGCTGGCCGCCTGCCGGGACCCGTCGGTGCCCTGTCACCGGGTCGTGGACCGTCTGGGCGGCGTCAAGCCCGCCTTTGACACCTTCGCCCCCGGCACTCAGCGCGCCCTTCTGGAATCCGAGGGCGTGACCTTCACCCGGGACGGCCGCGTAGATCTGGCCGCCCATCTCTGGAATCCGTGGGACGTCGGATGATTCCCTCTTGATTTTCCCAGGCGGATCCGATAAAATATGGTCAGCCGGCCTCTGCCGGCGCCCCCAATGCGGGCATGGTGGAATTGGTAGACTCGGTGGACTTAGGTGATGTCACCTCAGTGAAGGTTTTTCCCCCATGCCGCGCGTCATGGTAAAAACAGGCCTTCCTGTTTTTATATCTGCGGATCAAGCGATATGCTCCGCCTCGGATGCCTCTCCGTGCAAAAATCAGAGGCCCTGTGGATCAGGCTGTGCGCCCCACCTCGGCTATTCCCGCCGTGTAAAAATAGGGAACATTCAACTGCGGGCATGGTGTAATGGCAGCCACGGTGGTCTTAGGAGCCACTGGAGAGATCCGTGCAGGTTCGAATCCTGTTGCCCGCACCAAACCCTTGATCCGAACCCATTTCCTGTGGGAGATAGGTTCGGATCATTGTTTTACTTCGACCGGTACGAGGCAACTTATTTCCGCAACGGAGTGAGGAAACAACCGACTTCCAAACCGAGAGGGCCGCGGAAAAAGAAACGAACCCTATAGACAAACAGGACGGGCGCACCGTTGAAACGATGCGTCCGCCCCGTCATCTCTATCCTTATTCTGTTTTGGTCTCCTGCTTCTCCGCCTCCCGCTGCCTCTTCCATTCGGCAAACTCCCGCTGACCTTCCTCGCTCTTATAGAAAGCGAGAATGTCCGGCAGGATACAGCGGGCAATCGCTTCAATCTTATGCTGCGGAATGTTTGTGCGGTTGATCAGCTTCTTGCGTCTGCCCAAACCTGCCCTCCTTGTTTCATTTGTTTATATATCACTCGCTGCTGCATCCTTCTTTTGATTGGCAATAGATTTTCAAGTTGAGAGGGTGCTCCTTCAATATGCAACGGACATCTCTGTGCCGCTTTGGATGTATTTGATCGAAAGATGCCCTCTACTTTACAACGGACTATTTTTCGACAAATGAGGGGGTGTCGGGAAAGAATATTTTGAAAGCATTGGTATCCTCCGCTTTGAAAGCTGAAGATATCACTGCTGCTTGAATACGTTTTTGAAAGAATAGCAAGCAAATCCGGTGTTGCCACACCCAGCGGAAAATGACCGCCTCGATTTTCGGGGAACGTTCATTTTTGCTCATGGGATAATCCCACACCCTTATAGAAATCCGTCAAAGTCTCTTGATTTCATTCGTATTGTCGAGTATATTATAATTGTTGAATTATAGAAAAAAGGGGCAATGGAAGATGAAATATCTGTCTGTCCGGCAGACATCGGAACGCTGGGGCATCTCCACCCGGCGCATCCAGATTCTTTGCTGCGAGGGGCGCATTCCCGGAGCAGTACGGATAGGCTATGCGTGGGCTATCCCTGACGACGAGCCGAAGCCAAGGGACGCGAGAATTAAGAGCGGGAAATATATCAAACAAAGACAAGAATATTCATTTAGGAAGCTGTTGCGTGCCGCAAGAGACTGCAAATGTTATGATCACATATGAAATAATCACAACAGTTACTGCTATATCGGCATTCCTGCAGCCATAGAGTTCCAATTGATTCATTCTGACCGAAGAAAGATTTCGTCCTTGATGATGAATAAGCGGTTAAGAGACTTTGACTCGAAAGCATGGCGCTCTTTTTGCCTCATGGGTGCAAATAGGAGCGCTTACCTCCCTTAACTGCGATTCTGTTGTGACCGTCTATTCGACAGACAATGACAATGTTCTACAAAGGAGCAGTAATTATGAACAAACAGCAGCTTGCCAATAAGATTTGGGAATCCGCAAACAAAATGCGTTCCAAGATCGAGGCTAACGAATACAAGGATTACATTCTCGGCTTTATCTTCTATAAGTTCCTCTCTGACAAAGAAGCAGATTTTCTGAAGAAGGACGGATATGAGGAAACTGACCTTCAGGAACATGTACATGAAAACAACGAGGAACTTGTTGATTATTGTCAGCAACATTTGGGGTATTTCATCGCCTATGATAATCTTTTCTCAACGTGGCTGGATAAGGGAAATAGCTTTACCGTTGACAACGTGAGAACTGCTCTCTCTGCATTCAATCGTCTGATCAGCGATACGCAGAAAAAGGTGTTCAGTAAAATCTTTAACACACTGGAAACCGGGCTGAGCAAGCTCGGCGACAGTACCAACAATCAGACAAAGGCTATCCGCGATTTGATTCAGCTGATCAAAGATATTCCCACCGACGGCAGGCAGGACTATGATGTCTTGGGCTTCATCTACGAATATCTGATCAGCAATTTTGCAGCAAATGCAGGAAAGAAGGCCGGTGAGTTCTATACACCTCATGAAGTGTCTCAGCTTATGTCTGAAATTATCGCAAATCACTTGAAGGATCGCGAAAAAATCGAAATATATGACCCCACAAGCGGCTCGGGCTCACTACTTATCACCATCGGCAAGAGTGCGGCTAAGTACCTGAAGAATAAAGACAGTATCATGTACTATGCGCAGGAGTGGAAGGAAAACACATACAATCTGACTCGTATGAATCTTGTTATGCGCGGCATCAATCCGGCCAATATCTTCACTCGCTGTGGCGATACACTGGAGCAGGACTGGCCTATGTATGATGATGTCACGCAGATGTATAACCCGTTGTATCTGGATGCTGTGGTTTCTAACCCGCCTTATTCGCAGCACTGGGATCCGTCTCATAAGGAAACAGATCCCCGCTATCGCTATGGTATGGCGCCAAAAGGAAAAGCTGACTATGCGTTCCTGCTCCATGACCTGTACCATGTAAAACCAGATGGTATTATGACCATCGTCCTCCCTCATGGTGTCTTATTCCGTGGTGATGCTTTCGGAGGTGCTGATGGGCAGGGTGAAGGCGAGGGGCGTATTCGCCGTAATTTGATTGAGAATAACAACATCGAGGCAATCATCGGACTGCCTGCAAATATTTTTTATGGCACAGGTATTCCCACCATCATTATGGTTTTGCGGCAAAAGCGCGAAGCTTCTGATGTGCTTTTTATTGACGCTTCTAAAAGTTTCACCAAAGTTGGTAAGACCAACAAACTGATGGCATCGGATATCAAGAAGATTGTCGATGCGGTTGCCGCCCGTCCTGAAAGTATTGAAAAATTTGCCAGACTGGTTTCCAAAGAAGAGATTCGCCGTAATGGATATAACCTGAATATTCCCCGTTATATTGATTCTTCCGAAGTGACAGAAACCTGGGATATTTACGCCACCATGTTCGGCGGTATTCCCAACCATGAAATTGATCTCCTGGAACAGTATTGGACTGCGTTCCCTCAGCTGAGAAGTGTTCTGTTTGCCGCCGATGAGACCCCATATTCAAGATTGGCAGTTGAAAACATCAAAGAAGCTACCGAAGGCAGTGCCGATGTACAAGCGTTCATTGCAGCACATCATTCAGCGTTTGCGGATTTTGACACATATCTGGACGGCGAACTGATCGAAAAAATGATGGAACTGAATGTCTTCGCGGCTGAGGACACCATTGCGCAAAAAATCTTTGACCGTGTCGCACCGCTTTCTCTGTTGGACAAGTATCAGGCATATCAGCTTTTAGATGACAAGTGGGCCATAATTTCCACCGATCTTGAAATTATCCAGACAGAAGGTTTTGCCGCCACAAAGCAGGTAGACCCGAATATGGTCATCAAAAAGAAAGACGACAAGGAAGAAGAAGTACAAAACGGCTGGGTAGGCCATGTCATTCCCTTTGATCTGGTACAGACTACACTTCTGAGGGAAGATTATGATGTACTCAAGGCAAGAGAAGCCAGACTGGATGAAATTGCCGCCGAACTGACAGAGATCATAGATTCCATTGATGAGAGTGATCGCGGCGAGTTTCTGAATGATGACAACACGGCATTTGTGCCCAAAGAGTTTGCGGCAAAACTTGCGGAAATCTATGCAGATATCTCTTCTCCGGAACTTACTACCCTGCAGGGATATGCCGCATTGATAGATACCAAAGCCGGAAAGGCGGCGAAACTGCAATATATCTTTGAGCATAAGGAAGTGAACTGGGCATCTGTAGATGGAAAAGCCCCGTACGCCAAAGGCAAAGTCGCGGCATATATGAAAACGCTGCGCGAGGCATATTCCTTCCCGGAAGATTCCTTTGAGGCAAAGATGGTCTGTGCCGATAAGCTGATGGCGGAAGAAAAAGCCGTTAAAAAGGATGTCAAGGAAAGATCCTATGCGCTTCACATGAAAACCAAAGAGACCATTGAAGGGCTGAACGATGAGCAAGTTCTTGACCTTTTGCGCCTGAAATGGATCGTTCCGCTGTGCGCATCTCTCTGGGCCATGCCGGATGCAATCATCGAGACACTGGAAAAGGCGGTACAGGCGTTGGCGGATAAGTATGCTGTGACTTATCTGGAATTGGATGAACAGATCCAGAAATCCGAGGAAGCGCTTTCTTCCATGATTGACGACTTGACAGGAAGCGAATTTGATATGAAGGGCTTGGCAGAGTTCAAAGCCTTAATGGCGGGTGAATCAGATGAGTAAAACCGAAATACCTTCCATTCGTTTTCGCGGGTTTGACAATACTTGGGAACAGCGTAAGTTCTCTGATTTAGCCGAAACACGCAGAGGGTTGACTTATAATCCATCAAATATTCGAGACTCCGGCATTAGAGTTTTACGATCTTCGAACATTGCAGAAGATCAGTTTATCTATGGCGATGAAGATGTTTTTGTTGAGCCTGATGCTGTCAATATCCCCTATGCAAACCAGGGCGACATATTGATTACATCAGCCAACGGGTCAACAAGACTCGTCGGAAAACATACAATTATCAGGGATATTCCCAATAATTCTGCGGTTCATGGCGGGTTTATGTTGCTTGCAACGGCGCAGAATTCCGAATTTGTGAATGCCCTCATGAGTGCTCCGTGGTACGCAAAATTTATTTCGTTATATGTTGCTGGCGGAAATGGAGCTATTGGAAATCTTAATAAAAACGATTTGGACGAGCAAAACGTGTTTGTCCCTAAAGATGCCGAGCAAAAGGTTATCGGCCAATATTTCTGTCACCTTGACAACCTTATCACCCTTCATCAGCGTGAGTATGAAAAACTGATGAATATTAAAAAATCCATGCTCGAAAAGATGTTCCCTCGTGATGGTGCCAATGTACCGGAAATTCGGTTCGCTGGTTTTACCGACGCTTGGGAACAGCGTAAGTTAGGAGAACTGATGGATGTGACCTCGGTAAAGCGAATCCATCAGTCTGATTGGACAAGTGAAGGTGTCCGCTTTTTAAGAGCAAGAGATATAGTATCTGAATTCAAAAATGAAGAGCCTGAGGACTACCTTTACATCTCTAAAGATAAATACGATGAGTACAGCGCTATATCAGGAAAAGTAGTGGTAGACGACCTTCTTGTTACTGGCGTTGGTACAATCGGAATCCCGTTTTTAGTAAGGAATTTGGAGCCTTTGTATTTTAAGGACGGTAATATTATTTGGTTTAAGAATTGCGGGAAAATTAGAGGTGATTTTCTCTACTATTCATTTATTGGCTCAGCAATACAGGGGTTCATTAAAGATTCTGCTGGTATTGGAACAGTAGGAACATATACAATTGAAAGTGGGAAGAAGACACCGATTTTTCTCCCTTCGGATGAAGAGCAAAAGCAAATCGGTTGCTTCTTTCGCTCCCTCGACAACCTTATCACCCTTCATCAGCGTAAGTTGGAAAAGCTCAAAAATATCAAAAATGCTCTGCTTGAAAAAATGTTTGTTTGATGCAGGAGGCAAACTATGGAATTTGAACAGGAAGCCGCCTTTGAAACGGCGCTCATCAACTTGTTGATAGAAAAATATGGCTGGGAGCCGGAAATCCTGCGCTATAAAACGGAAGAAGATCTAGTTCATAACTAGAAACAGATCCTCTTTGAAAACAACCGTGATGTGGACCGGTTGAACGATGTTCCGCTGACCAACGACGAAATGCAGCAGATTCTTGACCAGATTACCCGGCTGCGTACGCCGCTGAAACTCAACGGTTTTATCAACGGTAAAACCGTTGTTGTCAAGCGCGACAATCCCGCGGACGAACTGCACTTTGGCAAGGAAGTCAGTCTAAAAATCTATGACCGTCAGGAAATTGCCGCCGGTCAAAGCCGCTATCAGATTGCCGAACAGCCGGTGTTCAAGGCAAGAAGCTCTGTTTTGCCTAACCGCCGTGGTGACTTTATGCTGTTAATCAACGGTATGCCCTTGATTCACTGTGAATTGAAACGCAGCGGTGTGGATGTCAGCCAAGCTTATAACCAGATTGAAAAATATGCACACGAAGGTATTTTCTCTGGTTTGTTTGCCCTTGTGCAGATTTTTATTGCTATGCAGCCGGATGAAACAGTCTATTTTGCCAACCCCGGCCCGGATGGAAAATTCAATAAAGACTTTTACTTTCACTGGGCGGACGCCAACAATGAGCCGTTGAACAACTGGAAAGACATTGCGCAGTATCTGCTTTCCATTCCTATGGCGCACCAGCTGATTGGCTTCTATACCGTTGCCGATGATACTGACGGCATTTTGAAGGTGATGCGCAGCTATCAGTATTATGCGACTTCCCGGATTACCAGCCGCGTTGCTATGCGTCGCTGGGCTGATAAGGATCAGATGGGCGGCTACATCTGGCACACCACCGGCTCCGGAAAAACGCTGACCAGCTTCAAATCAGCGCAGTTGATCGCAGCTTCCAAGGATGCCGACAAGGTTGTATTCCTGATGGACAGAGTTGAACTCGGCACGCAGTCTCTGTTGGATTATCGCGGGTTTGCTGACGATACAGACTCCGTGCAAGCCACAGAAAACACGGATATTCTTGTGGCAAAACTGCGGAGCGATGATCCCGCAAACGCACTGATCGTCACATCAATTCAGAAAATGAGCCGTGTGGAAGAAGATAATGGCTTCAATGCGCACGACATCGGACGGATTCAAAACAAACGGGTCGTATTTATCATTGATGAAGCGCATCGCGATGTATTTGGCGAAATGTTGCGTACTATTAAAACGACTTTCCCGAACGCCATGTTTTTTGGATTTACTGGCACACCGATCCACGATGAAAATCAGAAGAAAATGAGCACCACTTCGGATGTGTTCGGCAATGAGCTGCACCGGTACAGCATTGCGGACGGCATCCGGGACAAGAATGTTCTGGGCTTTGATCCATACATGGTGCCAACATACAAAGATCGCGATCTTCGGAAAGCAGTTGCACTTGAAAGAGCTAAGGCAACTACTGAGGCAGAAGCGTTAACAGATCCCAGAAAGAAAAAAGTCTACCTGCATAATATGGATCACACCAAAGTTCCGATGGCTGGATATGTCCAGGCAGATGGCAGCTATTTGAAAGGGATTGAAGATTATCTGCCTGTTTCTCAGTACGAACGCGAAGAGCATCAGTGCGCAGTAGTTAATGATATTTTGGATAATTGGACAACCCTAAGCCACGGCAGCAAGTTCCATGCGATTTTTGCCACCAGCAGCATTCCGGAGGCGATCCAGTATTACAAGCTGTTTAAAGCAAAGGGCAATCTGAAGGTTACCGCTTTGTTTGACCCCAGTATCGATAATAACGGTAATGGACTTTATAAAGAAGAAAGCATTGTTGAAATTATCGAAGATTACAATGCCAGATATGACATGAAGTTCCAGATGGCGACTTATGCAACTTTCAAAAAGGACATTTCCTATCGTCTGGCGCACAAAGAACAATACAAAGGAATCGAATATGCGTCCGACCAACAAATTGATCTGCTTATTGTTGTCGATCAAATGCTGACTGGTTTTGACTCCAAGTGGATCAACACACTTTATTTGGATAAGATTTTGGTTTACGAAAAGCTGATTCAGGCATTTTCCCGCACCAACCGTCTCTATGGTCCGGAGAAGCCCTTTGGGACGATTCGTTATTATCGTAAGCCTTATACAATGCAGAGAAACATCGAGGAAGCGTTCAAGCTGTATTCCGGTGATAAGCCCCTTGGCCTATTTGCCGACAAGCTGGAGCACAACCTCCAAAAAATGAACGCGGTGTATGATGATGTTGAGCGCGTCTTTCGTTCTGCAGGAATCGAAAACTTTGAAAAACTCCCGGTTGATCATGCTGAGCGCGGACAATTCGCCAAACTGTTCAAGAAGCTTAACAACTATCTCGAGGCTGCTAAGATACAGGGCTTCACTTGGGACAAGCTGTCTTACGAATTTAAGAACACTGGCAGTAAAGTGACCGTTGATCTGCACATCGATGAAACCATCTACTTGATTCTTGTTTTGCGTTATAAGGAACTGTTCTCCGGTGGTAGTGGGGGAGCTGGTGTTGAGGATGTGCCATATGAAATCGACTCTTATCTGACGGAAATCAATACTGGTGTCATCGATGCCAACTATATGAACTCCCGGTTCAAAAAGTACATCAAGGCATTGCAGGATGGCGCGGAAACTGCCGCCGTGCTGGATGAGCTTCACAGGTCGTTTGCAACGCTCACGCAAGAGGAACAGAAATACGCAAACATCTTCCTTCACGATGTTCAGAACGGCGATGTGGTAGTTGACGAAGGAAGAACGCTACGTGATTACATTACAGCATATATGACCAGTGCCAAAAATGATCAAATTCATCGTTTTGCTGCCGCCATCGGAGTCGATGAAACGATGCTGCGTAGTTTTATGCAGTCGAAGATTACAGATGCCAATATCAATGAGTTCGGTAAATTTGATACATTAAAGGCAAGCGTAGATCAGGAAAAGGCGAAAGCTTTCCTTGAAATGATAGAGAGCAAACCCATCAAGAGATTCCAGATCAACATGAAGATCGACCAAATGCTGAGAAGGTTTATTCTTGAGGGTGGATTTGATGTAGAATAAAAAACGGGGTGAAAGCATGTCAAGTAAAACACGAAAGGTTTCATTCTATCGGCTGTCGCTGGAAAAGCAGACTCTAATTCTGGGAACAAATACTGTTCAAGTAAAGCAGTTGAGTGATTCTGATATTGAGGCATATTTTCAGAGAATATTTGCAGAAAAAATGCAAGCTCTTGCGAATGAACATAAAGCGATGAACATAACTGTTTCCAGTAGTCAATATGTTATTGAAGTAATCTCCTACGAAGAGCATCGCGCATTTATCAAAATTGGTCAACAGAATCCTTCAAATACCGTTGCACTTAGAGATCGAACAACATTAGAAACAGAAAGTGTTCCTATGAGAGAAAGCCAACTTTTGGAGTTGTACACTTTTTGCCTAATTGATTTTGAAACGGGCATTGTAAGCTACATTGGAATCAATGGTGCCCCTCGAATTTCTGCTGTGCGAAATCTCTTTGACCAAGGAATTGATCGAGAGGAAAATGTTTCTACCCGCCTTGCTGCGATTATGACAAATGATATATTGGCTGTCTTGGTGAAAAAACATATTATCAGTAAACTGTCTGTCACGGTTGCTGTTCCGGAAGATCAAATACTGTCTGATATTGGTTTGGATCGAGAAAGTTTTGATTCGATAAGAAATATAAAAACCAAAATGGTTACATATAAGTTGGTTGGGCAAAGAAACAAAAACATATTCTCGTCGAGCGGCAAACTCGCTGAACTGATTGCTTCAATCAAAATGAAATATGGTGACAACCTGAAAGGGCTTAATGCTAACGCGAAGGATCAAGGCGAAAAAACACAGTCATATGACTTAATGCAGTATAACTTTACGAAGACGGTCGTTTTAGGAAAAGAGGATTCGGGATTATTATTAGATGATGACTTCAAAGAGGCTCTTTTGCAAACATATACGCAATACAAAGATGAACTTTTGAAATATTGCAGAATATAATAAAAATGGTGGTGAGAGGAATGACGAAGCTAAAAAACTGGATATGGTTGGGCATCGTGTTGTTCTTGTCAATCGGTATTTCTGTTGCTCTGATCCAAAGTTCGTTCTTTGATATTTCGAAATTTGAAGAATTAGCACCAGATTTTCATTATAATGCAATATCTATGTCCGCGATAATTGGAGGTTTTTTGTTTACAGGGATTAGTATTCTGATTTCTGTTATTGATAAGGAACGCATAGAACGATTATGGAATAATAGCTATTTAGATAATCTCTATCGGTCGGCCTTCGTGGGAATGATTGCAAATGTCATCACAATTATTGTTGCGTTTTCATTAGTCTTTTTAGATCTTCCCTCAAAAGCGGAAGATATCTTCATTCAAATCGAGATTACAACACTAATTATTGGTATTTCTTTCTTTGCGTGGTGTATAAAGCATTTGTTATTCATAATTTCTAAACTCAAAACCGAGAAATAATCATTAAAACAGCGTGATTTCCTATTGATCGCGCAAAAGTTTCAAAATCCGGGTTGACAACAGCCCGGATTTTGTGTATACTATGATTAACCCGAAAAGGAGGTCTCTTAAAATGAAGCAACTGGGTAACAGACTTCGGGCTTTGCGGGAGAGCATTAACATTTCACAGTCTAAGTTGGCGGAGATCCTTGGCTCTACACAGTCTAGCATCAACCGCTATGAAAACGGTCAGGCAACGCCGACTGTTGCACTTTTGCGGAAATATGCGGACTATTTCGACGTTTCTATGGACTACATTTTTGCCCGCTGTGATGCGCCGCAGGGAAAGTTGTATCAGGCAGTACCTCCCGTTTCAGATGACAACCCGGAATTGCAGAAATTCGTCGAGATGTGTTTCGATCCGGGTTCGCCCATGAATGAGCGGTTGAAGAACACCTTGATTCGGATGTTGGAGGGGAGCGTGCAGGCATGAGCGAAGAATTAACCCCTAAAATGAGTCAGTTTGACAAGATTATTTCCATCATCGATCAGGCCCGCAATCGTGCTCTGAGAGCGGTCAACGCCGAGCTTATCCGGATGTATTGGGATGTGGGCGAGTATCTCTCCGATCTGTGCGCATCGTCAGGCTTTGGCGACAAGGTGATCGACGAGGTTGCCGCTTATATTGCCGAACATAACCCCGGCGTCAAAGGTTTCAACCGCCGCGGACTATATCGAATGAAGCAATTCTATGAGACCTACAAGGACGACGAATTTGTGACACCACTGGTGACACAAATCAGCTGGACGAACCATCTGCTGATCATGTCGGGCTCAAAGTCCGCTGAAGAACGGCATTTTTACATGGCACTCTGCGTCAAGGAGAGGTATTCCAAGCGTGAGCTGGAGCGCCAGATGGACAGCGCCTATTATGGGCGGTATATGCTGTTCAACCAGAAGCTGTTTCCGAATTTCGTAACCAAGGACGTGCGAAGCAGTATCCTGGATTCCTATGTGGTGGAGTTTCTTGACTTGCCGAAGGATTACTCCGAGCGCAATCTGCGAAAAGCAATTATTGCAAACTTAAAGGACTTCATTTTGGAATTTGGCAGGGATTTTTCCTTTATCGGTGAGGAATACCGCATCCAAGTTGGCGGGCAGGACTTTTATATTGACCTGCTTTTCTACAACCGGGCGCTGAGCTGTCTGGTGCCTGTGGAGCTGAAAATCGGTAAATTCAAGCCGGAGCATATCGGTCAGATCAACTTCTATCTGGAGGCGCTTGACCGGGATGTGAAGAAGCCAAAGGAAAATCCAAGCGTAGGTGTGATCCTGTGCGCAGCTAAGGACGATTCAGTTGTTGAGTATGCGCTCAGCCGCAGCACTTCGCCCACGCTGGTGTCAAGTTACACCGAGCACTTGCCGGATAAGAAGCTACTGAAGGAAAAGCTCCGTGAATTGACTGACCTTGCGCTGGAAATGGGAGAGGTCGAGGAAACGGATTGATGCTCCATGCGATGGAGTGTCTTGCTCAAATAAAACGATAAGATAGCATTGAAGTCTGGCGGTACAGAACTGTCGGGACTGGCAAAGGAAGTGGTAAAAACATGAAGCCGACGTATAATTCTGAACTAATTTCCCTTAGGGATCGGGTTCGCGATATTAACAATCTTCTGAAAGCGAGACAGCAGGTAATAATGAACCCAAAGGACTGTTTTCAAATTCAAGCTGATATACAACGAATTGCACTTGGCATAAAAAGGAATACTCTTTCTTGAGCTCCGAGCTCTATATAATCCAAAATAATCTGTTTGATTTCATGGTCAATCCTCCCACTATAAACACCGCTTCATTTGGAGAATTGTTCCTTGCTGTTGAGCAAATTATCAATGAACCAATAAACACTCGTTTTTGGAACGATATCCACCCTGATATCGTGCGAGTTTCTAAAGCACTATATTGTGATGGTCACTTCGGTGCGGCAGCAGATAAGGCTATTATAGAGATTGAAACAAAGATGCGGGAACTGTTCAGGAAATATAAACCAGGAGCATGGGTTCCTAAGGATTCAGACGCTTTGATTGATGCGCTTTTGTCAGATAACGGGCTTCATCAATTTTGCGATACCACAGAAAAGAGCGGGCAGAATTATCGGAAAGGGATTCACCAGCTTTTCAAGGGAATTTTTCTTGCATATAGACATCCGAACCTGCACGAAAACCTGCCGTGTACCCAGCAAGAGGCTTTTGGAAGAATTGTTTTAGCAAGTCAACTTATGTTTGTGCTGACAGCAGAGGTGAACCCGTGATGAAAGCCGTCATATACGCCCGCTATTCCTCCGACAACCAGCGGGAGGAAAGCATCGAGGGCCAGATCCGCGAGTGTACCGCCTTTGCTGAGAAAAACGGGATTACCATTCTGCGGCACTACATTGACCGCGCCTTCTCTGCCAAGACGGACAACCGCCCGGAATTTCAGAATATGATTAAGGACAGCGGCAAGCGGCTGTTTGATATGGTCATTGTCTGGAAGCTGGACAGATTTGCCCGGAACCGATATGACAGCGCCCGGTACAAGGCCACGCTGAAGAAGAACGGCGTCAAGGTGGTATCCGCCACCGAGGTTATCTCTGATGGGGCGGAGGGCATCATACTGGAAAGCGTCTTAGAGGGCTATGCCGAATATTACTCCGCCGACCTCTCTGAGAAAGTCATCCGAGGTATTACAGAGAACGCATTGAAAACTAAATACAACGGGTGGAGCGCTGCCCATCGGCTATTAGATCGACCATGACCGGCATTTTCAGATCGATCCGTTGACAGCGCCATTCGTGCTGGAGGCTTTCAAGCGCTATGATGAAGGCGCCACTATGAAGGAGCTCCGGGACTGGCTCAACGACAGCAGTATAAAGAATACGCAGGGGCGGGAGCTGACCTACAACAGCATCCAGCATCTTTTGAAAAACCGCCGCTATATGGGAGAGTATACATACCGGGATATTGTCGTGCCGGGAGGCATCCCCGCCATCGTTCCCCAAGACCTCTTTGACCAGGTGCAGGAGAGAATGGAGAAGAACAAAAAGGCCCTGGCCCGCCACAAAGCCAAGGACGATTATCTGCTGACTACTAAATTGTTCTGCGGGTATTGCGGGGCCTATCTCTGCGGTGAGGGTGGCACCAGCCGCACAGGAGTTGTCCACCACTATTACAAATGCGTCTCCGTCAAGAAGAAGCGGACGGAATGTCACAAGAAGCCCGTCAAGAAAGAGTGGATAGAAGATCTGGTAGTCCGCGGGACTATGAAGATAGTCATGGACGATGCAGCCATTGAAGCGATCGTGTCCATGCTCATGGACTTGCAGAGCCGGGAAAGCAGCAGCCTCCCTCTCTACGAACAGCAGCTCCGGGAGATAGAGACCGCTATTCAGAATATGCTCAATGCCATCCAGCAGGGCATCCTCACCAAGTCCACAAAGGCACGGCTGGAAGAGCTGGAGGCTACGAAGGAAGAGTTGGAAACCCGTATCGCCTGCGAAAAGCTGGAAAAGCCCAAGATCAGTGCGGAGTTTATGACGTTCTGGCTCCATCGCTTCCACAAGCTGGACGTGCGGCAGAAGACCCACCGCAAGATGCTGATCGACACGTTCATCAATGCGATTTTCCTGTACGACATCAAAATGGTGATTACGTTCAACTACAAGGAAGGCACAACAACTATTACCTTTGCCGACTTTAACGCTACTCTTGCAACACAGAAAACCGGTTCGGATTTGGATTGCTCAACTGCACCAAACCCTTGATCCGAACCCATTTCCTGTGGGAGACGGGTTCGGATCATTGCTTTTCCTGGCCTGGCGCAAGGCGGCTCTTTTTCACAGCGGTATGAAGAACCAGCCGCTTTTGCCCGCTTTGAATAGGCAAGGCCCCCGTATGAACATGCGTTTTGAAGAATAGCAAGCATGCCCTATATCTGTACAAAGCGGGAAACCGACCGCTCTCCACACTGCGGAGAACGGCCATTTTTACTTGTGGATAATCCCATGTGTAAATGCTAATATATACATGAGCCACATTTCTGGGAAATGACAGCGAATAAGTGAGCCACCTTGCAAGATGCCC